>JACQYR010000141.1:10554-18475 GCA_016208115.1 Desulfarculus sp.
CCCAGGCCCTGGGCATGGACCGCACCACCCTGTGGCGCAAGATGCGCCGCCATGGCCTGCCGGCCGCGAGCCGCGGCGGCCAATGACGGGTCGGGCCGCGAGCCGCGGCGGGCGATAACGGGTCGGTTGGCGTTGTTCCCCTGGCCGGCGCTGCCGGCTCCCGTTGCGGCTTGTGGGATTAAATCAAGACGGGCGGGGTTACCTCCGCCCATCAAGAAGACAATCAAGCGCAGTCTTAATGTAGGGGCGGGGTTTATCCCCGCCCGCGCTTTGGCCTATTGATGACAGCCATTCGGCTGATTTGAACCTGCTATCAATGCCTCCCCGTTAGGCCCCTGACAAGAAACTGAGCAGATAGCCGGCGTCGGGCGTGTTCAGGCTCAGCGTCAGGTCTGCGGACGTCAGCCCCATGGCCAGGCCCAGGAGCTGGGGATAGAGCACGGCGCCGGTGACCAGCTCGCGGTCCGCCGCCGGCCGGGGCACGGCATAGGCCCGCTCGGCCTGCATCTGCGAGTAGGGGCAGGCGATGGCCAGCACGTCGGCCCCGCCCTCGCGGCACTCGCTCAGGCGGCGGGCGATGATGGCCAGGGAAAGCTCGGGGTTGTGCTCCAACAAGGGCGCCCCGCAGCAGGAGAGCTTGCCGGCCCAGGCGATGCTCTGGGCGCCGGTGACCTCCACCAACTGGTCAATGATGGTGGGGGCGTAGGGGTGATCGAAGCCGGTGACCCGGCTGGGGCGCAGGGCATGGCAGCCGTAGAGCACCGCCACGTTGAGGTGCTGGTAGGGCCGGGTTATGCGTTGGCGCAGGGCGGGCAGGCCCAGGTCGTGATAGAGCACGCTCAGGAGATGCTTGACCTGGCTTTTCACTGGGAAGGCCAGGCCCTCCTTGGCCAGTTCCTCGGCCACCTGGCGGCGGCGCTCCGGCTCCTGGGACAGGGCGTGCATGGAGCGCTTGAAGGAGCCGAAGCAGCACTTGCAGGGGGTGAGGATGTCCAGGCCTAAAGCCTCGGCCATGGCCAGGGCGCGGGCCGCGGCCAGCAGGGAGGACTGGTAGTAGAGGTGGCTCATGGGGTAGCCGCAGCAGTTGAACTCCAGGTCCACCAACTCAATGCCCAGCTCCTGGAGCACGCGGCGGCTGGAGGCGCCATAGTGGGGCACGTAGTAGGGTATCTTGCAGCCGGGGAAAAAGGCGTAGCGCATGTCTAGACCTCCAGGTCGGCGGACTGGGCCGAGGCCAGGTGCCGTAGCTCGTAGAGGATGTCGGCCACCCGCACGCCCTGGGGGCAGGCCTCCTGGCAGTGGTAGCAGGTCAGGCAGTTCCAGGTCATGCGGGCGCCCATGGCTTCTTCCTTGAGGCCCAGGCCCAGGCAGTGCATGATTTGGTGGGGCATCAGGTCCAGCTCCTCCAGGGGGCGCTCGTACATGCGCACCACCGGGCAGGAGTTGGAGCAGGTAATGCACTTGTAGCAACTACTGAAGTTGCCGGCCAGGGCCGAGGCCTTCAGCTCCTTGTGGATGGCCGGCTGGCCGTTGCCCAGCCTGACCACCGGCGCTTGCCGGCTGGGCTGGGCGGCGCGGCCCAGGGCCTGGCGCACGTCGTGGTAGGTGGACCCCAGCCCCTGGCGGGCCAGGTCGGCCTTCATGGCCAGCCACAGGTCTTGCAGGTTGATGCCCGCGGTGCACAGGTTGGTGCAGCGCAGGCAACTGGTGCAGATGTAGGCCCCCTGGCGGATGAGCCTGAGTTCGCGGGGGCTGGGCTGGCCGGGGCGGGCGCCGCTGAGGCGCATCAGGGCGGCCAGCTTCTCGCCGGGCAGGATGTTCTGGTTGCCCACCTCCGGGTAGGCCACGCCCACCGAGCAGTGCACCGAGCAGACCGAGCAGTGCATGCAGGCGTCCAGCTCGTAGGCCCGCAAGGTGGCCAGGTTGGCGGGGCTTAGTTGCCTGCGGTCCATGCCCGCGCGCACCGCCAAGAGCAGTGGCGTGGTGAACAGGTGCAGGAACTTGCTGAAGGGCAGGATGGCCAGGCCCAAGAGGCTGGCCAGCACGTGCAGGTACCACAGGGCCTCCTCGCCGGCGCCGGCCAGGCTGACGCCAGCCGGACCCAGGGCCTTGCCCAAGCCATAGGCGAGGAAGGCCCACTGGGCCGGGGCGTGGCAGTCGGCGCAGGTCTCCTCGTGCAGCCGGCGGCCCAGTTCCAGGGCCCGGGCGTCGCCCTGGCCGCGTCCGGCCGGGAAGGCCACCCCGAACTCACGCGCCCAGTAGGCCTCCAGGGCGGCGACCTCGGCGGGCTCGCCGCCGGCCGGGGGGTACTCCTTGACCATGCGCTCGAAGCTCTGGTGGGAGACGATCTTGACGCCCTCCAGGGCGAAACCCGAGAAGATTATCACCGCCAACAGCACTAGGGCCAGGCGGTCCAGGCCCCGGGTGGTGAGCTTGAGCCCCGGCAGGGTACAGCGGCGGTAGATGGCCAGGCCCACGCCCACCAGCACCAGGGTGCCGCAGAGGTTGCGCAGGAACAGATAGGGATGCACCGTGGGCTGGTAGCCGGAGAAGACGTGTTTGGTGAGCACATCGCCCAGGGCGTGCAGCAACAATAGACCCAGGAAGCCCACGAAGATGCAGATGTGGGTCAGCCAGGCCAGGCGGCTGTGGTTCCAGACCCGGCGTTGCCATAGGCCGTCCAGGGCAAGGGCCTTGAGCATGGCCCCTAGGCGGCGGCTGAAGATTGCCCGCCCCAGTCCCCCCAGGGCGGCGGCGGCCCGCTGGCCGGCGGAGATGCCCACGGCCTCGGGTCCGATGGCCACGGTCAGCCAGAGCCGGATCTTGTAGGCCAGGCCCAGGGCGCAGGCCGCCAACGCCACGATCACGCCGACTTTTAGAAACATGAGGCCTCTCCGCGGTTAGCAAATGGCCGAGAGTGTGGGTAAGCGGTAATCTGGTACTAAAATACCATATAGAATTTCCATCGGCAATATATACTATCGCACCACTTCCACTTCCCGGACAAGGCCCTGGCGGCGGTCAGGCCGGCGGGCCTCCGGGCGGCGAAGGCGCTACCTAGTATGTCCGGGCAGTGTTATGGTGCTACAGGAACCCGCGTTCTGGCAGGAGCGGTTTTGCACACAGGGGCTGGCCGACTGGGCGGGCGCGGGGGCGCTATCGCCCATCACGCTGGAGCAGGTGCTCAAAACCCGGCTAAGTTTCTCGCCCCCGCAGGCGGGGCAGCGTATCTCCACGGCCTCTTGGCTGCTCAGGGCCAGGTGCTCGAAGACCTGCTGGCAGGCATCGCAGCGGAATTCGTAGATGGGCATGGATCGCTTCTCCTTGCAAACCCTCGGATGCCGGTCTGGGCATTTGTGCAATTCTAACGCCGAGGCGCCTTTCTGGCAAGGCCCATCAGGGCTGATTGCACAATGATCCGGCCCCAAAAAACTAGATTAACACTACTTATAACAGGATTAAGCCATGACCTGGACCCTGGCCACCTTCAATATCAACGGCGTGCGCGCCCGCCTGGAATCGCTCTTGACCTGGCTGGCCCAGGCGGCGCCGGACGTGCTGTGCCTGCAGGAGATCAAGTGCCAGGACGATCAGTTCCCCCAGGCGGCCTTCTTGGAGGCCGGCTACCAGTCAGCGGTGTGGGGCCAAAAAGCCTACCACGGCGTGGCCATCCTGAGCCGGCGGCCACCCCAGCAAGTGCTCAAGGGCTTTGACGACGGCCAGCCCCTGGCCGAGGCCCGCCTCATCAGCGCGCTGGTGGACGGCGTGTGGGTCGTCAACACCTACGTGCCCCAGGGGCGCGACCCCGGCCATCCGGCCTTCCAGGAGAAACTGGCCTTCATCGAGCGCCTGGGGCGCTTTCTGCAAGCCCGCTTCCAGCCCGGCGACCCCCTGGTCTGGCTGGGCGACATCAACGTGGCGCCCGAGCCCCTGGACGTCTTCGACCCAGAGCGCCTGCAAGGCCAGGTGGGGTTTCACCCCGCCGAGCAGGCGGCCCTGGCCCAAGTCATGGGCTGGGGGCTCAGCGACCTCTATCGTTTGCATCACCCAGACCAGAAGCAGTTCACCTTCTGGGACTATCGCCTGCCCAAGTCCTTTGCGCGCAACCTGGGCTGGCGCATAGACCACCTGCTGGCCACCCCCCCCCTGGCCCGGGCCTGCCGGGAGGCCTGGGTGGACACCGAGCCCCGGGGCCGTGAGAAGCCCTCGGACCACGCGCCGGTGCTGGCCAGCTTCGATCTGGGGGATTAGGTGGAGAGGGCAAGCGAGGCGGTTTAGGCGGTTTCCACGCGGTCGCGGCCCCCGGTCTTGGCCCGGTACAGGGCCTGGTCGGCGGCGGCGATCAGCTCCTGTTCGTCCATGCCCGGGACCAGTTGGGCCACGCCCATGCTCACCGTGAAGCCGCCCAGGGCGTCGAAGGGCTGGCGCCGGGAGCGCTGGGCGATGGTCTGGCGCAGCTTGTCGGCCACCTGGCGGCCGGCTTGCAGGTGGCAGTCCACCAGCACCAGCATGAACTCCTCGCCGCCGTAGCGCCCCACCAAGTCCACCTCGCGCACCCCGGCCTTGAGCCAGCCGGCGGTAAGCCTTAAGGCCTCGTCGCCCACCTGGTGCCCCAGGCGGTCGTTGACCTGCTTGAAGTGGTCCAGGTCGGCCATCACCAGGCAGATGGGGTGGCCCAGGCGGCGGGAGCGGGCGATCTCCCGGGCCAGGCGCTCGTGCAGGTGGCGGTGGTTGTAGACGCCGGTCAGGCCGTCGGTGACGGAAAGCTCGGCCAACTGGCGGTTGGCCTGGTCCAGTTCCTGGTTGCGGGCCTCCAGGCTGGATTTGAGTTGCATCAACTGGTCCAGGTTGTCCATCAGCTCCGAAACCAGGCCGGAGTGCTCGATGGCCAGGCCCAGCAGGTGGCCCACGCTCTCCAGGAAGGACGCGCGGTCGGGGTCCAAGGGCGGGGGGCCGGCGTAGAGCACGCTGACGGTGCCCACGGTCAGGTCCATGCCCCTGACCGGGGCCGTGGCCAGGCCCCCCAGGCCCGGTGGAGCCTGCTCCGGTCCCAGCTCCAGGGCCTGGCCGCTTTTCTGGCAAAGGGCCGGCGCCGAGTCCTCCGCCAGGGAGAGGCTGCCCCATTTCTGGGTCCAGGCCGGGGTCAGGTTCCAGTTGGCCACCAGGCGGGTCAGCCCGTGCTGCTCGTCGGCCAGGTGCAGGCAGGCCATGCCGGCCTCCAGGGCCTGGCCGGCTTGTTGGAGGGCCGTCTCGAAGATCGGCTGCACGTGCAACTCCACCTGCCGGGTCATCTCCAAGGTGAGATTGGCCAGGGCCTGCTGCTTGGCCAGCAGGGACTTGACCCGGGGATGGTGATCGTCTATAGCCAAGGCCTGTTCCTTGCCCTTGCCAGGCGGCGGGCGCGCCGCGAGGTTTTATGCAATATACTTGGTTTACACCCTCCCCGCCAACCCCGTAGAAGGGCTGGGGGGCCGCGAAAGGCGATCATGAAGCTGAGGGCGCACGTGGTGGCGGCCCTGCCCCTGGGCGGGGCCTATTACTGGAGCGAGGGCTCGGCGGCGCTGGCCGGCCTGGCCGTGGCCGCCAGCGTGCTGGTGGACGTGGACCACTTGCCCGACTACCTGTGGTGGCGGGGCGGCTGGCGGGGCCTGGAGGACTTCTTCGAGTCCTTTTATGAGCAGCGGGTGCCCCGCATCCTGATAGTTACCCATTCCTGGGAGCTCATGGCCCTGGCCTGGGGCCTGATCCTGGCCCTAGGCGCGCCGCCCTGGGTCAAGGCCCTGGCCGTGGGCTGGCTCTACCACCTGACCTGGGACCAGTTGTGCAACTCCGTGGGGGCCAGGTTCTATTTCCTGCTCTACCGGGCGCGCCTGGGCTTTGAGCGCCGCCTGCTCAAGCCCCGGCCCCGGATTCCTTGAGGGGGGCCGCATCCCGCCTGTGCACAGCGGCCTTGACAGGCGCGGGCAATAGCCACTAACCTGCATCACATGCGGCGCCCAGGCCCACAAGCCCCCTGGCGCCGGCCATCTATGCACCCCAACCAAACGGAGACGAGGCCATGACCCAGCTTGTCCGCAAGGCTGCCCGCTGGTTGGCCCTGGCCTGCCTGGCCCTGGCCCCGGCCGTCCCGGCCCTGGCGGCCGCGGAGGAGCCCATCCTGGTGGGCGCCAACCTGTCCATGACCGGCCAGGTGGCGGCCTTCAGCCAGATGACCTGGGACGGCATCAGGATAGCCCAACAGATGCGCCCCACGGCCCTGGGCCGGCCCCTCAAGCTGATGCTGGTGGACAACAAGAGCGACAACGTGGAGGCGGCCAACGCCACCAACCGCCTGGTGACCAAGGACAAGGTGGCGGCCATGCTGGGGCCGGTGACCAGCTCGGCCACCCTGGCGGCGGCCCCCATCGCCGAAGCGGCCCGGGTGCCCCTGGTCTCGCCCTCGGCCACCAGCCCCATCGTCACCCAGGGACGCCGGTACGTCTTCCGGGTCTGCTTCATGGACCCCTTCCAGGGCCAGGCGGCGGCCCGCCATGCCTTCCAGAACCTGGGCGCCCGCCGGGCGGCGGTGCTTATTGACGTGGGCCAGGACTACGCCGTGGGCCTGGCGGCCTTTTTCAAGCGCGAGTTCCAGCGCCTGGGCGGCCAGGTGGTGGCCGAGGCCAAGTGCGGCACCGGCGACCAAGACTTCAGCGCCCAACTGGGGGCTATCAAGGCCAGCAACCCCGACCTGCTCTACCTGCCCAACTACTACGCCGAGATAGCCCTGGCCGCCCGCCAGGCCCGGGAGCTAGGCCTGAGGACGCCCCTGCTCAGCGGCGACGGCGCCGACGCGCCGGAGCTATTGAATATCGGCGGCCCGGCCGTGGAAGGCTTGAGTTTCACCACCCACTTCCACAGGCAGGGGGCGGTCACCCCCCTGGCCAGGGAGTTCCTGGCCGGCTACGCCAAGGAGCGGGCCGCCGGCAACATCAAGGAGGACCTCACCAGCTTCCATGTGCTAGGGGCCGAGGCCTACCTGGTGCTGGCCGACGCCCTGGAGCGGGCCGGGGGCATTGACGGCCCCCAGTTGCGCCAGGCCCTGGCCGGCACCAGGGACTTCCTGGGCATCAGCGGCCGGCTAACCATCGGCGAGGACGGCAACGCGGTCAAGAGCGCGGCCATCCTCCAGGTCAAGGACGGCAAGTTCGAGTACGTGACCACCATAGAACCCTAGGGAAGGGCCCCCGCCACCCAACCCGCAACCATGAAGTGAGGTATATCCGAGATGAAACGCCTAGCCCTGGTCCTGTGCCTGTCCCTGCTGGCCGCCCCGCTGGCGGCCCCCCAGGCCGGCGCGGCCGAGCCCATCAAGGTGGGCGTGCTCTTTCCCATGACCGGCACCAATGCGCCCTTCGGCGAGAACGCGCTCCGGGGGCTCAAGTTGGCCGTGGAGGCCAGGCCCCAGGTGCTGGGCCGGCCCATTGAGCTGGTGGTGGTGGACAACAAGTCCGACAAGGTGGAGGCCAGCAACGGAGCCAACCGACTGATCCGAAACGATAAAGTGGTGGCGATCATCGGGCCTCTGTCCAGCAGCAACTCGCTGGCCGCCGCTCCGGTCTGCGAGGCCGCCGGCGTGCCCATGATCAGCCCCTGGGCCACCAACGCCTTGGTCACCCAGGACAGGAAATACGCCTTCCGAGTTTGCTTCATCGATCCCTTCCAGGGGCGGGTGGGCGCCAACTTCGCCTTCAATAAACTGAAGGCCAAGACCGCCGCCATCATGGTGGACGTGGCCCAGGACTACTGCGTGGGCATCTCCAACTACTTCGAGAAGGCCTTCAAGGAACTGGGCGGCCAGGTGTTGATCAACGCCAAGTACAGCACTGGCGACCAGGACTTCAGCGCCCAGCTCCTGGCCATCAAGGCCAAGAACCCCGATATC
>JACQYR010000141.1:18529-35789 GCA_016208115.1 Desulfarculus sp.
TGCTCTACCTGCCCAACTACTACGCCGAGATAGCCCTGGCCGCCCGCCAGGCCCGCGAGCTGGGGCTCAAGCAGCCCTTCCTGGGCGGCGACGCCTCCCAGGCCGATGAACTGATCAAGATCGGCGGCGCGGCCGTGGAGGGGCTTAGCTTCACCACCCACTTCGACGAGAACGGCGTGACCACCGCCAGTGGCAAGGCCTTCGTCAAGGCCTACCGCGAGCGCTACAAGGAGGCCCCCGACTCCTGCTCCGCGCTCTCCTACGACACCTACAACGTGCTCCTGGACGCCATGGAAAAAGCCAAGTCGGCCAACGCCCAGGCGGTGGTGCCAGCCCTGGAGATGACCAAGGACTTCCCCGGCGTCACCGGTACCCTGACCCTGGTGGAGCACAGCGCCGTCAAGCCGGCGGTGATCCTGCAAATCAAGGACGGCAAATTCGTCTACCTGGCCACGGTCAATCCCTAACCCGGGCGCGGTGCCCAGCCGGCCGGCCAAGGAGGTGAACATGCGCGCGAGACCCTGGCTATGCGGGCTCCTGGCCCTGGTCATGGCCCTGGCCGCCGGCGGGGCACTGGCCGCCGAGCCCATCAGGATCGGCCTGGTCCTGCCCCTGACCGGCGGCTCGGCGGCCTACGGCGAGATGTGCCTGATGGGCATCAGGCTGGCCCAGGCCCAGAAGGCCCAGGCCTTGGGCCGGCCGGTGGAGCTGGTGCTGCTGGACAACAAATCGGACAAGGTGGAGTCCAGCAACGCCGCCAACCGCCTGATCCAAAGGGACAAGGTGGTGGCCATCCTGGGGCCCTTGTCCAGTTCCGAGGCCCTGGCCGCCGCCCCGGTGGCCGAGGCGGCGGGGGTGCCCCTGGTCGCGGCCTGGGCCACCAACCCCCTGGTCACCCAGGGGCGCGCCTACATCTTCCGCACCTGCTTCATAGACCCCTTTCAGGGCGGGGTGGCGGCCAACTTCGCCTTCAACCACCTCAAGGCCAAGACCGCGGCCGTGCTTTTTGACGTGGCCCGCGACTACTCGGTGGGCCTGGCCAACTTCTTCAAGAAATCCTTCGCCAGCCTGGGGGGCCAGGTGGCGATAACGGCCCAATACAGCGAGGGCGACCAGGACTTCAGCGCCCAATTGCTGGCCATCAAGGCCAAGAACCCCGACGTAATCTATCTGCCGGGCTACCTGCCCGAGGAGCCCCTGCTGGTGCGCCAGGCCCGCGAGCTGGGCATCACGGCCCCCTTCCTCTCCGGCGACGCCGCCCAGTCCGACGAGCTGATAAAGATCGGCGGGCCGGCCGTGGAGGGGCTGTACTTCACCACCCACTTCGACGAGGGCGGCGCCACCACCGCCCAGGGCCGCATGTATGCCCAGGCCTACCGCCAGGCCCACGGCAAGGCCCCCGACGCCCTGGGCGCCCTGGGCTTCGACGCCTACCTGCTGCTTCTGGATGCCCTGGAGCGCGCCGGGTCCACGGAGGCCCCAGGGCTGGCCAAGGCCCTGGACACCACCAGGGGCTTTGCCGGGGTGTGCGGGCTCACCGACATCGTGGGGCACGACGCGGTCAAACCGGCGGTGATATTGCAAGTCAAGGAGGGCAAGTTCGTCTTCGTGGCCACGGTCAACCCCTAATGCAGGTGCGCTGGCGCACCCGGCGGGCCATACGGGGTCCCCAAGCAAACCCGGTTTGCTTGGGGTGGATCCATGGCCCGCATAGCCTCAGCTAAATGGAAAGCCCAGCATGGACGGCACCCAGTTCCTGCAACAGATCATCAACGGCCTGACGCTCGGCAGCCTGTACGCGCTCATCGCCATCGGCTACACCATGGTCTACGGCATCTTGCGGCTCATCAACTTCGCCCACGGCGACGTGCTCATGGTGGGCTGCTACCTGGCCTGGTTCGGGGCGGTGCAGTTCGGCCTGCCCTGGTGGGCGGCCCTGGTGGGCTCCATGGCGCTGACCGCCCTCCTGGGGGTGCTGATTGACCAGGGGGCCTACCGCCCCCTGCGCACCGCCCCGCGCATCAGCGCGCTGATCACCGCCATCGGGGTCAGCTTCTTCTTGGAGAACCTGGGCCTGGTGATCTTCGGCGGCCGGCCCAAGGCCTTCGAGCGGCCCGAGATATTCAACCAGCTCTACCAGATCGGCGAGCTGAGGGTGCTCTCCCACAGCGTCTGGGTGCCCATCATCACCGCCCTGGTGCTGGCCGGGCTATTGTGGATGATCTACCGCACCCGCCTGGGCATGGCCATGCGGGCGCTTTCGCGGGACCTGGTGACGGTGCAGCTCATGGGCATAGACACCAACCGCGTGGTGGCCATAACCTTTGCCATCGGCTCGGCCCTGGCGGCGGCCGGGGGCATCTTCTGGGCCATGAAGTACCCCCAGATCAACCCCCTCATGGGCGTGCTGCCCGGGCTCAAGGCCTTCGTGGCCGCGGTGCTGGGGGGCATCGGCAACGTGGTGGGCGCGGTGCTGGGCGGGCTGGTGCTGGGCTTTTGCGAGATCATGCTGGTGGCCCTGTGGCCCGAGATGGCCGGCTACCGCGACGCCCTGGCCTTCGTGCTGCTCATAGGCTTTTTGCTTTTCAGGCCCACGGGCATCCTGGGCCAGGAACTGCCCTCGTGAGCCTGCGCGAAATTTTCAGCCCCGGGCCGTTGCCGCCGGCCCACCTGACCCGGCGGCGCGACTTCTGGCTCAGCCTCATGGGCATTATGCTCCTGGCCGGCCTGCTCATGGGCGTGGAGAGGCTGGCTGGCGGCTACTGGGTGCACATGACCTGCCTGGCGGGCATCTACCTGGTGCTGGCCAGCGGCTACAACCTGGTCAACGGCGTCACCGGCCAGTTCAGCCTGGCGCCCAACGCCTTCGTGGCCTGCGGGGCCTACGTCACCTCGTTGTTGACCATGGCCCCGGCCGAGAAGGCCCTGAACTTCATCTTGGAGCCTCTGGTCTGGCCCCTGTCGGTGATCCACCTGCCCCTGGGCCTGGCGCTGGTCATCGCCGGCCTGGTCACGGCGTTGATGGCCTTTGGCATGGGCTTCACGGTCTTCAGGGTGCGCGGCGACTATCTGGCCATCGTCACCCTGGGCCTGGGCGAGGTGATCCGGGTGGTGGCCAACAACGCCCAGGGCGTCACCAACGGCCCCCTGGGGCTCAAGGGCATCCCCCACCTGACCAACAACCTCTGGTGGACCTGGGGCCTGGCCGTGGTGGCGTTGTTCGTGCTGACCCGCCTGGCCAAGTCCTCCTACGGCCTGGCCCTGAAGGCCATCCGCGAGGACGAGGGCGCCGCCGAGTCCATGGGCATCAACGTCTTCTGGCACAAGATGCTGGCCTTTACCACCGACGCCTTTCTGGAGGGCATGGCCGGCGGGCTCCTGGCCCAGCTCATCACCACCATCAGCCCCAGCCTCTTCACCTTCTTCCTCACCTTCAACCTGCTCATCATCATCGTGGTGGGCGGCCTGGGCTCCATGACCGGCGCGGCCTTGGCCGCCCTGCTCATCACCTTCGGCGGCGAGTGGCTTCGGGTGGTGGAGGAGCCCATGAGCCTGCTGGGACTCAGCGTCCCGGGCATCCCCGGCATGCGCATGGTCATCTTCAGCCTGCTTTTGATGGCCTGCATGATCTTCATGCGCCGGGGCCTCCTGGGCAAGAGCGAGTTCTCCTGGCGCTGGCTGTTGGCGGTCCTGAGCCGGCGGGGGCCACGGCCATGAGCAGGGAGATTCTGCGCGTGGCCGGTCTGACCTGCCGCTTCGGCGGGCTGATGGCCGTGGACGGCCTGGACCTCACCCTGCGCGCCGGCGACCTGGCCGGGCTCATCGGCCCCAACGGCGCGGGCAAGACCACGGTCTTCAACCTGCTCACCGGACGGGTGGGGGCCACGGAGGGCGCCGTCAGCTTCCAGGGCCAGGCGGTGCTGGGGCTAAAATCCCACCAGATCAACCGCCTGGGCATGGGGCGCACCTTCCAGAACATACGGCTCTTCGGCGAGCTGTCGGTCTTGAGCAACGTGCTGGTGGGCTTCCACGGCCGTCTGGAGGCCTCCTTCCTCTCGGCCATCTTTCGCCTGCCCGCCTACCGGCGCGAGGAGCGCCGCGTCCTGGCCCGCGCGGCCGAGCTGCTGGAGCTGGTGGGCCTCCAGGACCTGGCCCGCGAGCGGGCCGGCAGCCTGGCCTACGGCCAGCAGCGCCTGCTGGAAATCGCCCGCGCCCTGGCCACCGGCCCCAGCCTGCTCCTCCTGGACGAGCCGGCCGCCGGCATGAACCCCCAGGAGACCGCCAACCTGGCCGGCCTGGTGCGGCGCCTGCGCGACGACATGGGGCTGACCGTGCTGTTGATCGAGCACGACATGCGCTTCGTCATGAGCCTGTGCGAGCACATCACGGTGCTGGACTACGGCAAGGTCATCGCCCGGGGCACGCCCGAGGAGGTGCGGGGCGACCCGGCGGTGATCCAGGCCTACCTGGGCGCCGGCCTGGAACTGGGCCAGGGCGAGGCCGTCCATGCTTGAGGTGCGCAATCTTGGCGTGCGCTACGGGGGCATCCAGGCCCTGCAAGGGGTGGACCTCACGGTGGCCCAGGGCGAGATCGTCTGCCTGATCGGGGCCAACGGGGCCGGCAAGTCCACCCTCTTGGGGGCGGTGAGCGGGCTCATCAAGCCCACGGCCGGCGCCATCGCCTACGAGGGCCGGCCCATCACCGGCCACAAGGCCAGCCGCTTATCGCGCCAGGGCCTGATCCTGGTGCCCGAGGGCCGCCGGGTCTTCGCCAACCTGAGCGTGGAGGAGAACCTGATCCTGGGCGGCTACTTCCGCCCCCGGGGCCGCGAGCAGCAGGCCGACATGGCCGAGGTCTTTGACACCTTCCCCCGCCTGGCCGAGCGCCGCCGGCAGCAGGCCGGCACCCTCTCCGGCGGCGAGCAGCAGATGCTGGCCCTGGGCCGGGCGCTCATGGGCCGGCCGCGCCTGTTGATGATGGACGAGCCCAGCCTGGGCCTGGCCCCCCTGATGGTGGCCGAGGTCTTCGGCGTCATCCGGCGCATACACCAACGGGGCGTGACGGTGCTCCTGATCGAGCAGAACGCCGCCGCGGCCCTGGCCATCGCCCACCGGGGCTACGTGCTGGAGGTGGGGCGGGTGGTGCTTTCGGGCAGCGGCCAGGAACTGGCCAGCGACGGCCGGGTGCAGCGGGCCTACCTGGGCATGGACTAGGGCCTTAGTCGGGGCAAACCTGGCCCGCTTCATCTTTGTTGGGCAATTCCACTAAGATGGGCAGGGCGCGGTCCCGGCGGGCGTAGTCGCCCTCGGGCAGTTCTCCCCGGTTGACCGCCTCGAACAGGGCGATCTGCTGGGCCATGGACAAGCCGGCAAAGCGCCTCTCGGCCTCCTCGGCCCCTTGGCCCCGGCACAGGTGGCAGCGGGCCGGCGAGCAGTTCTGGCACTCGCGGCAGTCCGGGCAGGCATGTTTTTTCTGGCAGGTGGTGGTCACGGCCCGTCCTCCCCATGCCTTAAGCATAAGTCCACAGCCGGCTTGGCGCCAGGGCCGGGGGGCTGGCCTGGCGCGGGTTGGGTATAATGCTGGCCATGCCCCCACCCCACCGCCAACAGGGTCGTCATGGATAGCGCCGACATCCAGCGGGCCATCGCCACCTACG
Source organism: Desulfarculus sp. (assembly GCA_016208115.1). Classification (GTDB taxonomy): domain Bacteria; phylum Desulfobacterota; class Desulfarculia; order Desulfarculales; family Desulfarculaceae; genus JACRDC01. Next base: position 24,187 of record JACQYR010000141.1, read on the forward strand.
GCTATCTGGCCCTGTTCGTGGGGACGTTCCTGGAGGGAGAGGTCTTTTTCATCCTGGGCGGGGTGGCGGCCCGCCAGGGGCTACTGGACCCCATCCTGATGGCCCTGGCGGCCCTGGGCGGGGCCTTTGCCGGCGACAATCTGTTCTTTTTCCTGGGGCGCTTTCAGGGCGCCCGCCTGCTGGCCCGGCCCTGGCGCCTGGGGCGCAAGGTGGTGGCCGCCCGCTGCCTGGTGCGGCGCCATGCCGTGCCCCTGATGCTCTTGTCGCGTTTTCTCTACGGGCTGCGCATGGTGGTGCCTTTGGCTTGCGGGACCGCCGGCGTGCCTCCCTGGCGCTTCGTGCTGCTTAACCTGGTCTCGGCCCTAGGCTGGACCCTGTGCTTCAGTTGCCTGGGCTACTTTGGCGGCGGCTGGATAGTGGCCCGGCTCGGGGCGGTCAAGGGCCTGCAAATGCTGGCAATAGCCCTGCCGGCCCTGGTGGGGCTGGGCATCCTGGCCACCCGGCTGGCGCAGCGCCGCTTCCGGGACCGCTAGCGCTGGCCGCCGGCCTTCTTGCCCTTGCTCTGGCCGGTCTGGCCAAAGACCTCGCTGTTCAGGGGCTTGCCGGGCTTGCCCTTGGCGGCCACGGTGATGGTCACCGGCACCTCCAGGGTCTCGGGCATCAGGCAGGACTGGTCGTCGCAGGCCTGATACTCCAGCTTGGCCTTGACCGCCTGGGGACCGGGGGCCGCCGTGGCCGCCACCGTGAAGCTCAGGCGCAGATCCAGCACGCCGTCGTGGACCTCCATGGGCTTGTCGCTGAAGCTGGGCTTGTAGGAGCGGGGGCTGGGGAAGATGGCGGGGGCAAAAGTGAGGCTGGGGTTCTGCTCCCAGCTCAGATTGGTGGGGTAGATGTCGGGCTCCGAGGGTTTATGGGTGTTGATGTGGAAGCCCGGGCGTATGTGGAAGCGCAGCACCAGGGGATGGCTGGCGCCGGGGGTGTAGGCGGTCTGGCTATGCACCACCTGGGCCGTGACCGTGGGCGGATCCTCGGCGGCCAGGGCCGGCAGGGTCAGGCAAATCAGGGTCAGACTGAGCAAGAGCGGCAGGGCTAGACGTTTGTGAGCCAAGGTTCACCTCCGGTTCGTGGGGCCGGGCCTCGCGCCAACGGTTTAGTATAATCTCTAAAATTAAGAATCAAGCGAGCGCAGGATTTCCTCCACCCGCAGGCACTTGCCGCCCGCGCCGTGGGCCTCGGCCCAGCCGTGGGGGGCCTTCTCGCCCTGGGGCAGCACCTTGAGCCGCTGGCAGGCCCGGCACAGGCGGCTGAACAGGCGGGCCGGGGCTTCGGCGGGGTCTTGGGTGGCGTCCAGGAGCACCAGGGGCTCCAGCAAGAGCCCCTCCTCCCGGCACAGCTCGATGAAGGCCCACAGGCGCTTGCCCTTGAGCCGGGGCAGGGTCAGGGGGCCTTCCCAGGCTATTTCCTCGTCCAGGCCGCACCGTTGGCGGAAATACTCCAGGCCCACCGCCAAGGCCCGGCCCCACTGCCCCAGGCGCTCCCAGTAGCCTTCCTGGGCCGCGGCATCCAAGGTGGCGGCGGCGGCGGCCAGGGCCTGGCCGCTGGGGGGCGTCGGCGGCTCCGGCGGGGCCTGGCCCCGGCCCACCAGGGCCGCGAAGTCCTGGCCGCCGGCCAAGGGCGGGCCGTGGAGGGCCAGGTCCGGGGTCAGGCCGTAGAACTGGGCCGCCCCGCCCCGGGCCAGGCGCAGGCCGGTGCAGGACTCGTCCAGCACCAGCAGCAGACCCTTGGTCCGGGACACGTGCTGGGCCTGGGCCACGCTCTGGGCATCGGGCGCCCAGTCGCAGCGCAGCATCACCAGGCCGGGGTCGCCCTGGGGTGGCTCGAAAGGCGCGCCGGTGCCCGGGGCGGCCCACAGCACGCCTCCGGCCAGGCCGCGGGCGCGGGCCAGCTTGCTGGCCGCCACCACGGCCAGGGAGGGCGTGGGGTACAGCCGCACCCACTGGGGCCAGCCCAGCAGGTCCAAGAGGGCCTGGCCCACCTGGGCCGCCGTGGCCGGGCGCTGGCCCAGGCCCATGCCCGGGCGGGCAAGGTCCAGGGGCGGGGCCTGGCTGGGGGCCTGGTCGCGCCAAACATCCTGTAACTGCTGCTTTTCCTGGTCGGTGGGGCTTGGGTCCATGGGCCTTTCCTTCCGTGGCCGAGGGGCGGTCAAACTGCGGCCTTGATCGTAAATCTGGCCTGCATTATAGCCCCCGGCGGGCCGCCCGGCCAGCGCGGGGGGCCGCCAGGGTCAGGGCGCAAGCGGGAGGCGGCCTGGTGAGCCAAAATTATTCACAGGCCGGCCGCATTTGCTTAAAGTTTGCGCTGCTGGCCGCCGATAAATTGGTTGAGGCGGCGAAAAGTATGTCAAACTCCGGCGACGAAGTCTTGTTTGCCTGCCCCCCATCGCCAGGAAACTAGGGGACCGGAGCCCGCCTCGGTGGTCCATGCCGGACCAGGGAGGCCAACATGGATTTGTCAAAGATCAGCATGCCCCTTACCGTGGAACCCGTGGTCCCCAATAGGCCGCGAGCCGGCACGCTCCAACCCGCGCCGGACGGTCGGCAAACGGTCGCGCAGGCCGCCTCGGCGGTAAGCCCCCAGGAACTGGAGGAAACCCTGTCGGCCCTGGCCGTGCACTACAACCTCCGGTTCGAGCTGAGCCACGACGAGAAGACCGGCAGCGACGTGGTGCGCATCTTCAGCCAGGACGGTGAGCGCCTGCTGCGCCAGATGCCCCCCGAGGCGGTGCTGAAGATCGCCGAGGATCTGGACCAGGGCGGCAACGGCGGCCTGCTGGGCTCCCTGGTGTAGGCCGCCAGGCCGCAACGGGTCGGGCAGGCGCGTCATCCCGCCCATGCCCAGGGCTCCCTCCGGGTGCCCCGGCTGCCACCCGCCGGCCAGGAGAGATTCGCCGGCCGAGGCCCACCCCGGCCTGGCCCCAGGCCGGGCCGCCACCCGGGGCCTGTCTTCCGGTTTCCCGCGCACATAGACTGGGACAACCCTTGGCCCTGGCCGGGGGGATATGTTAGTATTCAAACTTCCATGCACTCTGGCGGCCCCGGGGCCGGGGTGTGGGGGAACGGGTGCGCCCCGTGCGGGGGGCGCCCGTGGGGGTATGGTGGACCTCGTCTGGGCCTAGATATAGCTAGGGACTAAGCCTTGCAGCCCTTGCCGGAACCCAAAGGCGACACGTTCAGCCGGGCGGAGCGCCTGCGCATCCTGCTGGTGGATGACGAGCAGTTCATCCGCGAGGCCTTGAGCGAGTACCTGGTGGCCATCAACAACCATCAGGTGGTCACGGCGGCCAGCGGCGAGCTGGCCCTGGCTCAATTCGCCCGCGACGCCTTTGCCTGCGCCTTCCTGGCCCTCAAGATGCACGGCATGAGCGGCGTGGAGCTGCTTGGCCGCCTCAAGCAGGTGGACCCCCACCTGCCGGTGGTCATCATGACCGGCTTCCCCTCCCTGGACGCGGCCATAGACACCATGCGCCAGGGGGCCAGCGACTTCCTCATCAAACCCTTCAACCTGAGCCAGGTCAAAATGACCCTGGAGCGGGTGGTGCGCGAGCACCGCCTGCTGCGCGAAAACCTGCGCTTGGGCGAGAGGATCAAGCACCAGGAGAAGATCGAGAAGCTCAACCTGGAGCTGGGCCGCCGGGTGCGCGAGCAGAACATCCTGCACCAGATCTCCGAGTCCATGGACCGCCTGCAGACCTCCGAGGACATCTATCAGGGCATGGCCGAGCTGGCGGTCAAATTCCTGGAGGTGGACAAGGCGGCGGTGCTGTTGTTGGACCGCACCACCTCCCAGTTGCTCATCATCGCCGAGCGCGGCTTCGGGGCCTCGGCCGTGGGCCGCCTGGCCGGCCGCCTGGGCCAGGGCATCTGCGGCAAGGTGGCCGCCGAGGGCCAGCCCATGCTGGGCCGGCCAGGCATGGACGAGGCCCTGTCGGCGGTGCTGCCCTGCCGGGGCGACTACCTGTGCCTGCCCATCAAGATCCGCGAGGAGGTCTTCGGGGTCATGCTGGTGGGCGACAAGCATGGCGGGCTGGCCTTCAAGGGCGAGGACATTTTCCTCACCCGCTTTCTGCTGGACAAGGCGGCTTTATCCATCGAGAACATCGCCCTGTACGAGGCCATGGTCAACAACCTGCACTCCACCCTGGGGGCGCTGGTCAACGCCATGGAGGCCAAGGACTCCTACACCCGCCAGCACAGCCGCCGGGTCACCAACTTCAGCGTGCTGACCGCCCAGACCATGGGCCTGGGCATAGACCAGATCGAGTCCCTGCGCTTCGCCGCCTATCTGCACGACATCGGCAAGATCGCGGTCAAGGACAACATCCTGCTCAAGGAGGCCACCCTGACCTTCGAGGAATACGAGCAGATCAAGCAGCACCCGGTGATCGGCGAGAGCATCATCCAGGCCATGGACCTATCCAAGAGCGAGCGGGCCATCATCCGCCACCATCACGAGCGCTGGGACGGTGGCGGCTATCCCGACGGCCTGGGCGGCGACAACATCCCCCTGCTGGCCCGCGTGGTGGCCGTGGCCGACGCCTTTGACGCCATGACCACCGACCGCCCCTACCGCCTGGCCAAGACCCAGTCCGAGGCGGTGGACGAGCTGGCGCGGACCTCGGGCCAGCAGTTCGACCGCGAGGTGGTGCGGGCCTTCGTGGAGATGCTGGCCCGCTATCATCCCGGCGCCCTGGGCAAGGGCGGGCTATAAGGAGACGGGCATGAGCGACAATTCCCGCGAGGAACGCGAATTCTTCCGCACCGCCGCCAGCCTAATGGTCTTCTGGGGGCTGGACACCCTGGCCGGCCGCCAGGCCCTGGCCCTGGACTCCAAGCTGTGGGAGGGCCATGGCGAGATGGAGGCGGCGGCCCGCAAGGCCCTGGAGGAGGAAAAGGCCCCGGAGGCCCTGCGCCCCCTGCTGTCGGTGATGCGCTGGCTGGACTTCAAGCTGGACCTGATCCTGCACCAGATGCGTCTGCGCGAGCAGGCTGCTCACTTTCCCGGCCGGGCCACCACCACCGACGTCTCGGGCTCGGGCTTCGGGGTGGCCGAGTCCCTGGGCCTGGAGGTGGGCAGCCGCGTCCTGGTCTCGCTGGCCTTGCCCGACGAGCCCTCGCGCCCGGTCACGGCCCTGGGCGAGGTGGTGCGCGCCGGCGAGGCCGACCTGGCCCACGGCGCGTCCTCGGCGGTGCGCTTTCTGGACATCGCCGAGCTGGACCGCGAGCGCCTGATCCGCTTCACCTTCAACCAGCAGCGCCGGCTCTTGGCCCAGCGCAACCAGGGCGAACAGGAGTAGCCATGGCCCCCGAGCTTTCTCCCCAGGTGGTGCAGGCCCTCCTGCGGCGCGAGCGTATGGCCCTGGTGGGGCGCCTGCTCAAGGGTGTGGTACACAACCTTTCGGGCGGCCTGCAGATGCTCCGCCTGCCCCTGGACCTCCTGGAACTCAAGCTGGCCCAGGGACAGACCCAGGACCTGACCTCCAAGCTCAAGGCCATGCACCAGGGCTTCGAGCGCACCGGCGGCGAGTTGGACCTGCTGGCGGCCAAGGCCGGCCAGTTCCAGTCTAGCGAGCCCCAGCCCCTGGACCCGTGCCAACTGGCCCGGGAGCAACTGGCCTTCTGGCGGGCCGACATGTACTTCAAGCACGAGACCGAGCTGGAGGCCGACCTGCCGACGTCTTGTCCCAAGGTCGTGGCCGCCTACCAGGACGTGGCGGTGGCCTTCAACGCCCTGGTGGCCAACGCCCTGGAGGCCCTGGCCCCGGCCGGCGCCCGCCGCCTGCAGGTGCGCTGGCGCCAGGAGGACGGGCGCTCGCTCTTGCTGGTGGGCGACAATGGCCCCGGCCCCAAGCCCGAGATGGCCGCAGCCATGTTCGAGCCCTTTGCCGGCGACAAGGGCGGCGAGCACGACGGCCTGGGGCTTTTCCTGGCCCGGGCCGCCCTGGCCCCCTGGGGCGGCGGGGTGCGCTGGCAGGCCGGGCCGCCCCTGACGGTCTTTATCCTGGACCTGCCGCTAAGTCAGACCTGACCTCATGAGCGATGAGTTCCTTAAGGGCCTGTTGGCCCAGTTGGCCAGCCACCACCCATTGTTGCGCCTGGAGGCCGTGGCCCAACTGGGCCGCCTGGGCGACCCACGGGCGGTGCCGGCCTTGGTGGACCACCTGGCCGACCCCGACGGCGAGGTACGCCAGAGCGTGATGCAGGCCCTGACCGGCATCCGCGGCCGGGAGGTGGCCGCCCGCCTGGTGCCCCTCTTGAGCGTGGAGCAGGTGGGGCTGCGCAACATGGCCATGGACCTCCTGCGGCGCATCGGCCAGGATGCCCCGGACCTGATCCTGACCCTGTTGGAAGAGGACGACCGCGACCTGCGCATCTTCGCCGCCGACATCGTGGGCAACGTGGATTCGCCGGGGGTGGGCCGGGCCTTGATGCGCGCCCTGGGCGATTCCGACCCCAACGTGCGGGTGGCCGCGGCCATCAGCCTGGGCCGCCGCCGGGATGGTCAGGCCGTGCCGGCCCTGGTCAAGGCCCTGGCCGACGAGCCCTGGGTGCGCTTCGCGGCCATCGAGGCCCTGGCCGCCATCGGCGACCCGGCGGCCCTGGAGCCCTTGCTGGCGGTGATGCGTCAGGAGGACGAGCTGGCCCAGGCCTCCATCGCCGCCGCCCTGGGCAGCTTCGTGGACCCCCGGGCCGCCGAGTGCCTGCTCACGGCCCTGCGCACCGCCCAGGGAGCCATGGTGCCGCTGCTGGTCAACGCTTTACTCAAGACCGCCCCGTCGGAGCTGATCGCGGGCATGGACCACGCCTTGCGCGAGAGGGCCATGCTGGGCCTGGTGGACAGTCTGGAGGACCCCGCCGACCAAGTGCGCGCCGACGCCCTCAACGGCCTGGCCCGCCTGGGCGACGCCGGCTCGGTCTACGCCATCCTCAACCTGGCCCGCAACAACCAGGACCCCCGCCTGGCCGAGTTGATCCAGAAGGCGCTGACCGCCATCGGCGCCAGCGGACCCCTGATGGGCGCCACCCACGACCCGGACCCGCGGGTGGCCGAGGCGGCCGTGGCCGCCCTGGGCCACCTGGGCGGCCCGGACGCCGACCAGGCCCTGGTCAAGGCCCTGGAGCACCCCGCCTCCAAGGTGCGGCGCCAGGCCGCCCAGCAACTGGGCCTGGGGCGCTTCGGCCAGGCCGTGGGGTCCCTGGAGACGGCCCTTGGCGACCACGACCCCCGGGTGCAGCGCGAGGCCGCCCGCGCCCTGGGACTTTTGGGCCAGGCCCGCTCGGTGGCGGCCCTGGGCAGCCTGCTGGACCACCCCCGCCTGGAGCTGCGCCTGGAGGTGCTCAAGGCCCTGCTGGCCATCGGCGGCGGCGAGGTGCGCGCCCTGTTTTTGCGCGGCCTGGCCAGTGGTGAGCCCCGGCGCCGCGAGCTGTGCGCCCTGGGCCTGGGCTCCCTGGGGGTGGGCGGCGAGGCCCGGCGCCTGGCCGGCCTCTTGGCCGATCCCGAGCCCCGGGTGCGGCGGGCCGCCGTGCAGTCGCTGGTGGAAAGCGGCGCTCCCGGCGTGTGGCCGGACCTGGGCCGGGTGCTGGCCGACCAGGACCGGGGGGTGAGGATGGCCCTGGTGCAGGCCCTGCAGGCCCGTAACCTGCCCGAGGTGCGCGAGCTGTTGGTGCGCGCCCTGGCCGACCCCGACCTTCATCTGCGCCACCAAGCCGTGGAGAGCCTGGGCCGGCTGCGGGCCAGGGAGGCCGTGGGGCCCTTGGTGGGCATGCTCTGGGAGGGCGCCCGCTCCCTGCGCATCGCCGCCGCCCGCTCCCTGGGGGACATCGGGGCCGAGGAGGCCAACGCCGACCTCATCGGCCTTTTGGCCGACCCTGACCCCGAGGTGCGGGCCACGGCCACCCGCTCCCTGCAACAGATATCGGGGGGGTGGGGCTAGGCCGCCTGGGGAGTGGCGGCATGGGCTTGCGTGGCGATATACTTGGCCGCAATACTATAAATGATCGGCCACGGCGCCCGCCCCCCGCCGGGGATGGGCGCGGGCAAAGGCCGCCGCATGGATGGGAGTTAAATGGCAGCGCGCGTGCTGGTGGTGGACGACTCGCCCACCATAGTCAACATGCTCAGCTTGGTGCTCAGGCAGCACGGCTTCGAGGCGCTGGGGGCCGCCGACGGCCAGGAGGCCCTAGGCAAGCTGCAGCGGCAGGCGGTGGACCTGGTCATCACCGACGTGAACATGCCCAACATGGACGGCTTCGCCCTCATCGCGGCCATAAGGGCCAATCCCGCCTGGCGCGGCCTGCCCATCATCGTGCTAACCACCGAGTCGGCGCCCCAGGACCATGAGGCCGGCCTGCGCCGGGGGGCCGACCTGTACGTGACCAAGCCGGTGAAGCCGGCCGACCTGATGACGGCCGGGGGGAGGTGGTGGCGTGACCCTAGAGGACGGAAAAAGCCTGCTCTTCTTGGTGGTGGACGACCAGTTCAACGTCCGGCGCATGGTGCAGAACTTCCTGCGCACCTTCGGCTACACCAAAATTATAGACGCCCCCGACGGCGAGAAGGCCTGGGAGAAGGCCCAGGGCGAGGACGTGGGCTTCGTAATCTGCGACTGGAACATGCCCAACCTCAACGGCCTGGGGTTCCTGCGCCGGGTGCGCGCCGACAAGCGCCTCAAGGACGTGCCCTTCCTCATGGTCACCGCCGAGGTGGCCGAGGAAATCGTGGCCGAGGCCATCGAGGAAGGGGTGGACGGCTACATCGTCAAGCCCTTCCAGGCCAAGACCCTGGTGGACAAGGTGGAGGCCATCCTGGAAAAGCGCCGCACCCCCCAGCCGGTGGACATCCACCTGCGCCAGGGGGCGGAGCTGTTGCAAAAGGGGCTGGCCCAGGAGGCCCTGGGCGAGTACGAGAGCGCCCTGGATCTGGCCCCCCAGAGCCCGCGCGCCCTGGTGGCCACCGGCGAGGCCCTGGAGGCCCTGGGCCGCGACCAGGAGGCCCTGGATCGCTATCAACAGGCGGTGAAGCTGGCCAAGCGCTACGTGCACGGCCACGACCGCCTGGGCGCCCTCTACCGCCGCCTGGGCGAGAATGAACAGGCCAGCAAGCACCTGCAGGTGGCGGCGGCCATCAGCCCGCGCAACGCCCGCCGCCAGGTGGAGGTGGGGCGCATGCTCATCGAGCAGGGCGACACGGGCAAGGGGCTGGCGGCCCTCAAGGCGGCCAGCGACAACGCCGGCGACAACGCCGCCCTGGCCGAGGAGATGGGCGAGATACTCCTGTCGGCCGGGCTCAACGACGACGCGGCCCGGGCCTTCAGCAAGGCGGTGCGCCTGGACCCGGCCAAGGTGCACATCTACAACCGCCTGGGCATCGCCTACCGCCGCCAGAAGCGCTACGCCGAGGCCATCCGCGAGTATCAGCGCGCCCTGTTGGTCAAGCCCGACGACGAGAACCTGCACTACAACCTGGCCGTGGCCCAGGCCGAGGCCGGCCAGTTCGGGCCGGCCAAGGAGACCCTGGCCAAGGCCCTGAAGCTGCGCTCCGACTTCGTGGAGGCCCGCGAGCTGCTCGCGCGCCTGGAGAAGGCATGACCAGCGACCCCGTAAGCGACCCCGCCGTTGACTGCGGCCAGCTCTGGGAGATCATCCAGGCCAGCCGCAACAAGCTCAAGGCCGCCTTCGACGCCATAGCCGACCCGGTCTGCTCGGTCACGCCCGATCTCAAGGTGGAGTCGCTGAACCTGGCCCTGGCCCTGTTGGCCGCCCGCCATCCTCGCGAGCTGGTGGGGCTGGAGATCGAGCGGGTGCTGGAGTTGGCCCGCTTCACGCCCACGGCCCGCGGCCAGTTTCTGGAGGCCATGGCCGAGGTGCGGGCCTCGGGACGCGCCCAGGCCCGCCTGGTGGAGACCTCCCCCCAGGAGGGGCACCTGTTCTACGAGGTGACGGCCAGCCCGGTCTTGGAGGCCGGGGGGCGGGTGGGCCTGGTCATCATCCAGGTGCAGGACGTCACCGAGTTCAAGCGCATGGAGCAGACCGTGCGCGAGTACAGCCAGTCCCTGGAGGAGAAGGTCGCCGAGCGCACCCGCGACCTCACCCTGGCCCAGGACCAGTTGCGCGAGGAAAAGGAACGCCTGGCCCAGGCCAACCTGGAGCTCCGGCGCCTGGACGCCCTGCGCCACGATTTGACCAACATGGTGGTCCACGACATGAAGGGACCCTTGGCCGAGGTGATGGGCAACCTGGACCTGATCTCCTACGAGCCCCTGAGCGACATGCAGCGCGAGGCCCTGGAGCTGGCCAGCCTGGGGGCCGAGGACCTTCTGCGCATGATAATGAACCTCCTGGACATTGACCGCCTGGAGGAGGGGCGCTTGCTGGTGCGGCCCGAACCGGTGCTCTTCGCCGACCTGGCCGGCGACCTCCTGCGCAAGTTTCAGACCTTGATCCGCCTCAAGGGCATCGAGGCCCAGGCCCAGGATGAAACCGCCGGGGCCTTCGAGGCCGACCCCGCCCTGTTGGGCCGGGTGCTGCAAAACCTCCTGACCAACGCCCTGGGCCACACCGGCGAGGGCGGCCGGGTGCTGCTCAAGGCCGCCCCCGGGGATGGGGGCGGCGTGGTCTTGAGCGTGCTGGACGACGGCGAGGGCATACCCGAGCGCTTCCGGGACCTCATCTTCCAGAAGTTCACCCAGGGCAGCGACGGCAGCGGCCCGCGCACCAGCACCGGCCTGGGGCTCACCTTTTGCAAGATGGCCGTGGAGGCCCACGGCGGCCGCATCTGGTTCGACAACCAGGAGGGCCAGGGCTCCACCTTCCACGTCTGGCTGCCCCGCGAGATTCCGGAGTAGGCCCGGCCGGCGCCGTCCCCCTCTGCCCTCCCCCAAAAAACCAGCCCCCCGCCCGCAGGCGGAGGGCTGGCGGCTTCTGGTGGGAAGGAGGCTAGAAGGAGTAGGCCAGGGTTAGGCCCCAGAAGCCCTTGTCGTCATAGCCGAAGGCGTCCTTGATCTCGCTGTCCATGAGCCAGGCATGGTAGTAGGCGGGGGTGAGCTTGAGCGCGTCCAGCACCTTGACCGACAGGCCCAGCATCAGGGTGGTGTCCAGGAAGGCGTCCTTGTCCACGCCGGCGTTGGACTCGTACTTGTGATAGTCCTTGGAGGCCCACTCCACGCCCAGACCGGCCAAGAGCGAGATGGCCACCTCCTTGTGGGGCTTGTACACCTCCTCGTCCACGCCCAGGGTCAGGCTTACCAACTGGCCGTGCACGTCGCCCACGTCCTGGTAGACCTTCAGGGCCGGGGTGACCAGCCACTTGTAGGAGACGCCAGCGTAGAGCTCGGTGGTGTTGGGCTGGGTGGTGTTGGGGTAGAGGTGGTGGATCACGCCCACCGGGAAGCTGAAGCCGCCGGCCTCGAAGGCGTACTCGGCGGTGAGGTCCACCTCGGTGAACTTGCCCTTGCGCTCGATCTTGTCGGTGAGGTTGTAGTTGCCCCACACGTTGAAGCTAAAGCCATGGGCGGCCACGGTCAGGCCCGGTTGCAGCACCGGGTCGTC
>JACQYR010000040.1:0-8026 GCA_016208115.1 Desulfarculus sp.
TTCACCGCGCCGACCAGGCCCTGTACCAGGCCAAGGCCCAGGGCAAGAACTGCTGCGTCATGGCCTCGGCCTGAAACCCTGGCCAGGGGCCCCGGGCGGGGCTATAACGGGCCGGGCCGCGAGCCGCCCGTCTTCTCTTGGCACGCCCGGCCCAGACAAAGGCCGCCGATCATGGTTGACCGGCGGCCGTCAGCCCTAGGCTGTGTTGGTCAGTTTAGGTTTGGGCCTCCCTGGAGGTCAATTCTCGAAGCGGACCTCCTCGATCTCGCTGCCCGACCCGCCCAGGTGCCCCAGCCAGAAGGCCTGCACCCGCCGGGCCAGTACCTCGTAATCCTCGCGCCCGTGGGGGTCGCCGTCCACGTAGCCGCCCACGGCCTCCTCAGGCGACAGAACCCATTCACCCGTCCCTAGCTCGCGGTAGCCGTGCTCGGGTTCCCAGATCAGCGCGGCGTCGCGGTATCTGAAGGTGGCGAAGGCACCCTCCTTTCACGCTCAATGAGCCAATGCTCTCTGAACTAAGAGTAAGCATTTCATACTAAATAGCAAGGGTATAGGCATGGCTTGACCGTCCCCCGCTGCCCACCCTGGGATTTTACGCCGCCTTCCCTTGACAACCCGGCGTGGGCGTGAACAAATTACCTAAACCCCCGGCCGGGGCGCCGGCCTCCCGTGCCGCGCCCGGCCCGTCACCATTTAAGCGAAAGGACATCTCACCGTGGAACGCACCCTCATCCTCATCAAACCCGACGCCATCGCCCGCGGCCTGGCCGGGGCGGTGCTGGGCCGCTTCGAGCAAAAGGGCCTCAAGATCGCCGGCATAAAGATGATGCAGCTCGACGACGCCATCCTGAAGGAGCACTACAGCCACCTGGCGGCCAAGCCCTTCTTCCCCACCATCGCCGAGTTCATGAGCCGCCTGCCGGTGATCGCCCTGTGCCTGGAGGGGCTGGAGGCGGTGGAGGTCTGCCGCAAGATTTGTGGCGTGACCAACGCCCGCAAGGCCGACCCCGGCACCATCCGCGGCGATTTGGGCATGAGCATGCAGGCCAACCTGGTGCACGCCTCCGACTCGGTGGAGACCGCGAGCGTGGAGGTAGCCCGCTTCTTCAAGGCCGAGGAGCTTAACGACTATCAGCCGGCGCTCATCAACTATCTCTACGCCGCCGACGAGCGCTAGACCCATCCCTCCTGGTCCGCCCCGCCGGGCGGGCCAGGCCCGCGCCCCATGCCCCGCCCCCTGGCGGGAGGAGACATGCCCATGGCCCCCGCGCGCGCCTGTCTGCTGCTGGCCCTGGTCCTGGCCTGGAGCCTGCCCCTGGGCTCCTGCGTGGCCGACCAAAGCGCCGGCCAACCCGCCCCCCGCCAGGCCGTGGCCGCCCCGGCGGCCCCCGCCGCCCCGGTGGCCCCGGCCTCGCCGGCCACCGCCGGCCCCGGCGGCGACTACTGCGCCCCCCGCTACCTGCCCCAGATGCCCAAGGAGCTGTTCCTGGCCGGCGAGCGGGTGCCCCTGGAGAACCCCCTGGTGGCCGAGTCCCTGGACCGCGAGTTCACCATCGCCGTGCACGACCAAGCCCAGGTGGTGATGTGGATGAAGCGCGCCCAGCGCTACTTCCCCCACATCTCGGCGCGGCTGAAAAGCGTGGGCCTGCCCGACGACCTCAAGTACCTGGCCGTGGCCGAGAGCTCGCTCCTGCACCGGGTGGTCTCGGTGGCCGGGGCCACCGGCCCCTGGCAGTTCATGGAGGCCACGGGCCGGGCCTACGGCCTCAGGCGCGACGCCTACTTTGATGACCGCCGCAACCCCGAGAAGGCCACCGAGGCGGCCCTGGGCCTGTTGCGCGACCTGCACAAGAGCCTGGGCTCCTGGAGCCTGGCCATGGCCGCCTACAACTGCGGCGAGCGCCGGGTGCGCCAGGAAATGGCCGAGCAGGGGGTGAGAAGCTACTACGACCTGTACCTACCCTACGAGACCATGCGCTACGTCTTCCGCATCATGGCCGCCAAGCTGATCCTGGAGAACCCCAGCGCCTACGGCTACTGCCTGCCCGGCGACGCCCTGTATCAGCCCCTGCCCGCCGACCGCGTGCGGCTGAACCTGGCGGGCAACCTGCACCTGCGCTCCCTGGGCCAGGCCACGGGCACCACCGTGCGCATGCTCAAGGAGCTGAACCCCGAGCTGATGACCTACATGGTGCCCAAGGGCGTGCACGACCTCAAGGTGCCCCAGGGCCAGGGCGCGGGCCTGGCTCAGCGCCTGTCCGCCACCCGCCTGGAGCCGGCCCCCGTGGCCGCCCCGGCGGCCCCCGCCGCCGCCGGGCGCGCCCCGGCCGAGGACGCCCCGCCCCCGGCCCTGGGCCCCCGCGAGGATTCCGCCACTCCGGCCCCCCAGGCGGCCCAGCCGCTGGCCCCGCCGGAGGCTGTCACGCCGGCGGTTAAGGTTTCCCAGGCCGCGCCCGCGCCCTCCGGCGCGCAAGCCCCCCAGACGGCCCCCGAGCCGCCGGCGGCATCCATGCCCCAGGCGGCCACCGCGCCGCCAGCGGCCCCCGTGCCCCAGGCGGAACCGCCCCTGCCCAGCGCCTCGCCCGAGGCCAAGAAGAGCCTTGTGGCCAAGGGCCAGGCCAAGCGCGAGTGGACGGTCAAGGGCGGCGAGTCGCTCTCTGGCATCGCCCGCAGCCTGGGGGTGAGCGTGGCCGCCTTGAAGCAGGCCAACGGGCTAAAGGGCGACGCCATCAAGCCCGGGCAGAAGCTGCTGGTGCCGCTGAAATAGATGCTATAATTTTTTCATGCTCCCCGGGCGCCACGCCCGGGCCTGGAGGACGGCTATCGAGCCTGCGCGAAATTGAGCACCCGGGAGCCTGGCATGCGCAAATACCTCGGCGCCTTCTTCCCCAGCGCCCTGGCCGTGGCCCTGATCGCGGTCTCCCTCTTCGTCTTCATCCTGCCCGAGACCGAGAGGTCCCTGCTCAAGAAGAAGCAGGATCTCATCCGCGAGACCACCAGCATCGTCCTGAGTTTCCTGGGCACCTACCTGGAGCAGGTGGAGAGCGGCGCCCTGGGCCTGGCCGAGGCCCAGGCCAGGGCCAGGGCCAGGGTGCGCGAGTTCCGCTACGGCCCCGGGAACAAGGACTACTTCTGGGTCATCGGCCTGGACCTGCGCACCGTGGCCCACCCCTACCGCCCCGACCACGAAGGCCAGGACCAGTCCGGGCTGACCGACGTCAAGGGCAAGCGCTTCATGGTGGAGGCCGTGGAGTTGGCCAAGACCCAGGGCGAGGGCTTTTTCAGCTACCACTGGCAATGGCAGGACGACCCCACGCGGGTGGAGGAGAAGCTCTCCTACGCCAAGCTGTTCGAGCCCTGGGGCTGGGTGGTGGGCAGCGGCGTGTACCTGGGCGACGTGCACCAGGAGATCGCCCAGCTTACGCGGCGCTTCACCTACATGGGCTTCGCGGCGGTGCTTTTGGTGGGCAGCCTCACCGGCTTCATCTCCTGGCGCCGCTACCAGTCAGACCGCACCAAGCAAATGGCCGAGCAGGCCCTGCTGGAGGCCTACGCCAAGCACCACGCCGTGCTGCAGGCCTCGCCCAACCCGGTGATCCTCTATGACCAAGAGGGCCGGGCCACCTTCGTCAACCCCGCCTTCAGCCGCCTGTTCGGCTACACCCCGGAGGAAGTCCTCGGCCGGCCCATTCCCTACGTGCCCCCCGAGTACCAGGCCGCCACCATCGCGGGCATCAAGCGTGTCTACGCCAGCCAGGAGGGCCAAGCCCATTTTGAATCGCGGCGCATCACCAAGGACGGCCGGCGCCTGGCGGTGAGCGTCAGCGCCGCCGTCTTTCGGGGCGGCGGCGGCCAGCCGGCGGGCATGGTGGTCTGCCTGGCCGACATCACCCACATCAAGCAGAGCGAACGCGCCCTGCGCCAGACCCAGAAGCTGGAGGCCCTGGGCACCCTGGCCGGGGGCATCGCCCACGACTTCAACAACATCCTGAGCGCCATCACCGGCTTCACCGAGTTGGCCCTGACGCGCCTGGGCGATCAGAAGGCCCCCCGCCAGCACTTGCTCAAAGTGCTCCAGGCCTGCGCCCGGGCCAAGGAGCTCATCAGGCAGATACTGACCTTTGCCCGCTCCAGCGACGACGCTCCCCGGCCGGTGGAGGTCAGGCTCATCGCCAAGGAGGCCTTGCGCCTGTTGCGCGCCACCCTGCCGGCCAACATCGAGCTCAAGACCGCCCTGGACAGCCACGCCGTGGTCCTGGCCGACCCCACCCAGATTCACCAGATGCTCATGAACCTGTGCACCAACGCCGCCCAGGCCATGGACCCCGGGGGCGGGGTGCTGGCGGTGGGCCTGCGCGAGTTTAACCTGGAGGCCGCCGAGCCCACCGCCCAGCCCGGCCTCCCGCCCGGCCCCTACCTGGAGATCAGCGTCCGCGACAGCGGCGCGGGCATCGCCCCCGAGATAGTGGACAAGATATTCGACCCCTCCTTAGCGCCCAGGCCCTGGAGATTTTCCGGGCCGGCCCCCAGTCCTTTGACCTGCTGTTCAGCGACCAGATCATGCCCGGCCTGTCGGGCCTGGAACTGGCCCGGGAGGTGCTGGCCTTGCGTCCCAGCCTGCCGGTCATCATCTACTCGGGCCGCTCCAGCCAGGTGCCCGAGGAACAGGCCCGCGCCCTGGGCATAACCATACTGGCCAAGCCCCTGGACCTGGCCAGCCTGGGCCGGGCCCTGCGCCAGGTCCTGGACCAGGCGGCGGGCCGCGGCGGGCGATGACGGGCCGGTTGAGGCCCTCGCCCAGGCCCGCCCCGGCGGCTCCCGCCGCATGGCCACCACAACCAATACGTAGCGCGGGTTAGCGAAAGCGTTACCCGCCTTCCTATTCCCGCCGCCTCAAATACAACATGAGTCTTGACGGGGCGGCTGGCATGCTACATCCTGTGGCTGGCCGCCCTGTGGGCTGGCCTTAGGCGTTACCGCAAGCACAGGGAGCTGACATGCCGCGCCCCCATGGCCATATTTTCGCCCGCTGGCTGCCCTGGCTCTTGGGGCTATTATTCCTGGCCCCCGCCCCTGGCCTGGCCGCCGCGCCGGAGGTAGGCGCCTGGCTGACCAGCGAGCTGGGCCAGATGAAGCCCCGCCTGGGCTACCAGGCCGAGCACCAGGGCGACCAGAAGACCACCGACCACGGCGGCGGCCTGGGCTTCACCCAGCACGAGCTGAGAGGGTCCACGCCCCTGTGGCAGAACTCCAGCAACGATCTATCCCTAAGCGGCCGCGCCCGCTATATGGACCTGGACACCCCCGCCAAGCTGCCCTCGGGCAAGAGCATGCCCGCCGAGCTGTGGGACCTGAACCTGTCGGCCCAGTTCCGCCACCGGTTGGACAATGACGTCGTGCTGGGCCTGGCGGCCCGGGGTGGCTCGGCCAGCGACAAGCCCTTTCACAGCGACGGCGAGAGCCAGTACGGGGCCACGGCCTTCGCCCGCCTGCCCAGCGGCCAGCACGGCGCCTGGCTGGTGCTGGTCAACTATGACAACAACCGCGAGATCATCACCGGCATGCCGCTGATCCCCGGGGCGGGGTACTGGTACGCGCCCTCCAAGCAATTCCAAGTACTGGCCGGCGTGCCCTTCAGCAGCCTGCGCTACCGCCCCCTCACCGACCTGGACCTGAGCCTGTCCTACGTCATGACCCGCACCCTGCGCGCCCGCGCCACCTACCACCTGGCCCCGCCCCTGAGCGTCTACACCGGCTTCGAGATGTTCCACCAGAGTTACCTGCTGGCCGACCGCCCCCGCAGCGAGAACCGGCTCTTCTTCTATCAGAAGCGCGCCCTGGCCGGCACCTCCTACGAGCTGGGGCGCGGCCTGGTGCTGGACATCAGCGGCGGCTGGGCCTTTGACCGCTTCTTCTTCCAAGGCGAAAACTACGGCGACCGCTGGCAGGACCGCCTGAGCCTGGAGGACGGCGCCTTCTTCGCCGGCCAGGTGGGCTACCGCTTCTAAGCGGCGTGCCCCCCGCTGGGCGTAACGGGTCGGGTGACGCCGGGGCCGGAGGCTGGCGGCCCCCGTGGAGGACGCGCGGCGGGACGATCACGGGCGGGGGTCGAGTGCCTCGACTCCCGGCGCGGGTCGGGAGGCGCCCTGGCTTCACCGGCCAAGCCGGCTCCCGTAGAAATCTCCTCCAACATACAAGGGGCGGGGGTTGTCCCCGCCCGTGCTTTTCTTAGAAAAAGCCATCAAGTCGACCTGTGCAGCCACGGCCCAGGACGGCGGCCAGCCGCCGGCCCGGTGCTCTCCGGACCGGCGGCTGGCGTTGGGGGGAGGGGTGGCGGGGAGCGAGGCTGGCGAGGAGGCGGGGGGATTACAGGCTCCTGAGCCAGGCGGCTATCTGGGACTCGGGGGTGGCCGCGATCAACCCCACCAGGCTGGCCCAGGTAAGCGGCGTGCCCGCCGGCAGGTAGCCGCGCTTTATGGCCTCGTGCAGGTAGCTCATGGCCAGCCCCTGGGGGGCGCCCTGGTGCTCCCAGTAGAGCTTGGGCACCATGGGCTCGCCGGCCAACTCGGCCTGCACCAGGCCCATGACGTGGTCCTCGGCCTCCTGGGGGGTGCAGGCCGGGTGCTCCTTGATCCAGGCGATGGCCTGCTTGCCGATGGCCTTCTGGGTCAGGAAGCGCTTGTCGTGGGGGCTGGCGGCGATGTTGCGCCTGACCACCTGGGTCAGTTCCTGGATGGGGTCTGCCGGCGGGGCCGGCGGCTGCCAGTCGGGGTCGAGCTGAACGCTCACCACCTGGCCGTCCTCGATGACGCCCCTGAGCCGGCCCAGGTCGGTTAGGCCGGCCAGGTACAGGGCCTCGTCGCTGGTGAGGAACCCCCAGGGCACCGCCGCCGGCTGGTGGTCGAACCTGCTCATGCTCTTGACCGTGCCGTCCTGGTCACAGATCATGCGATAGTAGTCCATGTGTCCTCCTTAGGCCGCGCGCTTGAGGACCAGGCTCTGGGCGGTGATGGTCACGCCGCCGGCCTCGGCCCGGTTCTTGACGTTCAGGCTGGTGGCCGAGGCCAGCTTGACCTTGCCGGTCAGGTTATGTCCCGTTCCGCAGGTGCAGCCGTTGAAAACTGCCTCGGCCTGGCTGGTATCCCCCAGCGAGGTGATGGTCTCGTTGGTTTCGGCGCAGTAGTCCGCCACTCCCGTGGTGTGGGTGGTGGTCACCCGCGTCACCGACAGGTTGCTGCCGGCCTCGATCTCCCACTCCACGGTGAGCGTGTAACCACCCTGCGAGCTGTAGGTGACGACGCGCAGGTTGCTCAGGCTGGTCAGCCAGAGCCTGGCCTGGCCTATGGCCCCCCCGTTGATGGTGAACCCTTTGAGTTTCTCGGCGCTCTTTTCCAGGGAGGTGAGCCCCAGGCTGGAGACGTCCACGTCGGTGGTGATGGTGACCCCCGCGCCGGTGTTGTGATTGACCGTGGTAGTGCCCCGATGGGTCTTGGTGCTTCCGCTGAGCAGCAGCAGCATGGCTACACCTCCACCGGCTGGATGAGCATCTCGTTGACCAACAGGTCGCCGCCGTGGGCGTCGCTGGCCGAGCGCCACAGGCCCAGGAGCACGCGGCCGTCCAGCGCCACCTCGCCGGAGGGAATTTGCAGGCCCGAGCTGTCCACCTCGAAGCGGGCAAGGGCCGCCGAGGGCGCGGCCAGGTTAAGGGTCAGCCCCTTGAGGCCGGCGCCCTGGCAGCGCCAGGTGACGCCGCCGTCGCTGACGGTGTTGCCGATGGTGGTGGGCCAGGTGGGCGCCGAGGCGCCGGAGGTGCCGGCCACGGTGACCTGGTAGTAATAGCCGTTGGGCGTGGTGGGCACCCGCTGGTCGCCCGCCAGGTAGGCCGTGGAGGCCTTCCAGCGCAGCTTCACCGGGTTCATCACCGCGCCGGCGGCGAAGACCTGGTAGGCCAGGCCCAGGCCCACCTGCGAAGCCTCGCCGGTGCTCATCATGGCCTCCAGCCTGACACGCCAGGCCACGTCCGCCA
>JACQYR010000040.1:8068-11199 GCA_016208115.1 Desulfarculus sp.
TCGCACCAGCCCCAGGCCTGGCCGGAGTTGGGAAAACGCAGATACCCCGCCGTGGCCTCGCCCGAGCAGGGATCCTGGTCGTCCAGGTACAGGCCCGGCACCGGCCGGGGGCGCAGCACGTCGGCCAGCTCTCCCCGGCGGGTGAGCCTGGCCTCGGCGCCGTCGCCGGGGCCACGGTAAAAGGCCTCGGCCTGGCCGCCGGCCTGCTTGGCGTAGAGCACGCCCTCGCCCTCGCCGGTGGAGGGGTCCGAGGCCTGGCTGGCCAGGTAGCGGTACTTGCCGTGGCCGTCCACGCCCGTCTCCACCAGGGCCAGACGGTTGAGAGTGTCCTCCTTGGTGGGGTGCCCGGCCCCCACCATCTCCTCGTTGTACTGAATGGTCTGCTCGCTCATGCCTGATACTCCGTCAGGTCCCGCCCGCCGCCGGCCAGCTCCCGGCCATCAGCCGGCGCTCCGCCATCGGCCAGGAGGGCCTTGGTCTTGTGGAACCCCGTATCCAACAGGGTGAAGGCGATGGTCCCCTTGTCCAGTTGGGGTTCCAGGCCCAGCACCCGCACCATGCGGTTGACCAGGGGCCGGCCCTGGCCGTCATAGAGCCAATCCAGGCTCAAGAGCGCCAGATCGCCCTTTTCCAGGGGCAGGTTGGCCAGGGCGTCCTCCTGGCAGGTGATGACCCGCCGGGGCAGGCAAAAGCCCCTGACCAGGGCCGAGGCCAGGGCCGCGGCCGTGGCCGGGTCGCGCACCCAGGACAGTTCCAGGGTGCGGGCCTGCAATCCATAGAGGGCGATGCTCAAAGGGTCCTGGCTGGCCAGGCCGTCGTGGCCGGCCTCGTATTGGTTGCTGCGGTAGTTCTTGCAGTAGAGGGTCACGGCCCGGTTGACCACGTCGGCCAGGCGCGCCGACACCGAGACATCCTTGAGGTGGGCCTGGCCCAAGATGGCCGCCAGCTCGCCGTCGCTGGCGCTGCCCGGCCCCAGGTCCAGATACAGGCGCAGGCGCCCATCGCCGCCCCGCCACCAGGAGCCCAGGAAGGTGGACATAAGCTCGGTCAACAGGCTGGCCACGGCCTTGGGCTGGTTCATCAGGCCGCTGGCCCGAAAGCCCAGGGCCACGGCCCGGCTACGCGAGCGCGAGAGTACTCCTTGGTCCAGCTCCTGGGGCATGAGGCCGCAGACCCGCAGCAAAAAGTCCTCGGCCACCTCCAGGGGGTTGGTGAGAAGCTGGCCGTCCTGACCCGGCTTGCCCTGGGCGCGCACCCCAATGGGCTCCTGGGCGCCGGCCTCGGCGCCGAAGGTGGCGGTGGCGATCAGGCCCCTACTCTGGAAGTCGTGACAGAGGTTCAGGGTGTAGGCCGCCGAGTCCAGGACCTGGCCGTCCTGGCCGTAAAGGGTCACCTGGTTGCCGGCGGCCAGCTCCAGCAGGGGGTGGCCGGCCAGGGCGTAGACCCGGGCCGCCGTGTCCAGGCACACGGCGTTCCACAAGGGCCCGCTGCCGCCTTGCATGTCGCCGTAAACCACCGGCAGGCACTCGGCCGGACGCCGGGGCGCGGCATACTCCCAGGCCCGCCTGAGGGGCGCGACAGCGCTCAGGTCGGTCATCACAAGGCCCTCAGGGTCAGGGTAAGGCGCTCGGCCTCCAGGCGGTAGGCGATCACCCGCCCCTGGAAGCGGCTCATGAAGTCCTGGGGCGTTAGCCCGCTGTAACCCACCGACAGCTCGCCGGTGGCGCCCAGCAGGTTTTCCTGGGCCTCCAGGCGGCTGAAGGGGCGCTGGCCCTTGGCCCCGGCGTTGCTGAGCACCAAGGTCAGGCTGCCGGCCTCCTCCTGCCTCAGGCTGGCCAGCAGCTCGTTTTTTAGCGGGGCCAGGGTCTCGCGCAGACGGCCGAAGGACAACACCCGCGCCCCGCGCTCTAGGAGGGCCGACAGCCCCTCCCCGGCCTTGTGGCCGCCGTCGGCCATTTGGCGGCCGTCGGCCATGACCGAGGCTCGCTGGTCGGCGAAGGCCTGGCCGGGGTGGCGGTCGCAGTACAGGCGCGCGCCAAAGGCGTTGGTCAGGCAGAAGAGCACCACCGGGGCCTGGTTGCGGTCACGGCGGGCGCGGTGGAATGGCTGGCTCAGGTTAAACATGGGTGCGTATCACCTCTTGCAGTTCCAGGTCCAGGGCGTAGGAGCCCAGGTGCTGGTACACCGGGGTGAGCGAGGCCCCGGGCAGGCAGTAGAGGGTGCTGGCGGGGTCCTCACCGAAGGGGGTGAAGAACAGGGGGCTCAGGCGGCCGCTCTGGGGGTCGTGGATGGCCTGGTACATGGCCTGGAAACCGGCCACGTCGGCCTGGCCCAGCCCCCGGAAGCTGATCCGCCAGGCCTCGGCCAGGCCCCGGGCGCTGCCGGCCACCTTGCCGGCGTCGGTGGCGGTGGTGGAGCGGCCGGCCACCAGGGTGCGCGTGTAGCGCGCCCCGAACATGCGCGAGGGCTGGAAGAAGCGTCCCAGGTAGAGCAGACTGGCGCTCAGCGTCCCCGCCGGGTTGGCGGGGTCGCTGATGGCCAGGCGCCAATGGCGATAGGTCTGCCCAGGCAGGGCGCAGAGATGGGGCCGGGTCACGGCCAGGGCCTGGCTGAACGGCGGGGCCTGCCAGTCGCTGGCCTGCTCGCTGGCCATGAGAATCACCTGGGCCTGGTCCGTGA
Organism: Desulfarculus sp.; assembly: GCA_016208115.1. Taxonomy (GTDB): domain Bacteria; phylum Desulfobacterota; class Desulfarculia; order Desulfarculales; family Desulfarculaceae; genus JACRDC01. The sequence goes on from JACQYR010000040.1 coordinate 10,748, forward strand.
GGTTGTGGTCGGCCAGCACCAGGGCCGCCACCGCCTGGCTGGCCCCCAGGTCCATGGTGATGCTCTCCGCGGCGCGGCCCGTGGCTTGCCAGGTGGTGTCGCGGTCGCGGTCCAGCAAGAGGGCCGGCCCCTGGTTGCGGCCGGCCAGGATGCTCCAGGCGTCGCCCTTGACAAAGTCCGGCCCCGCGCCGGAGACCCACTTGACCCGCACCCCGTCAGCCAGGTCCAGGAAGCTCCTCTGGGTGGTCAGGCCAAGGCCCTCCCAGTCGCCATGGCCGCCACGCCGCCAGCGGAAGGTGGCCTGGCCCACGCCATCGCCGGCGGCCAGCGAGTCAATCTCCAGCAGGAAGACGCGGTCCTGGCCGCCCTGGTGCAGACCGGCGGCATAGGCCACCGCCGTGCCCCGGGCCTGGGCCACGGGCATGCCCACCATGCCCGGCTGGGCCGAGGAG
>JACQYR010000040.1:11237-32343 GCA_016208115.1 Desulfarculus sp.
TTCTGGTACAGGAAGCGGCAGACGCTCATGGTCCCCTCCGGTGGGTGGCCGCCGCTTGGCGGCCAAGATGGACCCAGCTTGCCAGCCAGGCCGGTGGCCGCCCAGGGCGCCAGCGCGCGAAGATGTCTCCCCCGGGGGGCGCCGGAGTTTCAGGCCGGGCCAGACCAGGAGGGCCAAGCGGAGCATGGTTTTGATTGCCATTGGCTCTTGTGTTAAGCTGCACCCATGGAGCAGAGCCCCCCAGCCAACCCCTCCATGCCCCTGGAGGTAGTGGTATTTCACACCCCCGGCTGCGGACGCTGCCAGGCGGCGGCTGACTTTTTCCGTCAGCAAGGCTTCGAGGTGAGCATGCAGGACGTGGCCAATGACTTCGGGGCGCTCAGACGCATGGCCCGGCTCTGCCCGGGAACGCGTAGCGTGCCGGTGATCCTGTGGGGCCAGGAGGTCTTCGTGGGCTTTGACGCCGCCTACTGGCGCCAGCGCCTGGAGACACGGACATGACCGGCGGCGTGCCCAACGGCCGGTCCCGCCTGGCCGTGACCCTGGGCGACCCCGCCGGGGTGGGGCCGGAGATCGTGGCCCGGGTCTGCCACGACCCCGAGGTGCGCGAGAAGGCCGACATCCTGGTGGTGGGCCGGCGCCTGATCCTGGCCGCCGGGGCCATGGCCTGCGGCCTGAGCATGCCCACCGTGGAGATGGTGGAGGTGGGGCCGGGGCAGAACTTCAAGCCCGGCTCGCCCACCCCCGTCACCGGACGTCAGGCCGGGGCCTTCGTGGAGGAGGCCGTGCGCCTGTGCACCTCTGGCCAGGTGGCGGGCATGGTCACGGCGCCCATAAGCAAGGAGGCCCTGCGGGCCGGCGGCTACCCCGACACCGGCCACACCAGCCTGCTGGGGCGCCTGTTGGGGGTGCCCAAGCCGGTGATGATGCTGGCCGGCAGCCGTCTGAAGGTGGTGCTGGCCACCGTGCACTGCGCCTACCGCGAGGTGATCGGCCGCCTGAGCCCCCAGGGCATCGCCCAGACCGGCTTGGTGGCGGCCCGCGATCTGCAACGCTTCCTGGGCGTCAAGAGCCCCCGGGTGGCCGTGGCCGCCTTGAACCCCCACGCCGGCGAAAGCGGGCTCTTCGGCGACGAGGAACAGACCATCATCGCCCCGGCCATCGAGATATTGCGGCAGGCCGGGGTGCAGGCCAGCGGCCCCCATCCGCCGGATACCGTTTTCTGGCGGGCGGCCCGGGGCGAGTTTGATCTGGTGGTGTGCATGTACCACGACCAGGGGCTCATCCCCCTCAAGCTCCTGCATTTCGAGGACGCGGTCAACGTCACCCTGGGCCTGCCCATCATCCGCACCAGCGTGGACCACGGCACGGCCTACGACATCGCCGGCCAGGGCCGGGCCAACCCGGCCAGCCTCAAGGCCGCCGTGCTCCTGGCCGCCCAGATGGCCGCCCGCCGGGCCAACGGCGCCTAGGGCATGCCCCGGCCCCGCCTGGCCCGCCGCCTGCTGACCTGGACGCTGGCCCTGCTTCTCCTTGCCCTGGCCACCCCCGCCCTGGCCGTTGACCTGGTCGTCACCCCCAATGGCTGGGCCAACCTGGAGGGCCAGGCCTATCGTTGCGCCCTGGGGCGCGCGGGCATCAAGGCCGGCAAGCGCGAGGGCGACGGCGCCACTCCCGCCGGGACCTTCCCCCTGCGCCGGGTGCTGTACCGCCCCGACAAATTCCCCCACCCACCGGCCAACGGCCTGCCGGTCAGCCCGATCGCCCCCGACGACGGCTGGTGCGACGAGGCATTCCATCCCCAGTACAACCGCCCGGTCAAGCTGCCCTTCGCCGCCAGCCACGAGGAACTGTGGCGGGCCGACACCCTCTACGACCTGATCGTGGTGGTGGGGTACAACGACGACCCCGTGGTGCCGGGGCAGGGCAGCGCCATCTTTTTGCACATCGCGCGCCCGGGCTACGCCCCCACGGCGGGCTGCCTGGCCTTCAGCCGCGAGGATTTGCTGGAGATTGTGGGGGAGCTGGGAGAGGGGTCGCGGGTGGTGGTATTAGATGATCGCTGATTTATTACCCAAATAACGGCAGAAGACGCGGTGTCAATAGACGGCAAAGACTGCGAAACAATTCTATATAGTTATATTGAGGTTCTGAGTGAAAGGGTTAAAACCACCCCTGCCCAGCCAGATAAGCGCAGACATCACTTCATACCCAAATTCTACCTATCTAACTTCATAAATACACAAACAAATAGACTGTTTGTTGTTAATAAATTTACAGGCCAAGTTTTCGAGCAAACACCGCGTAGCACCGGCTTTGAAAACGATTTCTACACGGTTGGGGATAGAGGCACAGGAGATTTTCATACACTATTGGAAGAGTTATGGGAAAAAACTGAAACCGACAGCGCCCCGATTATGCGCAAGCTAGTAGAGGGGATAGATATTTCAACCCATGAAAGGGCAATCTTTTCATTTTTTGTGGCGACATTAATCGCCAGAAGTAGATCTTCTATTCACGACTCGGAGCATGCAGCGGAATCCATATTGGCGGAGCGTATGAAATTTGTTGCCTCCGACGCTGAGCGTTTTGATAGAATCTTTGGCGATATTCCAGAACCTCCAAAAGAGTTGGCTACAAGCACTAGAGATTTTTTCTTGAGCGGAAAGTGTAAGCACAAAGCCAATCGTAACTTTAGTGGGCCGTTAGCCGCTAGTCTTGCTGTACATATTGCGTTTTACCTTGTAAACATGAATTGGCACGTTGGGCGAACAAACATGTGCTTAATATGCTCTGATACACCAGCAGTAGTTTGTAGCAAAACCTATAATGGAATGGAGAGATTTAGGGGCGGTATCGGCTTATCTGATTCGGAGCTTACCCTGCCTCTCAATACTAGCCTTGCTTTATTAGCAAACCATAATAAGCACGACTATAGTATTAACCACATAATCATGGAGCCTAGCTACGTAAAAAAACTCAATGAGAATACCGCCATTTCGGCTGAAAATTTTATTTACGCATCTCTATGTAATGAACAATTACTCTCTTTCATCAAGAAGAGGAAAGGGATAAAAATTTGCACACAAAGCCATACGATACCGGCTGGCAATAAGGGCCAGTATATTTTTCAAACAAAAGCAGCCCGTCGGGAAAAGGACAAGCTTTGACCACCTAACTACTGACCCTGTCTGGCTATTTCGCCCACCAAGACCCCCGAACCGGATCATTATTAAACTGCTCTACACCTCCGAGGCACTGCCCGCCCGCAAGGTCACGATGGTCGCCCCCCAGCCGCCCTGCTCACCCTCGGCCAGGCGAAACGACGCCACCAAAGGCAGCCGGCCTAGCGTGGCCTCCACCAGGCGCCGCAATTCGCCCCGGCCCTTGCCGTGGATCACCCGCACCTCCAGGATGCCCGCCTCCTGGCAGGCCGCCAGGTAGTCGGCCAACAGCGCCTTGACCTCCCGGGGCTGGAAGGTGTGCAGGTCCAGCACCCCGTCAATGGGGATGGCTATGGGCTCGTCCTCGTCCCATTCCACGGCGTTAAATCACTCCGCTTGGGGCGGGGTTATCCATACAAACAGATGTAGGACGACTCCACCGGCACCTCAAGCTGGAACTTCTGGCCCGCCGCCACCTCGAAGCGATCATAGGGCTTGTAGTCCTTCCACTCAGCCGCGCCGGGCAGCTTGACCGTGAGCACCCCGGAGGTGACGATCATGATCTCCTTGGTGGAGGTGCCGAACTCGTAAGAGCCCACGGCCATGACGCCGGCGGTGGCCGGGCCGTCGGTGCTGGTAAAGGCGATGGACTTGACCTTGCCCTCGAAGTACTCGTTGACCTTCAGCATAATCAGCTCCTTGGCGAAAAGGCGCGGGTAGCCTGTGCAGGCCGCGCGCCGGTTGGGTTCATCGCGGGGATGGTAGTGCATGAGGACGCGGGCGTCAATGAGAGTGGCGGTCCTGGCTGCGGGATGGGAAAAAAAGCCAAGCGGTTCTTTTTTGTGCCCCGCGCCACGCCCGGCCATACTGGCTCTGCCAGCGCGGGGGCCGGCGCGGGTTGGCTTGTCCCCCTGGCCAGGGCTGGGGCCGCAGAATCGCGCGGCAGCCGGCCAGCGCCCCCCAAGCCGCGCCGTTCCGGTGCCCTAAGAATGGCCGGGCTAAGCACGGGGCACGGGGTCTGGGGTGAGGGAAAGGCAGGGCGCTCTTGGCCCCAAAGTGCCCTGCCAACGACTAAATACTATACAAATGTAAGCATCTTGTTATAATGAGGAGGCGTGCCCCACCGGCGGGAGGGCGCAAATTGCGTTCGCCGCCGCCAGGCACTATCCTTTAGGCCATCGTCAACACTTTTTCGAGATGATTAATGCTCAGCGAGATCGTGGTCCGGGGCGCCCGGCAGCACAACCTGAAGAACATCGAGGTCCGCATCCCCCGCGACAGGCTGGTGGTCATCACCGGGCTCTCGGGCAGCGGCAAGTCCACTCTGGCCTTTGACACCATCTACGCCGAGGGCCAGCGCCGCTACGTGGAGTCCCTGAGTTCCTACGCCCGCCAGTTTTTGGAGCGCATGGACAAGCCCGACGTGGACGCCATCGAGGGCCTCTCGCCGGCCATCGCCATCGAGCAGAAGACCACCAGCAAGAACCCCCGCTCCACCGTGGCCACGGTCACCGAGATCTACGACTACCTGCGCCCCTTGTTCGCCCGGGCCGGCACGCCCCACTGCCCCCAGTGCGGCCGGGCCATCCGCGCCCGCTCGCCCCAGGAGATCGTGGACCAGCTATTGGAACTGGGCGAGGGCGCCCGCCTGACCCTCCTGGCCCCGGTGGTCACCCAGCGCAAGGGCGAGCACAAACAGGTCTTCGCCCGCCTGGCCAAGGACGGCTTCGTGCGCGCCCGCGTGGACGGCGAACTGTGTGAGTTGGCCGACCCGCCGGAGCTGGAGAAGAACAAGAAGCACACCGTGGAGGTGGTCATAGACCGCCTCAAGATCAAGGAGGGCCTGGGCCGCCGGCTCACCGACAGCGTGGAGCTGGCGCTCAAGATGGGCGAAGGCGCGCTCCTGGCCTGGATGCACGGCGCGGACGGCGCCCCCGACCGCGAGGAGCTTTTCAGCGAGAGGCTATCCTGCGACATCTGCGGGGTCAGCCTGCCCGAGCTGTCGCCCCAGATGTTCAGTTTCAACTCGCCCCAGGGCGCCTGCCCCACCTGCGACGGCCTGGGCGTGCGGGTCTTCTTCGATGCCGACCTGGTGGTGCCCGACCCTACGCTCTCGGTGCGCGCCGGCGCGCTCAAACCCTGGGAGGGGCGCGACTCGGTCTACCACTTCCAGACCCTGGACGCGCTCAGCCGCCACCTCAAGTTCGACCTGTACAAGCCCTGGAGGGACCTGCCCGAGGAGGTGCGCCGGCAACTGCTCTATGGCACCAAGGACGAGGTGGAGTTCTACCTGGAGCGCGACGACCGCAAGCACTACTTCAAGCGCCCCTGGGAGGGCTTCATCACCCACCTGGAGCGGCGCTACCGCGAGACCACCAGTCAGGCCATCCGCGAGGAGTTCGACCGCTACATGAACTCCCAGCCCTGCCCCACCTGCGGGGGCGCGCGCCTCAAACCCACCTCCCTGGCCATCCACGTGGGCGGGCTGAATATCTTTGAGCTGACGCGGCTACCGGTGCGCGAGACCATGACCTTTTTCCAGGGCCTCAGGCTGGCCGCCCGCGAGGCCCTGATCGCCGAGAAGGTGCTCAAGGAGATCACCCAGCGCCTGGGCTTCATGCAGGACGTGGGCCTGGACTACCTCACCCTGGACCGCACCTCGGGCACCCTCTCCGGCGGCGAGGGCCAGCGCATCCGCCTGGCCACCCAGATCGGCTCGGCCCTGGTGGGCGTGCTCTACGTCTTGGACGAGCCCTCCATCGGCCTGCACCAGCGCGACAACCAGCGCCTCCTGGACACGCTGAAAAAGATGCGCGACCTGGGCAACACCGTGCTGGTGGTGGAGCACGACGAGGACACCATCCGCGCCGCCGACCACGTCATAGACATGGGTCCGGGGGCCGGCCGCCACGGCGGCGAGGTGGTCTTCAGCGGCCCGCCGGCCAAGCTGCTGAAAGACAAGCACTCGCTCACCGGCCAGTATCTATCGGGCGTCCGCGCCATCCCCGTGCCCAAGAAGCGTTGTAAGCCCCAGCGCGGCTGGATCGAGCTTTTGGGCTGCGGCGAGCACAACCTCAGGGGCATTGACGCCCGCTTCCCCATCGGCCTGATGACCTGCGTGACCGGGGTCAGCGGCTCGGGCAAGTCGTCCTTGGTGCTGGACACCCTGTACAAGGCCCTGGCCCAGCGCCTGTACCGCTCCCGCGAGCGCGCCGGGGCGGTCAGCCAGATACGGGGCCTGGAGCTTCTGGACAAGGTCATAGACATAGACCAGTCGCCCATCGGCCGCACCCCGCGCTCCAACCCGGCCACCTACACCGGCGTCTTCACGCCCATCCGCGAGCTTTTCGCCCAGACCCCCGAGGCCCGCGCCCGGGGCTACAAGCCGGGACGCTTTAGCTTCAACGTGCGCGGCGGGCGCTGCCCGGCCTGCGACGGCGACGGCATCATCAAGATCGAGATGCACTTTTTGCCCGACGTGTACGTGCGCTGCGAGGTCTGCCACGGCCTGCGCTACAACCGCGACACCCTGGAGGTTGGCTACAAGGGCAAGAACATCGCCGAGGTGCTGGACATGACCGGCAACCAGGCCCTGGAGTTCTTCGACGCGGTGCCGGCCATCCGCCAGAAGCTGGAGACCCTGGTGGACGTGGGCCTGGGCTACCTCAAGCTGGGCCAGAGCGCCACCACCTTGAGCGGCGGCGAGGCCCAGCGCGTGAAGCTAAGCCGCGAGTTGGGCAAGCGCGCCACCGGGCGCACCCTCTACATCCTGGACGAGCCCACCACGGGCCTGCACTTCGCCGACATCGAGAAGCTCATGGCGGTGCTCACAAGCCTCAAGGCCATGGGCAACACCGTGGTGGTCATCGAGCACAACCTGGAGGTCATCAAGACCGCCGACTGGATCATTGACCTGGGTCCCGAGGGGGGAGACAAGGGCGGCCAGATCATCGCCGAGGGCACGCCCGAGCAGGTGGCGGCGGTGCAGGAGAGCTACACGGGGCAGTATTTGAAGAGGGTCTTGAGCCGGGTGCCCCCGGCAGGGCATTAACGGGTCGGGGGGCCTTGCCGCCCCAACCTGCCTTGCCGGCTCCCGTTCCACCCCCTCGCCCCCACGGGGGGAGAGGGACGGGGTGAGGGGGTTTACGCTTCCCAGTTTCCATGCCCCCGCCAATATGCCAAAATAGCCCCATGAACCAGCCCGCGCCCAACCTGTCCCCGGACCTGCGCGACCTGGCCCAGCGCCTGCTGCCGGTGCTGCGGCGCTACGGCGTGGTGCGGGCCGGCATCTTCGGCTCCGTGGCGCGCGGCGAGGCCCGCCCGGACAGCGACCTGGATTTGCTGGTGGAGTACCGGCCGGCCCCGCGCATGAGCCTCTATGATTTGGTTGACCTGTACGAAGAGCTTTGCCAAGCCGCCGGGCGCAAGGTGGAGATGATTGAGTATGACCTGCTGCGCCAACGCATCCGCGAGCGGGTGCTGGACGAGGCGGTTAGCATTCTATGAAAAAGGACCCGCTGCTGCTCATCGAGGATATCTACGATTCTATCCTGGCCATTCAGGAATACCTGGACGGGGTGGACAAGGAAGCCTTCCTGGCCAGCCGTGAGAAGCAGGACGCCGTGTTGCACCGGCTGGCCATCATGGGCGAGGCGGTGAAGAAGCTGCCCGCCGAGTTCCGCGAGCGCCACCCGCACATACCCTGGAAGTACATGGCCGGTACCCGCGACGTGCTCATCCACGACTACGACGGTGTCAGCCTGCACATGATCTGGGACATCGTGAAGGAAGACCTGCCGCCCCTGGCCGACAAGCTGCGCCCGCTGCTGGAGGAGTAGGCACTTTGCCGTCGCGCCCCGAGGGCGGCGACCAAGGCGGCCAGATCATCGCCAGCGGCGCCCCGGAGCAGATCGCGGGAGTGGTGGAGAGCTACACGGGGTAGTATTTGAAAAGGGTGCTGGGGAGTTAGCACCATAGCTTTTGAAATTGACAGGCCGGCTCTTCTATGGCATCGTGACAAATAATCTTTCCGCGCAGGGGGGAGGCGCGGCATGGTCAGTGTACTACATTTTTAGCCCACAGCTGTGCGCGGCTGGTGGGCTCTATTTTATTGGGGGATGAATTTATAATGGAATGGCCTGCATATTATCCACCTAATTGTCCTCCATCGACTTGCAGAAACCCTGCAGGCAAGGTCTATCGTTTTGTAGAACACAACCCGCCTAGCGCCCAAGATTTTATTCCACATCTACTAAGATACCCAGACGCCTACTATAACAATCCATGTACTGCTGCTGGCCTTTCCGTGTACACCAGCTACGATGATATAGCTCGCGCCAGAAGAAGGTTTTCGAAATTCAGACAACAGTATGTTGCCGCTGCACAGCTTAATGACGCTCTCGGGAAAATGGACAGCGGCAATGAAAAAAACAGAACCCTTAGCTCTCATACCACGTGGTGGGTACCTAATGATATAGACCCATTACCCTACTTTGCTATTTTTACAAAGTAACTTGGTCATGACAGGTATAAACCTTCCATATATTCCTAATCTGGGTAATATTGTTATCCTGGAGGTATATGACTATTACGACGCACCTCGCTTATTTTCTTGTTACAGTAAAACTGGTCAAATATTCATTGCTTTGTGGATAGATTCAACACTTAGTAAAGAAGTTTATTATTTCTTGCCAGTCTCAAAGCTCCGCTTTAATCAAATCAGAACCGGCAAAATAGATTTAAAAAGTGCATTTAGCGAGCCAGAAGATGGTTATCTTTGCGAAGTTAGCTTTGCCTCAGATTTCGACAAATCTGAATCCGTTTTTTTGAAGTCAACCGATGTGGTTCAGGATAATCTCCCCGAGGGGGGCGAACTATTATCGGAACAAGAATTACCGGTAGTAGATCTGCCCGAAGCTCAAATATCAGCAAGAGCACAGCAGACCAACCGAGAGGCTGTTTATCTTGAATTAGACCCCTCGTCGAAAAATAAAACCGAGATTCCAGCTAATTACCTCGGAGGATTTTTAACATTATTACAGATGGTTATTGATTCTGTAGGCCGAGTCAAGGCGCGTGCGATAAAGAAAAGGAAATTTAAAATAAAGGAATATCTTGAAGGTCTGCGACTCGAAGTTTGGGGAGTTAGGGCCGGTTCCTTTGGTGTTCTGCTAAGCTCGCCACAATTCACCGGACTATTTGGTGAATCTGAGTTGGGAAGTATTCTAAAAACGTTGTTCGCTCTGATCGAAGCGGGGGCCGACGAAAAGCGCCTAAGGCTTTATTTTCAGGAGCTAAAAAGCACTTCGGCCCGCCGGTATGGCGCGCTATTGAAGCATATTGTTAATACAAACACTGGGCTAATGATTCAATGGGCCTCGCCAGACCCTAATGTTAATGGCATGGCCATAATGCCAGTAAAGATTGCTGTAGCAACTAGCCTAGTCGTTAATAAATTTGAGTCAGAAATCCCTGATGAATACGCGATGGTTGGCCAGTTAACCGGAATAACCTTAAGGAGAAAGACATTTGAAATTATCGATGTGGATAATGATGAGAGGTACTCTGGCAAGATCCTTGACGAGGCAATGAGTGATGCCACAACCGCTACAATGAGCGCTACTTATAACGTAATCATTCGGGAAGTGCTAGAAATAGTTCAAGCAACTGGGGAAGAGAAAATTAAATACCAGCTAAAATCGCTTAAGCCGTTATCGCTTGATAATAATTAAAATCTACCCCGCCGTCAGGTGATACGCCAGGTTATCCAGCTTGACCGTGAAGTCCACGTTCTCCACCTTGCAGCCGTCTGGCACCTGAATCTGGGTGGGCGCGAAGTTGAGGATGGCCTTGACCGGCACCTCCAGGAAGCGATTGGCGATCTCCTGGGCCTTGTCGGGCGGGGTGCAGATGACGCCTATCTCGGCGCCGGTGTCGCGGCAGACGCGCACCAGCTCGTCCACGGAGTGAATCAGTAGCCCCGTGGCCAGCTTGCGCCCCACCTTCATCAGGTCGGCGTCAAAGGCGCAGGCGAAGCGGTAGCCCTGCTTGCTGAAGTTCTGGTGGGCAAGAAGCGCGCAGCCCAGGTTGCCCATGCCCACGATGGCCAGGTTCCACTGCTTGTTCAGGCCCAGGATCTTCTTGATGTCGAACAGAAGCTCCTTGACGAAGTAGCCCACCCCCCGCACGCCGAACTGCCCGAAATAGGCCAAGTCCTTGCGTATTTGCGCCGGGTTGACGCTGCACACGTCGGCCAGGTGCTTGCTGGAGACCACCGAGACCCCCTCCTCCGCCATGGCCTCCAAGGCCCGGGAATAGATGGACAGCCGGGTGATGGTGGCGGCGGGGATCTTCATGAACTTCATGGGCTTGCTCTATTGTGATCGTGATATCGGGCACATGCGGGAACAAAAACCAGGCCGGGCCCTGGCGGACCCGGCCCGGCCGGCTTGTTACATGCCGATGAACTTCTTGACCGGCTCGGCCATGGGGTAGGCGTAGAGCAGGATCAAGCAGATAACCAGGGCGTAGATGGCCAGGGACTCGATCATGGCCAGACCGATGAGCATGGTCACGGTGATCTTGCCGGAGACCTCGGGGTTGCGGGCGGTGCCCTCGACGGCGCCCTTCACGGCCAGGCCCTGGCCGATGCCGGTACCGAAGGCGGCGATGCCGATGCCCAGGCCAGCGGCCATCACGGTGGAGGCGAACAGCTTGGCGGCCTCGGCCATGGCGCCGGCGTCGGCGGCCATCGCCACGGCGGAGATGCCCAGGACCATCAGGCCGGTCAGAACGGCGGTCACGGAAAACTTTTTCATCCCAACTCCTCCTAGATAACGTTGCGGTATGTGCCTTCTTCCAAACGAAGCTCGGTTTCTCTTAGTGGGCGTGCTCGATGGAGCCCGCGATGTAGAGCATGGTCAGCAGGCTGAAGATGAAGGCCTGCACAAAGCTGGTGAAGATGGCCAGGAACATCATGGGCAGGGGCGCGAAGAAGGCGCCGGCCAAGAGCAGCAGGATGGCCAGCACCAGGTCCTCGCCCAGCACGTTGCCGAAGAGACGGAAGGTGAGGCTCAGCACGCGGGAGAGGTGGCTGATGATCTCGATGGGGAAGATCAGGGGCGCCAGCCAGCCCACCGGTCCCATGAAGTGCTTGACGTACCCCGCGCCGTGGTGCTTGATGCCCACCACGTGGGTGGTGAGGAAGACCACGATGGCCATGCTCAAGGGCGTGTTGATGTCGGCGGTGGGCGAGCCCATGCCGGGGATGAGGCCGATCCAGTTCATGCACAGGATGTAGAGGAACAGGGTGCAGATCAGGGGGAAGAAGGGCCGGCCCTCATGCCCCATGACGTCCACCATGAAGTCCTCGAAGCCGCCGATGACCACCTCGAAGAAGTTCTGCCCGCCAGCGGGGATCATCTTGACCGTGCCCACGGCCAGCTTGGCCACCACCACCAAAAAGACGATGATGAGCCAGGAGTAGAGCACGTTGGTGTGGAAGTAGATGTGCGCTTTGTGCAAGAGCCAGGGCACGATAAGAAATGGATGTTCCATAAGCTAATGGGCCTCCTTGCTCAACTTGCGTGCCTGGCAGGCCCCCCAGATGACGATGGTGACCATCACCACCGACAGGCCCACCAGTAGTCCCAACGGCTCCGCCCAACCCTGGCGCACCAACACGAAGAGCACCAGGGCCGTTGCCGCAAACCTCAGATAGTACTTGACCAAAACCTTGCGCATCACGCCGTGCTTCTCGCGGGGCAGGATGCTCTTGCGCACGGTGCGTTCCAGGAGCTGGTAGTTGATGAGGGCGATCACCCCGCCGATCATCACGCTGAAAGCGCTACGCCAGTTGACCAGGGCCAATGCCCCGGCCGAGACCAGGGCAAAGGTGGCCACGTTGCCCCACCACAAGGTGCGCAGCATCCCGGCCTCGGCGAATTCCATGGTCAGCGGCTTATGCCCCAAGCTCAAGCGCCTCACAGATCCTTGGAACGTTTGATCATTATATAGATGTTGTTGTAGCCGGCGGCGATGCCGATCAAAAGCCCCACCAGCTTGCCCCAAGGCGCCGTCCAGCCCTCCCAGAGGGTATCCACCCAGTAGCCCAGGCCGAACCCCATCACCGTGGCCAGCACTATGGAGATGCCCAGAGAGCTGACCCTGGCCAGCAAGCGCAGGTATTCCCGCGTCTGTTCGCTGAAAAATCGGCCCACGCCAACCGCCCCAAGGGCTCATGGCCCTTTATGTTTTGGTGGCCTGGCCCCCATTGCCAGCCGCTGCCGGCCATCCCGCTGGCTTAGGCAGCCCCGCGACCTCCCCAGGTCCCGGCATGGTGCGCCGCTTGTTCGGCCACATACGGCGGTCGAACCTTGCTAACACGGGCGCAAAGTCAAGTCAACAAAATTTTGCGTTTTGCCCCTGGCTTCACATGCCGGCCCTGGGGCGGGCGTGGTTGTATTGTGCCACGATTCCCACCGGTTTGCCAGGCACCCGGTGCCCGGGCCGGCGTAAACGGGTCGGGGCGGGGTGCCCCCCGTTGGGCATATACGGGTCGGGCGGGGTTGCCGCCCTGGCCGGCCTAACCGGCTCCCGCCGGGACTAGTCGTTTTGCCAGGCAAGGCTTGGGCTAAAACAGGCTGCCGTTCACCGGCCCCGAGCGCTGGGCCTTGGGGGCCTTCTTGAAGGTGAGGTTCTCGGCGTAGCGGGGGTAGTCCAGGCCCTGGCCGGCCAGGAGCTCCCCGATGGTGCGCAGTTGCAGGCGGGGGTGGCGCGACCCCGCCGGCGAGGCGTAGAAGCCGGCCTCGGCGGCCTCCTCGCGCATCTTCTGGGTGGGCTCCTGCATGGTTATCAGCACGCCCAGGGCGGCCTTCTCGCGCTCGATCACCCCGCGCAGGTCGCGCGCGTGGGTGGGGCCGGTGGTGCCGGCCTTGACCGAGAGCACGATCTGGCGCAAGGGTCCCTTGGGGTCGTCGCGGAAGAACAGCCGGCCGTCAATGCCCCGGTCGGCGCCTTTCTTTTGCTCCACCGGGCGGGCGTCCACCAGGCCCAGGGCCCACCACTGGAACTGGTAGGGGTCGCTCTTGGCCAGGTCGCGGGCCCCGGCCATGTCCACCGGCTCGCCCACCACCTTGAACTGGGCCTGGTCGCCAAAGGCGTGGTGCAGGCGGTGCTTGATGAGGGTGATGGCCAGGTGGGTGATGTCTATGCCCATCCAGCGGCGGCCCAGGCGCTGGGCCGCGGCGATGGCCGTGCCGCAGCCGCAGAAGGGGTCCAGCACCACGTCGCCGGGGTTGCTGGAGGCCTGGATTATGCGCTCCAAGAGGGCCTCGGGCTTCTGGGTGGGGTAGCCCAGCATCTCGGCCATGGAGGCGTGCAGATGTTCGATATCATCCCAGTTGTCAGTTACCAGTGTCCCAGGCATTTCGTCAAGATAACGCTTATATTGAGGAACGCCTCCTGGCTTTTTTTGGATGATCCTGCCTTCTTGGAGGGTCTTATTCATCCTGTCTTTGGTCCATCGCCAAACCCTGGTAACTCCTAGAAATTCATAGGTAAGGTTAGGGCGGTTCTTGTTTGGATTCGCCAAGTTATCCAGCCTATATCTGCGGCCTTCCTCGTCCGTATATTTATAAAACTTTTTCACATAACCCTTGTCGTGTGGCGTATATTGTTTATTGAAAACAACCCTTTCGGTCTTTGAATACCTAAAAATAATATCATGGCAATTGGGGAAGTTTACGTAAGCGTGGCTCTTGGGCTGTGACCTCTTCCACGATATTTCGTTCCTGAACATCTGTGGCCCGAACACCGCGTCCAGCAGCAGCTTCAGGTAATGGCTGGCCGTGGGGTCGCAGTGCAGATAGATGCTGCCGGTTGGCTTCAAGACCCGGCGCAACTCCAGCAGGCGGGGGGCCATCATGGCCAGATAGGCCAGCATGTCGCTGGGACCCAGCATGGCGTGGAAGGCCTGCATGGTGGCCGCCACGCGGCCGTGCGGGGAAGTCACCACGCCGTCAAAGGCGGCCACGGCGGCGGCGTCCCAGCGCCAGGTGTCGCCAAAGGCCTTGATCTGGGCGGCGGAGCGCGAGCCGTCCTGCTCGGCGAAGAGCACGTTGTAGTCCTGGTCGCTCTTGAAGGGCGGGTCCAGGTAGATCAGGTCCACCGACTCGTCGGCCAGGTAGCGCCCCAGGATCTCCAGGTTGTCGCCGTAGTAGAGCAGGTCCTCGGTCATGGGTACCCCCTTGCCTGTGGCGCTAGCCTAGCATCAAGCGGCCGCCGGGCCAAGGGGCAAGGCGCGGGCCGGGCGGCCCCGGCGGGCGCATCTTATGCCCGCCGAGGCACGCGGCCCCAGGCTTGTATTATCTCGAAGAGGCGCTCTGGGTCCAGGGGCTTGGTGAGGTAGTCGTCCATGCCGGCGGCCAGGAAGCGCTCGCGGTCGCCCTTGAGGGCGTGGGCGGTCAGCGCGATGATGGGCAGATGGCCGCCCTGGCGTGCCTCGCGGCGGCGGATGGCCGCCGTGGCCTCCAGGCCGTCCATGACCGGCATCTGCACGTCCATGAGTACCAGGTCGTGGGTGCCCTGCTCCAGGGCGGCCAGGGCCTCCTGGCCGTTGGCGGCCACCTTGACCTGGTGGCCGCGCCGCTCCAGCAGGATGGTGGCCAGCTTCTGGTTGACCAGGTTGTCCTCGGCCAGGAGTATGCGCAACCCCTGGGCCGGCGGGGCCTCCTGGAGTGGCGCCATGGGCGCCGCCACCGGGCCGGCCTGGGCCGAGGCGTTGGGGTCCAGGGCCAGGCGGGCGGTGAAGGTGAAGGTGGAGCCCTGGCCGGGGGCGCTGTCCAGGGAAATCTGACCGCCCATCATGCGCACCAGTTGGCGGCTGATGGCCAGGCCCAGGCCGGTGCCGCCGTAGCGGCGGGTGGTGGTGGCGTCGGCCTGGGCAAAAGGCTCGAAGACCAGGGCCGCCTTGTCCGGGTTGATGCCGATGCCCGAGTCGGTGACCGCCACCTTGAGCAGCACCTCCTGGGCGGTGATCCGGTCCGCGCCCACCTGCACCAATACCTCGCCCTCCTCGGTGAACTTGATGGCGTTGCTCACCAGGTTGAGCAGCACCTGGCGCAGGCGCTCCAGGTCGCCCACCAGGGCGTCGGGCACATCGGGGTGCAGGCGGTGGATGAGTTCCAGGCCCTTGTCGCGGGCGCGCTGGGCCTGGATGCGCAGGGTGTCCTCCAGGCCGGCCCGCAGGCCAAAGGGGGCGTTGACCAGCTCCAGCTTGCCGGCCTCGATCTTGCTGAGGTCCAGGATGTCGCCCAGGAGGGCCAGCAGGTGGCGGGAGGAGGACTTGACCAGGCTTAGGTAGTCGCGCTGCTGGTGGCTGAGCTGACCCTCCAACACCAGGTCGGTCATGCCGATGATGGCGTTCATGGGGGTGCGTATTTCGTGGCTCATGTTGGCCAGGAACTGGCTCTTGGCCTGGTTGGCGGCCTCGGCCTGCTCCTTGGCCAGGCGCAGCTCGGCCTGGTTGCGCCAGCGTTCCACCACCCGCCACACGGCCTCCATCATCAGGCTGAGTTGGGTGATGTCCAGTTCGTCGTAGTCCTGGTCCTTGTTGGCCACGCCCACCACGGCCTTGACCTCGCCGCCGCTGAAGACGGGGATGCTCAGGAAACTTTTCAGATGGGCGTGGCCCTCTGGGTAGCCGCGCTTGTGGGGGTGGGGGGCCTGGAAGTCGTTGACCAGTATGGGCTGGCCCTGGCGCACCACCTCGCCCCACAGGCCGGTGTGATCCAGCTCGTATTGGGCGCGGGGCTTCTGGATGGTGCAGGCCTCCATGACCTCGCGAGAGTAGCTGTTGAGGGTGAAGCGCCGGTCCTGATGGTCGTAGAGGTAGACGTAGCCCAGCTTGCTGCCGGTGAGCTTGAGGGCCTCCCGCAGGGCCAGGTCCAAGAGGTCCTCGATGCCCTGGGCCTGATATTGGGAGATCAGGAGCAGGCTGTCCAGGCGGTTCTTGTTGAGCATGACCTGGCGCTCGGCGGCCTTGCGGGCGCTGATGTCGGTGACCATGGCGAAGGAGCCGGCCACCTGGCCGTCCGGGCCGCGCAGGGGGCTGGCGGTTATCCAGGTCCACAGCACCGAGCCATCCTTTTTCAGCAGGCGCCGCTCGAAGTTGTCGCTGTGCCCCCGGCGGCGCAAGCGGCGGCGGTGCTCCATGTCCGGGCGGTCCTCGGAGTGGACGAGGTCGTCGTAGTTTTGCCCCGGCAACCCCTGGTGATCGCGGCCCAGCATCTGGGCGAAGCGCTGGTTGCAGAAGAGTATGCAATGCTCCAGGTCCAGGCCCACGATGCCCTCTTGGGCGGTCTCGAAGAGGTTGCGGTAGCGCTCCTCGCTGGCCTTCTGGGCCTCCTGGGCCTGGCGGCGCTGGGCGGCCTCGCGCTCCAGTTGGGCCACGGTAGCTTGCAGGTCCTGGGTGCGCTGGGCCACGCGGGCCTCCAGTTCCTGGGCCGCCTGGCGCAGGCCGGCCTGGGCCTGCCGGGCCTGCTTAAGCCGCCGGCGGGAGACCTGCACCAGGAAAAGGGTCACCACCGCCACGGCCAGGAATCCCGCGGCGTTGAACAGCGTCTGCCTCAGCCAGGGGGCCAGGGCGGTGCTGGTTAGCTGGGAGACGATGACCGTCAAGCCGGGCGCGTCGGTGCCGCGGATGATGGCCAGGCGCTCTTGCTGGTCGGTGGCGGCCACCGCGTGGAAGGTGGTGGCCCGCCGGCCCGAGCGCAGGTGGCCGGCCAGGCCAGAGGCCTTATCCAGGGAGAAGCCCCGCCACTTGCCGGGCTCGGGCAGCCGGGCCAGCACCATTTGGTTGTCGCCCACCAAGACCGCCGATCCGTCGGGCTCGGGCAGCACGCTGTGCAGGATGTCCTCGAAGAACTTGGGCGAGAGCGACACGGTGGCCACCCCCAGGAAGCGTCCGTCCTGGTCCAGGATGGCCCGCGAGACCACCACCACCTCGGCCCCGGTGCTGACCAAAAGGGGCGGCGAGACGAAGTAGCGGTCCTGGCCGGGCTGCTGGCGGGGGGCCTGGAAATAGCTTCGGCCGCTGGCGTCGAAGCCCCGATTGATATCCCCCAGGGTGGTGGCCACGATGGTCCCCTGGGCGTCGGTGACTATCACGGTGCGTATCTCGGGCAAAAAGCGCGAGCGGATGCGCATGTACGGTTCCAGCTCGGCGGCCTTGCCGGTGCCACGCTCCAGCACCTGGGCGGCCACGTCCTTGAGCAACAGGTCCATGGCCTTGAGATGGCCGCTGATCTGCTCGTCGGCCGAGCGGGCCAGGGCGCCCAGCTTGCCGTGGGTTTCCTGGATGGTGGCCCGGTAGTCATGGTAGGCGCCCAGGCCGCAGAGCAGGCCGATGCACAGCACGATGGCCAGGCCGGAGAGCAGGGCGGAGTCTATCTTGGGGCCCATGGGTGTTTCACTCTATCGGTTAAGCCGGGGCCGCCGGCCAATTTTTCAGGCCAGGGGCGCCCCCGTCAAGAGGGCCAGGAACCTCTCGGGGGCCAGGGGCCGGCTGAAATAATAGCCCTGGTACTCGTCGCAGCCGTGGGTGCGCAGGAAACTGAGCTGCTCCAGGGTCTCCACGCCCTCGGCCACCACCTGCAGACCCAGGGCGTGGCCCATGGCGATGATGGTCTGCACGATGGCCGCGTCGTTGGCGTCCACGGTCAGGTCGCGTACGAAGGTCTGGTCTATCTTGAGCGAGCTTAGGGAAAAGCGCTTCAAGTAGCTAAGGGAGGAGTAGCCGGTGCCGAAGTCGTCCAGGCTCAGGCGCACCCCCATGGAGGCCAGGCCCACCAGCTTGGCCAGGGCCTTTTCCACGCTCTTCATCATGGCCCCCTCGGTGATCTCCAGCTCCAGGCAGACCGAGGGCAGGCCGGTCTGGCCCAGGATGCCCTCCACCATCTCCACCAGGTTCTCCTGTTCGAACTGGCGGGGCGAGAGGTTGACCGAGACGCACAGGTAGGGGTGGCCGGTCTGGCGCCAGGCCTGGGTCTGCTGGCAGGCCTTGGCCAGCACCACCTCGCCCATGGGCAGGATCAGGCCGGTCTCCTCGGCCAGGGCGATGAAGGAGCCGGGCATGGCCAGTCCCTGGCCGGGGCGCTGCCAGCGCACCAGGGCTTCCATGCCCACCACCAGGCCCGAGGCCACGTCCAGCTTGGGCTGGTAGTGCAGGATGAACTCGTCGCGCTCCAGGGCCTGGCGCAGTTGGGACTCCAGGCGCAGGCGGTGCTGCATCTCGGTGTTCAGCGCGGGGGTGAAGAGCTGTACGTTGTTGCGCCCCTGGTCCTTGGCCCGGTACATGGCCATGTCGGCGTTCTTGAGCAGGCCCTCGGCGTCCTTGGCGTCGTCGGGGTAGAAGGTGATGCCCATGCTGGTGGTGATGAACAGCTCGTGCCCCTGAATCAAGAAGGGTTGGGCCAGGGCCCCCACGATCCTGCTGGTGACCTCCATGGTGGCCTGGGGCCGGCTGGCCTCGGGCAGGATGATGGTGAACTCGTCGCCGCCCAGGCGCGAGACGGTGTCGGTCTCGCGCAGGCAGCTTTTAAGACGGCGGGCCGTCTCCTGCAACAACTGGTCGCCGGCCTGGTGCCCCAGGCTGTCGTTGACGCGCTTGAAGTTGTCCAGGTCCAAAAAGGCCACCGCCAGGCGCGAGCCCTCGCGCTCGGCGTGGGCGATGGCCTGGCCCAGGCGGTCGTTGAACAAGACCCGGTTGGGCAGCCCGGTTAGCGCGTCGTGATAGGCCTGGTGCTTGATGCGCTCCTCTTTGCTCTTGATGTCGGTGATGTCGTGGAAGATCACCACGAAGTTGGCGATATTGCCCTGGGTGTCCCTGACCAGCACCACGTTGATCCACTCGGGGTAGGCCTCGCCGTCCTTGCGGCGGTTCCAGTATTCGCCGCTCCAGCGCCCCCGGTGGGTCAGGCCCTCCCACAGCTCCTGGTAGAAGGCCTGGTCGTCCTGCTCGGAGCGGAAGACGTTCAGGTCCTTGCCGATGATCTCGCTGGCCTCGTAGCCGGTGATGCCGGTGTAGGCGGCGTTGACCATCTGCACCTTGCCCTGGGGGTCGGCGATGATGATGCCCTCCAGGCTGTTGTCGAAGACCACGCCGGCCATCTGGCGCTGGTGCTCCAGTTGGCGGCGCTCGGTGACGTCGCGGCCGTAGAGGTAGATATCGCCGGTCTCGGAAATGGGGGCCGCCGAGAAGAGGAAGGTGCGCCCCGACACCTCCACCTCGAACTCGCCCCCTTCTCCCGCCGCCCGCTCCAACTCCAGCCCCGGGGCCAGGATGGCCGGGGCCGCCTGCCCCACCTGGCAGTTGTCAGCCCCCAGGCAGCGCTGGCAGGCCTGGTTGGCGTAGTTGATGACCCCCTGGGCCGAGACCCTGAGCACCGGGTTGGGGTTCTCGTCGGGAAACTTGGCCAGCACCCGGATGGACTCCTCGGCCCGCTTGCGCCCGGTTATGTCCATGCCGTAGACGTTGACGTAGCCCGCCCCGGCCACGGGCACGAAGGTGAGGGTGTAGATGTCGTCGCCGGCCTGCACCTCGGCGGTTTGCAGTTGGCCGGTGGCCAGGGCCCAGGAGGCGGCGTCCCGGAAGCTGCGGGGCTGCTCCTCCCGGTCGTCGCGCCCGGCCCACAGCTTCCGCAACAGACTGGCCGCCGCCTCGTTGGCGTAGAGCAGGGAGCCCTCGGCGGTGAAGCGCATCACCGGGTTGGGGTTCTCGCTGGGGAAGCGGGCCAGGGAGCTGATCTTCTCCTCGGCCTGCTTGCGCTGGGTTATGTCGGCGTGGGTGCCGGACATGATTAGCGGCTGGCCCTCGGCGGTCCACTCCACCACCTTGCCCCGGTCGTGCACCCACACCCAGTGGCCGTCCTTGTGCCGCACGCGGCACTCGCAGTCGTAGTAGTCCAGCTCGCCGGCGAAGTGCTTCCGCACAAGCTCGTTGGACGCCGCCAGGTCCTGGGGGTGGGCCAGGTCCAGCCAGGTCTGGATGCTCAAGGGGGCCAACTCCTCCAGGGTATGGCCCAGCATCTCGGCCCAGCGCTGGTTGTACACGGTGTGGCCGGTCTGCACGTTCCACTCCCAGGTGCCGATGTTGGTGCCGGCGATGACGCTGCTCAACCGGCGGCGCTCCAGGCGCAGGGCCTCCTCGTCCTGCCGGCGCTGGGTGACGTCCATGGCCACGCTGATGGCCAGCCGCCGGCCGTCGGCGCCCGTGCCCAGGGAGGCGCCGCTGAAATGCCATATGAGCAGGCGGCCGTCCTTGGCGCGCACCTGGAACTCGCCGGCGTCCAGGTGGCGATCCAGGTGATAGAGCTTGTAGATGGCCTTCTTGATCCACTCCTGCCCGGGGCCGTAGGCCAGATCGGCCCAGCGCTCCACGGTGGGGATGTCGGCCTGGGTGTAGCCGGAAAGCTCTCGCCAGGCGTCGTTGACCAACAGCACCTCGCCGTCCTCGGCGTGGATCATCATGGGCAGGGGCGCCCATTGCACGGCCCGGCGCAGGCGCTGCTGGCTCTCCTCCAGGGCCTCCTGGGCCGCCTGGCGCTGGGTGATCTCCTCCCTGAGTTCCCGGGTGCGCTCGCGCACCGTGGCCTCCAGCCCCTCCAGGGCCTGGGCCAGGCGCTCTTGGGTCCGCACGCTGTCGGTGATGTCCACCGCGAAGACGGCCACCTGGCTGACCCGGCCCTGGTCGTCGGTGATGGGGCAGTGGTGATGATCGAAATACCTGTCCCCTCGCTGGTCCCGGAAGCGCGCCTCTTGGCCGCTTTGCACCGCCTGTTTCAAATACTGGCGCCGGCTCTGGGCCAGCTCGGGAGGCATGAAGTCATGGATGTCCCGGCCCAGGAGATAGGCCACCGGCCGGCCCAGGCGCTGGGCCGCCGTCT
>JACQYR010000148.1 GCA_016208115.1 Desulfarculus sp.
CGGCGGCTTCGGCATCGCGGGCCTGGGCTTCAAGGCCGGCGGCCCGGACTACCTGCTGCAATTCATGGACGCCCGCTGCGTCACCGAGAACACCATGCGCCGGGGCTTCGCGCCCGTGGGCCGCGAGGACCAGTGGGTCTGCTGACCCCCATGAAGGAGACGGCCACCATGCCTTTCAGCCTGCCGACTTATCATCCGCCGCGCTTCCATGAGTCCCCCCTGGCCGGGGCGCCCTTGGCCCGCTTCGCCCCGGCCCCGGCGGACGGCGTGGCGCCCCAGGGCTATCACGCCACCTCCATCTTTCCCGAGTATCTGCAAGTGGAGCCCGGCGTCTGGCGCCTGCTCAAGCAATCGCGCATGGACTGCGTGGTGGCGCGGACCGGCCATGGCGAGCTGGAGGTCGTGGAGTTCCGTCACCTCCAGGCCGGCCAACCCGTGGCCCTGGGCCGGCGCGAGAACGGCGAGGACGGCATCTACCTGCACACCACGGCCTTCAGCCCGCCCGCCCAGGCGGCCGACAAGTTCGCCTTTCGCGGCCAGCTCAGCCGCGAGTCGCCCTTTTCCATAGACTACGATCAGCTCTATGACCTATTGCGCTTCGAGCGCGGCCACGGCTGCATCGTATGGGTGCTGGGTCCGGCTCTTGTGTTCGACGCCGACGCCCGCCAGGCCATGGCCGGCCTGATCGAGGACGGTTATGCCCACGCCGTGCTGGCTGGCAACGCTTTAGCCACCCACGACCTGGAGGCCTCGCTTTTGGGCACCGCCCTGGGCCAGGAGATATACTCCCAGCGCCGGGCTGCCCTGGGCCATTACCACCACCTGGACGTGATCAACACCATGCGCGGCCTAGGGGGCATCCAGGCGGCCCTGGAGCAGGGCCTGGTCAAGGATGGCGTTGTGCGGGCCTGCCTGAAAAAGGGCCTGCCCCTGGTGCTGGCCGGCTCCATCCGCGACGACGGCCCCCTGCCCGGGGTGATCGCCGACGTCTACCAGGCCCAGGACCGCATGCGCCAGATCCTGCGCCGGGCCACCACGGTCTTGGGCCTGGCCACCCAACTGCACGCCATCGCCGCCGGCAACATGGTGCCCAGCTACCAGGTGGCCGAGGATGGAGCGGTACGGCCAGTGTATTTCTACACCGTAGACATGAGCGAGTTCGCGGCCAACAAGCTGGCCGACCGGGGCTCGCTGACCGCGCGGGCCATCCTCACCAACGTGCAGGACTTCGTGGTCAACCTGGCCCGGGGCCTGGGAGTGAAGGGCTGCCCGGCACCGGGCATCGAGGCCGGCGGAGGCCTGGACGCCCCCGGCGCCTAGGGCACGAACTGGGTGCCCGCCTTCCCCGCCAGGGCGGCCTCGATCTGACTGGTGGAGCAGATCAGGGCGCTTTTACCACCGCCCTCCAGGAACATGAGCGCCGCCCGCACCTTGGGTCCCATGCTGCCGGCGTGAAACTGCCCTTCATCCAGGTGGCGGCGGGCCTGGGCCAGACTCAGGCTATCCAGAACGCGCTCCCCGGGCTGGCCAAAATCCAGGGCCGCGCCGGGCACGTCGGTGGCCATGCAGAAGATATCCACCCCCACCTCCAGGCCCAGGCGAGACGATGCCAGGTCTTTGTCAATCACCGCGTCCACGCCCGCGAAGTGCCGGCCCTGGCGCACCACCGAAATGCCGCCCCCGCCGCAGCAGATGACGATGAAATCCATGCCGATCAGGCGCTTGATCTCGCGTTTCTCCACGATGCTGATGGGCTGGGGCGAGGCCACCACCCGACGCCAGCCCTTGGCGGTGCGCATCACCGGGTAGGGCGCGCCGGCCGCTTGCTCATCGCTGAGCACCGGGCCGATGGGCTTGTCGGGGTTGGCGAAGGCCGGGTCGTGCCTATCCACCACCACGTAGCTGATGAGGCTCACCAGGGGCTTGAAGACCTCCAGGCCCAGGGCCATGAACTGGTTGTCCAGGCTGGACTCGATCATGTAGCCGATCTGCCCCTGGGTTTGGGCCACCAGTATCTCCAGGGGCAGCCGGGGTACATCCTGGCAGCACTCCTGCTGCAACAAGAGGTTGCCCACCTGGGGTCCGTTGCCGTGGGTGATGATGACCCGGTGGCGCTGCGAAAGCCGGGCGATCTGGGCGATGGGCTCCCGCAGGTTGGCGAACTGCTCCTCGATGGTCCCCTGCTGGCCCTTCTGTATCAGGGCGTTGCCGCCCAAGGCCACCAGGAGCACCGGCGCGGCCTGGCGCGGGCTCACGGCCCGGTCTCCCCGGCCAGGCCCTGCCGGATGGCCTGCTCCAGGGTGGGGCCGCGCAGGGCGGGCTTGTCCAGGGCCAGCAGGCGGGTGAGTTGGATGGGGGTGGCAAACAGCACCAGGTCGCAGTCAGCCTGGCTGATGGTGGCCGCCAAGTCGCTGACCTGCCGGGGCGTGTAGCCCACGGCCGGCAGCACCGGCCCGATGTGGGGATAGTCGCTAAAGGCCTGGGCGATGCTGCCCACGGCAAAGGGCCGGGGGTCCACCAGCTCGGCCGCGCCCAGGCGCCGGGCGGCCACCGCGCCGGCCCCGAAGGCCATGCCGCCATGGGTCAGGGTGGGGCCGTCCTCCACCACCAAGACCCGCCGGCCGGCCACGCGCTCCGGTTCCTCCACCGTGACCGGCGAGTCGGCCAATACGATGAAGGCCGCCGGGGCGTGGCGCTCTATGTTGCGGCGCACCTGATCCACCTGCGCCGGGGTGGCGCTGTCCACCTTGTTTATCACCGCCACCTGGGCCATGAGCAGATTGGTCTCGCCGGGGTAGTACAAGAGCTCGTGGCCGGCGCGCAGGGGATCAAAGACCACGATGTGCAGGCTGGGAAAGAAAAAGGGCGTGTCGTTGTTGCCGCCATCCCAGACGATGACCTCGGCCTCCTCCTCGGCCGCCGCCAGGATGCGGGCGTAGTCCACGCCGGCGTAGACCACCAGGCCCTTCTCCAGCAGGGGCTCGTACTCCTCGCGCTCCTCGATGGTGCAGCCCTGGCTGTCCAGGTCCTGGTAGGTGGCGAAGCGCTGGACGGCCTGGCGTCGCAGATCGCCGTAGGGCATGGGGTGGCGCACCACCACCAGACGCCGGCCCATGGCTTGCAGGATATCGCAGACCCGGCGGGTGGTCTGGGATTTGCCGCAACCGGTGCGCACCGCGCAGACGCTCACCACCGGACGCCGGGAGCGCAGCATGGTGTAGGTGGCGCCGATGAGGATGAAGTCGGCGCCCATGGCCATGACCAGGGAGGCCTTGTGCATCAAATCCAGATGGGGCACGTCGCTGTAGGAAAAGGCCACTAGGTCCACGCGGTGCTGGCGGATAAGCTCGGCCAACTCGTCCTCGGCGTGGATGGGTATGCCCTGTTCGTAGCCCTGGCCGGCCAGCTCGGGCGGGTAGAGCCGGCCCTCGATGGCCGGTATCTGGGTGGCGGTGAAGGCCACCACCTGGTAGCGGGGGTTGCCGCGAAAGTAGATGTTGAAGTTGTGAAAGTCACGGCCGGCCGCGCCCATGATGATGACCTTCTCGATCATGGCCCCTCCCGCTGAAATTGGGGTGGGTGTACGGCCGGTCAGGGGGCCGACCCTGTCCCTGGCCTTGATTATAGCAGCCCCCGGCGGCCCCCAGGTCCCGCTAAAGATTCCTGGCAAACCTCGCACAAGCACTTGAGCCTACTGTCCGAAAATGATACAATTCCTTCCGTCATCCTCGAAAATCCTGCCGCCCAACGACTCGTGGCCGCGGCCTTAAGCGCCGTGGGGGGAGAATTCACCATGGATGCCGATCCCCTCTGGACCCGCTGCTTGCACCTGAGCGCCGGCACCTGCCCCCACATGCTCATGGAGGCCGGCCTCTTGAGCGGCCAGGACACCCCGCGCCCCGAGTTGACCCAGGACCTGGCCCTGGCCCGCCTGGCTACCGCCTGCCTGGCCTGCCACCTGGCGCCCACGGACACCCCCCGGAGCTGAGCCCAGGGCCATGAGCGACCCCCTGCAGGCCAAGGTCAAACCCGACGCCCAGATATTGGTGGTGGAGGATGACCCGGATTCGGCCGGCTTCTTCCGCGCCCTGATGACCAGCGAGGGCTACGAGACCCACCTGTGCCACAGCGGCGAGGAGGCCCTAGAGACCCTGGCCTCGGGCAAGGAGTTCGATCTGGTGCTCCTGGATTTGATCCTGCCGGGCTTAAGCGGCTGGGAGGTGCTGGGGCACATCAAGGACGACGGCAAGCTGCGCTATCTGCCGGTGGTGGTGCTCTCGGCCCTGAGCGAGAAGGCCCACGCCTTGAAGGCCCTGGACCTGGGCGCCGAGGACTTTCTGACCAAGCCGGTGGACGTGGAAACCATGCTCAGCCGGGTGCGGGTGATGCTGCGCATCCGCGCCCTCTACGAAAGCCTCATCAGCGAACGCTTCGGCCGCCAGCAGGCCCAGCGCACCCTGGAGATGCGCCGCTACCTGGCCAAGGTCATGGGCGGCTCCAGCCAGGTGCAGGAGATGGCCGACCTGTTGGACAACGTGGTGGCCACCGACACCACGGTGCTGTTGGAGGGCGAGTCGGGCACCGGCAAGGGTCTGTTGGCCGAGGCCATCCACCGCTACAGCAAGCGCGCCGACGGCCCCTTCGTGGTGGTCAACTGCTCGGCCTACCCCGAGACCCTCTTGAGTTCCGAGCTTTTCGGCCACGAGAAGGGGGCCTTCACCGGGGCCATCCGCCGCAAGGTGGGGCGCTTCGAACTGGCCAACGGCGGCACCATTTTTTTGGACGAGGTGGGCGAGATCAGCCCCCTGACCCAGTTGGCCCTGCTCAGGGTCAGCTGGGCAAGGCCATCCTGGGCTTTTCGCGCCAAGCCCTGAGCCGGCTCATGGCCCACACTTGGCCGGGCAACGTGCGCGAGCTGCGCAACGTGGTGGAGCACGCGGCCTTGATGTGCCACGGCCAGGTGGTGGAGATGGAGCACCTGCCCCCCCTGTTGTACCAGGAGAGCGAGGAGGTGCCGGCGCGCGCGCCGGGCCGCCTGCTGGACCAAGAGCGCCAGCTCATCCTGCACACCCTGGAGCAGGTGAACTGGAACAAGTACCAGGCCGCCAAGGTGTTGGGCATCGCCCGCTCCACCCTCTACGGCAAGATGGAGAAGTTCGGCTTGGAGCAGCCGGAGGTTACGGCCAACAAGGAAGGCTTGGCCGCACGATGACCCTCGCCCCGTGCCCTGGGCCTGGCTTCATTTCTTCCTAAAAAGGATAGACACCTTGAAGTTCAGTAGCCTGCGGCAAAGATTCACGTGGCTCTTGATACTGCCCACCACGGTTCTTCTTTTCGGCGTGGGCCTTGCCGGCTTCCTGCACCTGAGGCAAACCCTGCAAGACCAATGGCGCGAAACGGCCGTGTTCAGTTTGGAGCGCGCCGCCCACGCCATCGAGATGCGCCTGGAGCGGCCGCAGAATCTGATCCAGGCCCTGGGCAGCCCCAAGGGTGACGACTCCCTTGGGATTAGCCAGTGGGAAGTCCCCCTGCGCAACCTCCCCGGGGTGGAGCGCGTAAGCCTTCGAAAACTGCAAGACCCAAGCCCGGATCGCCACATGGCCGGCATGGGAATGCACCGCGCCCGGTCCGGACGAGCGCAGACAGCCCGGGGTAATGGGCAGGACGGCCGGCGCCTGGTGTCCTTGGTTTTTGAGCTACCTGGCAAAACCGGCGATGTCCCCTGGCTCCTCGAGCTGGACATGCGCCTGGACTTTTTTCTGGAAGACCTGCAATCACTGGCATGGTGGCGCAATTACCGGGTGCTGCTGGTTGATGAGGACGGATTGATCCTGGCCGAGCAAGGGTCGTCGCGCACCCGCCACCCACGGTTGGGAGAGACGGGAGACCCCCTGGAAGTCGCCACCTCGCAGGCAATGCACAACGAGAAAACCGGCACCCTTCTCGAAGTGAACAATCCCGCCAACGAAGTCAGCGGGTTCTACAGGCTGCACGACGCGCCCTGGACCCTAGTTTTATTCTCTCCGGCCAGCACGGTGCTGGCGCCGGTGGAGGAATTCCTGATCCACTATGCCTTGGCGGGCATGGTGTGCCTGGCTTTGCTTATCCTATTGATGCGGTTGGCCACCGGCTCGGTGACCAGGGACCTCCAAGGTGTATCCCAGGCCGCGAGCCAGGTGGCGCGGGGACAATACGTGCATGTGCCCCTGCCGCCCTCCCAAGACGAAATAAACCACTTGGCCAAGAGCTTTAATGAGATGGTGGAAGGCTTGAAGGAAAGGGACCATGTCCGCGACACCTTCGGCCGCTATGTGGACGAGGAGGTGGCCTTGCGGCTCATGGCCCGACCGGAAGCCACCCTCCTGGGTGGGGAAAGGCGGCCCGTGGCCATCATGATGACTGATATCCGCGGCTTTACGGCCATTTGCGATGCCCTGACCCCTGAGCAGACCATTGACCTAGTCAACCGCTATTTCAGCAGGGTTATTGATCCCGTCCTGCAATACAAGGGTATCATTGTAGATTTTCTGGGCGATTCGTGCTTGGTGTTCTTTGACAGCCTAGATAGCAGCCAAGAGGAGGCGGTGCGCAGGTGCCTATGCTGCGCCCAGGCCGTACGCCAGAGCGTGGATGAGTTCAACTCCCAACTCCGGCAAGGGGGCCTTCCGGAACTGCTGACAGGCATAGGGGTCCATACCGGCGAGGTGGTGGTGGGAAACATCGGGTCGTCTACCCGAACCAAATACGGTATCGTGGGTGGGGACGTCAACCTGACCCACCGCATCCAGTCCCTTGCCGAAGGCGGTGAGATTCTCCTTTCCCAAACCGTCTACGACCTCGTTTCCCAGGACATCCGAATCAGCAGAAGCTTCGCCGCCAGTCTTAAGGGGCTGGATGCCGAGGTCAATCTCTATTCCCTGACCGAGGCGCCGCCCGGTTGCACCCCATCGTCCTGAAACTCCAAGCCGCTGGCGAGGGATGTATTCTTGGCCCTGCCGCCATTTCGGCGGTATATACCTTAACTGTAACTATGCGTTGGCACGGGCCGTCTTCTTCGACCGCTTGGGCTTCTTGTCCATCTCCGCCATCAGTTCGCGCATGCGCTCCAACTCCTGTTCCACCAGGTGGTTGATGGTGCCCTTGGGGTAGCGGCCCAGCCTGCCCCGCTGGCCGGCCTTGAGGCCGGTGAAGAGCTCGCACGCCTGGTCAACGTGCTCCACGGCATAGAGGGCGAACTTCTTTTTCTTGACCGCGGCCACGATGTCGGGGTGCAACATAAGGTTCTTGACGTTGGCCTGGGGGATGACCACGCCCTGGCTGCCGGTTAGGCCTCGCTCCTGGCACAAACGGAAGAAACCCTCGATCTTGGCGTTGACCCCGCCGATGGCCTGCGAAAAACCCTGCTGGCTCATGGAGCCGGTGATGGCCAGGTCCTGGCGCAGGGGCACGCCAGCCAGGCGCGACAAGAGGGCCAGTACCTCGGCCATGGTGGCCGAGTCGCCGTCCACCAGGCCGTAGCTCTGCTCGAAGACCAGGCTGGCGGTCAGCGCCAGGGGCCCCTTGCCGGCGAAGCGATTGCGCACGAAGCCGGAGAGGATGAGCATGCCCTTGGTGTGGAAGGGGCCGGAGAGCTCAGCCTCGCGCTCGATGTTGATGAGCCCCTCCTGGCCCAAGCCCAGGCTGGCGGTGATGCGGCTGGGCTGGCCAAAGGCGTGGTCCCCGGTGTCCAGCACGGCCAGGCCGTTGACCTGCCCCACCTGGGCGCCTTCGGTTTCTATGTGCAAAAAGCCCCGGGTGATGGCCTCGCGCAGGCGGTCCTCCATCAGGGAGGCCCGGTAGCGGCGCTTGTCCACGGCGGTGTCCACGTCCTGGGCCAGCACCGCCGGACGGCCGGCCTGGCGGGCGAAAAAATTGGCCTCCTTGAGCATGTCCTCCACGATGGCCAGGCGCAAGGTCAGCCGTTCGCGGTCCTCGGCCAGCTCGGCGGCCAGCTCGATGAGCCGCGCCACGGCCGTGCGGTGCAGGGGCAGCATGTCGCGCTGGCGGGACACGGCGCACAGGTGGGAGATGAAGCTGGTCACCTCCTCACCCTCCCAGTTCATGCGGTCGGCCATCTGGGCGCGCACCTTGAACAGCTTGGGGAACTGGGGGTCAAAGCTGTAGAGCAGGTGGTAGAGCATGGTCTCGCCCACCAGGATGACCTTGAGGTCCAGGGCGATGGGCTCGGGCCGCAAGGAGCGGGTTATCATGTAGCCCAGTTGCTCCAGCACATCCTCCATGACCAGCTCGCGCTGCTTGAGCGCGCGCTTTAGCGCGTCCCAGGGCAGCCACAGGCGCAGCAGGTCCAGGGCCGGCAGGACCAGATAGCCGCCGTTGGCCTGGTGCAGGGCCCCGGCCCTGAGCAGGGTGAAGTCGGTGATCAGGGCGCCGAACTGGGCCTGGCGCTCGATGCGGCCAAAGAGGTTGGGATAGGTGGGGTGGCTGACCACCACCACCGGCGCGCCCTCCACCCCGGAGTTGTCCACGAAGACGTTGACCTGGTACTCCCGGAAGCTGGGCTCCTCCACCGGGATGGGTATGGGCAGTTGGGGGGCTTCCTTCTTTTTGAAGCGCTCGTAGTGCTCGGCGATGTCCTCGCGCACCTGTTCCAGGTAGATGAGCACCTGGGCCTGCTCGGCGTACTTGTCGAAGAGTTCGTCCATGAGATGCCCGGCGGCGTGCAGCACGCTGTGCCGGTCCAGTTGGCGCAGGGCGGCGTTCAGCTCCTTCTCGGTGGCCGCCACCTGGCGCAGGGCGTCGGTGACCTGGCCTTGCAGGATGTCGCTCTTCTTGCGCAGGACCTCGCGCTCCTCCTCGCTCATCTCGCGGATGGCCTGCTCGCTCATGGGCTCGCCGTCCTCGCCGGCCGGGGCCACCATGATGCCCGTGGCCTCGAAGCGCAGCAAATAGCCCTGCTCCTTGGCCTGGCGGTCCAGTTCCGCGAATATCTCGCTACGCCGGCGCTTGAAGTCCACCAGGAGCTGCTCGCGGGCGCTGGCGTATTCCTCGCCCTCGAACAGGGCCGGTATCTTGGTCTTAAGGTTCTCCA
>JACQYR010000149.1 GCA_016208115.1 Desulfarculus sp.
CCCACCACCAAGACCAGGCGCCGGGCGCCCTGTTCCAACGCCCGGCGCAGGCGGCTGGCCCACTCCTCCTATGACCAGGCCTGGCCCGCCACGTCCAAGGCCCAGACCTGGTCCCGGGGCTCCAGGCGCGCCAGCAGGCGGCGGCCCTCCTCCAGCAGGACCTCGGCGGCGGGGGTGTTCTTCAGGGCCTTGAAGGGGCGCACCGCCTCCAGGCGGCAGCCCCCGTAGGCGTTGAGGCGGCCTGCGTAGTCCTCCAG
Source organism: Desulfarculus sp. (assembly GCA_016208115.1). Lineage (GTDB taxonomy): Bacteria > Desulfobacterota > Desulfarculia > Desulfarculales > Desulfarculaceae > JACRDC01. The sequence goes on from JACQYR010000149.1 coordinate 258, forward strand.
GCCCTGGGCCAGGTAGGCGGCCTTGGGCTTGCCCACGGTTAGCAGGACGTGCGTCATAAAGAGGGGCTGGCCTCCAGGCCCGGCTTGCGACCCGTGACGATCTCGCTGCCGTGCAGCCAGTTCAGGGGAAAGAGGCTGCGGTTCTTGCGATACTCCCGGCTGACTTCGGCAAAGCCGGCGGCCTCCACCAGGGGCCGCATCAGCACCGGCCGGCAGGCCCCCGAGGCAAAGGACAAGAGCCCCCGCTCGTACAGCCACTCGTAGAGGGTCCGGCCGCCGCCTTGTTTGCTCATGTCCACCAGCACCAGGCGCCCTCCCGGCTTGAGCACGCGCCGAACCTCGGCCAGGATGGCCGGCATCTGGCTTGAGTCCACCAAATCGAACATGTAGGAGTTATACAACACATCGAAGCTGTTGTCGGCATGGGGCAGGGCCTGGGCCGGCCCCTGGCCCAGCTCCACCCGCTCCAGGAGCCCCAGGCGGGCGAGCTTGGCCTGGGCCTTATTCAGCATGGCCGGGGTTAGGTCCACGGCCCGCATGCGCCCCCCTGGCCCCGGCGGCCAGCTCCACGGCCCGCAGGTGGTGGGGCAGTTCGTGGTCGGTGAAAGGGTCGTAGAGCCAGGCCAGGCGGCTGTACAGGGCGGCGACGCGGCCGGAGTGGCTGGACCTGGCCACCTGGTAGTCCGCGCTCTGCCGGCGGACGCGGCAGCAGCGCCAGGGGCTGGGTTGAGCAGTGCCTTCCATGGGGCGTTCCTTTCGCGCCAGCCCGGTCCGGGGTTTGGCCGGGCTGGCGGTATTAATGACCAGGTTCGCTTGGGGGGCTGGCCTCGGTTTCGGCCAGCAAGGCTTCCAGAATGGCGGCGGCCTCGCCCACCAGGGCCGGACAGAGCTTGCTGAACATCTCCTGCTCCATGGCCTGGCGGCGGCCTTCCGGGGTGCTGATGTCCACGCCCAACAGGTCCCGGCACATTAGCGAGCCCCGCCGCCGGCAGAACTCCTCCCTGAACTGGGCGCCGCGCAGCAAGGCCTCCTGGCGGCAGCGGGTTTCGTCCTGGGGGTCGTCGGGGGGCAGCAGACCCAGGATCAGCAGGGCGCCGCTCACCGCCCCGCAGACCAGGCCCTGGCCCATGCCGCCGCCCAGGCAGCGGCCCAGGGCCAGGGCCTGGCCGCGGGGCAGGCCGTAATCCTCGCCGAAACCGGCGAGCATGGCCTGGCCTCAGTGTAGGCCCTGGTTGAACAGGGCCACGGTTTCCTGTGCCCGGCTCATTGGGCCACCTCGTTCTCCAACGGCCTGCGGGCCTGGATGCGGGCCGAGGCCAAGTACTGGCCCAGGCCCTGGCCCGTGGCCCATTGGTCAATGAACTGGCGGCTGTTCTCGTCCACCTCGATGGCGATCTCCACGAACCCCACCCGGGCCATGATGTCGTGCAACTCCGCCACCTGCAAGGCCCCGGCGGCGCAGGAGGACCACAGGGCCAAGTCGCGGGCCAGCTCGGCGGGCAGGGGCCGGGTGGCCACCACGTCGGAGATGGCCAGGCGCCCGCCTGCCTTGAGCACCCGATAGGCCTCGCGGTAAACCGGCAGCTTGTCGGCGGCCAGGTTGATGACGCAGTTGCTCAAGATCACGTCCACGCTGTGGTCGGCCACGGGCAGGTGCTCTATCTCGCCCAGGCGGAACTCCACGTTGGCCGCCCCGGTCTTGGCGGCGTTGCCCCGGGCCAGGCCCACCCTCTCGGGGGTCATGTCCACGCCGATGACCCGCCCCGCCGGCCCCACTTGGCGGGCGGCCAGGAAGCAGTCGAAGCCGCCGCCGCTGCCCAGGTCCAGCACCGTCTCGCCGGGCTTGAGTTGGGCGATGGCCTGGGGGTTGCCGCAGCCCAGTCCCAGGTTGGCCCCCTGGGGCACGGCGGCCAGGTCCTCGGGGCTGTAGCCCAGGGCCGTTGATATGTCTTGGGGGGAGGGCGGCTGGGCCTGGGGGCCGCAGCAGCCCGTGGACGGCCCGGCGCAGCAGCCCCCGCCCTGGGTGGCGGTGCGGCGGTAGCGCTCCAGCACGGCGGAGCGAATCTCCTGGTCAGACATCTGGGACATGTTGGCCTCCTCGGTTAAACCATATATCCAGAACCATCGAAGCTAAAAGCCAAAAAAAAGACCCCTACCCGGGCAGGGAGGTGGCGATGCCCGCCGGGATGCCCACGCCGGCGCAGCAGTCGCGCAGCAGAAAATCCAGGACCTCCTTGATGGCCCCGAACTCTACCCGGCAGCGCAGCACCCGGCCCTCGCGGGTCTGGCTGATGAGCCCGGCGGCCATCAGGTGAGCCAGGTGGTGGGACAGGGTGGACTGGGGGATGCCCAGGTGGGCCTGGATGTCCTTGACCGGCAGGCCCCCGTGGCCGGCGCGCACCAAGAGCCGGAAGGTCTCCAGGCGGGCGGGGTGGCCCAGCTCGGCCAGGCGATGGGCTATGGTCTCCAGTTCCATGGCTGGAAACATAGCACCAGGGAGGAGGGCTGTCAACTATATTTCTAGTACAATCGAAATATGGTGTTTCGTCATTTTACGCTTGGCGAGCCGAAGCGGGGTATGGGCAGGCCCTGGGCGTCCAGCTTGATGAGCCAGCGGGCCTTGGCCTGGGCCAGCAGGGCGCCGTCCTGGCCCAGGCGTATCTCGCCGGCGCTCTCGGCCAGGCGGCCCCGGTGCTTGACCACCCAGCCCTGGGCCTGGAGCGGCTGGCCCAGGGGCACCGGCTGGCGGAAGGTGATCTCCATGCTGGTGGTCACGCCCTGGCCGATGAAATGGATCACGGCGTGGGCCATGATCTCGTCCAGTATGGTGGAAACGATGCCGCCATGGGAGATGCCGGCCCAGCCTTGGAATTGGGGGGCCAGGGTCAGCAGGCACCTGGCCTGGTCGTCCTCCAGGCGCACCTTCATGCCCAGGCCCTGGGGGTTGTGCCTGCCGCAGGCGAAGCACAGGCCGTCGTCGGCCAGGGGGCGGTCATTCAGGGCGCTCACGAGCGGGCCTCCAGGCCCAGGCGGCGGGCGATCTCCTGGGCCGTGGCCTCCACGAAGCGCTGGAAGGCCTCTCCCTCCAGGGGCCGGCCGGGGGCCGGCATCTGGCCGGGGGCCAGGGCCAGCACCTCCTGGGGCTGGTTGACCAGCTCGCGACGGGGCTTCACCCCGAACTCGGGCGGGAAGCTGTCCTCGAAATACATCTGCTGGAAGCCGATGAACTTGAGGTGGTGGGCCGTGGCGTCCAGGATGGCGTGCTCGCCGCTGGCGACCATGCCCAGCTCCTTGGCCCGGGCCAGGCCGGCCAGGGACTCGCCGCCCTGGGTGCAGACGATGTGGCCGTGGCGGTTGGCCAGGATCATGGCGTCCATGATCTCCTGTTCACTGACCTGCACCACAAAAAAGCGCGCCCCTCCGGCGGCCTCTTCGTAGCGGCGGGCCAGCTCGATCACCCGGGGCATGGAGACGGGGTTGCCGATCATGGCCGCCTGGGCCACCGAGGCCCGCACGGTCACCGGCCGCCAGGCGCGCTTGGCCGGGTCGGGCTCCTGGTAGTAGCGGAAGACCGGGTCGGCGTGGTGGGACTGCACGCCGATGAGCTTGGGCAGCTCGGTGATGACGCCCAACTCCAAAAGTTGCAGGAAACCGGCCATAACGGCGCTGACGTTGCCGGCGTTGCCGATGGGCACCACCAGCGCCTGGCCGGCCAGGTCGCAGTCCAGGTCCTGGGCCACCTCGAAGGAATAGGACTCCTGGCCGCGGATGCGCCAGGCGTTCTTGGAGTTCAAGAGGGCCACCTGGTAGTGGTCGGCCAGGTGCTCCACCACCTTCATGCAGTCGTCGAAGACGCCGGGTATCTCAAAGACGGATGCCCCGGCACCCAGGGGCTGGCTGAGCTGCTGGGGCGTCACCTTGCCCCGGGGCAGGAGCACCGCCGAGGCCACGCCAGGCGCCAGATAGGCGCCATACAGGGCCGCCGAGGCGGATGTGTCGCCGGTGGAGGCGCAGACGCTAAGTATCTGCCCCACGCCTTGGTGCTTGATGAGGTAGTTGATGTAGCTGAAGGCCACGGCCATGCCCCGGTCCTTGAAGGAGGCCGATGGGTTCTGGCCGTCGTTCTTGAAGCAGAAATCCAGGCCCAGGGTGCTCTTCAGGCGCGGGCAGGCCTCCACCAGGGGTGTGTGCCCCTCGCCCAGGTAGACCACGCTGTCGAGCGGCACCACGGGGGCGATCAGCTCGTGGTAGCGGAAGATGCCCGAGAGCGCCGGCAGATTGAGCATGCGCCGCAGATCAAAGGCCCGGCGCCAGGCCGCCCCGGGGCGGGCCTTCAGGCGGGCGAAGTCGCGGTCCTCGATCAAGAGCACCGCCCCGCACTGGGGGCAGGTGTAGAGCAGCTCGCCGATGCCGTGGTCGGCGCCGCAGCCCAGGCAGCGGTAGACCAATTGGCCGCCCACCTGGGGCATGACCAATTCGCGGTCAGCCGGGGAGAATTCTTCTAGGCGCATGGGTTAACGCTCCTGGCTAGAGGCTGGGGCCGGGGTCAGGCGTGAAATATATCCCCGGCTGGGCTGGGCTGTCAATTTGGGGGGCAGTTTCAGGAGGCGATCAGGGTCGTGAGCCCATGGCGCCCGCCCCTGACTCATCTTTCGGCGTCGTCGGGAAAATACGCGGGCGGGGATAACCCCCGCCCCTACGAAGAAAAGATGCGTTTTCTTTGGATTTCGTAGGGGCGGGGGTTATCCCCGCCCG
>JACQYR010000177.1 GCA_016208115.1 Desulfarculus sp.
ACCGGTGGAGGTGCGCATCGTGGGCGAGGATATCCAGGAACTGGAGAGCATTGGTGCCCAGGTGGAGGGACTCTTGGCCCAGGTTCCCTTCGCGGCCTTTGTCCACCGGGACTACTTCAACGATTCCTGCCTGGTGGACGTGAAGGTCAACGAGGAGTTGGCCAATCGGCTGGGCATTACCAATTCCTCTATTTCCAAGATGGTGGACGGGGCTTTCGACGGCTTCCCGGTGAGCACTTTCTGGGAAGGCGACCGGCCGGTCACCATCCTGCTGCGTCTGGACCAGGCCTCCCGCGATTCTTTCGGGGATGTGGGTGACGCCTACCTCAGCTCGCCGCTGACCAAGGCCAGGGTGCCCCTGCGCGCCGTCTCCACCCTGGAGCCCCAGTGGCAGACCAGCAGGATCGTACGCCGCAACGGTGTGCGTACCCTGACGGTGCGCGCCTTCGTGGACAGCGGGCACTATGCCTCGGATTTGCTCAAGGCCGTGCAGCCGGAAATCGCCAAGTTGGGGCTGCCGGCGGGCTATCGCATCGAATACGGTGGCGACAAGCTCAACACCGACGAGACCATGCCCGAAATGATCACCGCGCTGGCCATAAGCCTGGTGGCCATCTTCCTAACCCTGCTCATCCAGTTCAAGCGGTTATCGGAGACCCTCATCGTGATGTCCTCCATCCCCCTGGCGCTGCCCGGCGTGGTCCTGGGGCTCCTCGTCACCCACAACCCCTTCGGCTTCACCGCCTTCATGGGGCTGATCAGCCTGTGCGGCATCGTGGTGCGCAACGCCATCATCCTGGTCGACTACATAAACGAGAAAATGCGGACAGGGCATTCGCTGGAACAGGCCGCCACGGAGGCGGGTGAGCGCCGCCTGCGGCCGATTTTCCTGACCACCATGGCCGCCGCCGCTGGCGTGCTGCCCATGATCCTGTCCAAGTCCAGCCTGTGGAGCCCCCTGGCCAGCGTGCTGGCGGTGGGCCTGGTCTGGTCCATGTTCATCACCCTGCTGGTGGTGCCGGTGCTGTTCGTGGTGGTCAAGTCGCGCAGGCCCAAGGCGTCGAGCGTGGCCGTAACGGCGATGCTGGTGGCGGGGCTGTTGCTGGTGGCCCAGCCGGCGGCCGCCCAGACTCGGCAACTGACCCTGTCCGAGGCGGTGGCGCTGGCCCTGAAGGGAAACTCGGCCATAAGGATCGCCCAGTTCAAGGTGGAGGAGAAGGCCAGGCAGGTCGATGCCGTCACGGCTGATTACTACCCAAAGCTCTCCAATAAGTCCCAGTACATGGGGCTTTCGGACAAGCAGTTGGTGTCCATCCCTGCCGGGTCGTTGGGCAATGTCCCGGGCCTGGGGCCGTTCCCGACCCAGAAGATCAACATAGACCAGGGGGCGTCAACGCTTTTCCTCAGCACTACGACCATCAGCCAGCCGTTGACACCGCTGATCAAAATACACCATGCCGCTGAGGGGGCGCGCTCGGACCGCAATACGGCCCAGGCGGAAACCCGGCGGACCGCAAATGACGTGGTGCTAGCGGTGCACCAGCTCTACTACGGCTTGCTAGCAGCCAGCAAGCAAAAGGAGGCGGCCCAGGCCGGCTTGGTGGTGGCCCAGGAGATGCAGCGCGAGACTGAAAACGCCGTGAAGTCCAAGACGGTATTGACGGTCGGTCTGAACGAGGCGCGCACGGTCTCCCTGCAAAACCAGCAGTCGCTCATCGCGGCGGATATCCAGATGGCGGACCTGACCTCCGAGCTGAACAACCTGCTGGGGCTGCCCCTGGAAACCGAGCTGGAGCTGTCCGACCCCGGCCTTCCCGCAGGCGCTGTGCAGGCCCGAGATCACTACCTGCAAGCCGCCCTGGCCCGCAACCCGGAACTGGAGGCCGCCAAGGCCACGGTGGAGATGGCCAACAGCGGCGTGAAGGTGGCCTACGATGAATACATCCCTGATGTCAACCTGTTCGCCACTTATGCCTACCAGGATGGCGCGCCATTTCTCACGCACGACGAGGGCATGTTCGGCATCATGCTGGACTTCAATATCTGGGACTGGGGCAAGCGCCACGCGGTGATCGGCGCGCGCAAGGCCAAGCGCTCGCAAGCCGAGACCAATCTCAAGCGGCTCAACGACCAGGTCACGGTGGAGATGGAAAAGGCCTACCGCAAGCTGGAGCGCACCAAGCACATGATGGAGGTGGCCCAGGAGGCCCTGGCGCTTCAGCGGGAGCGGTTGCGCCTGGTTTCCGACCAGCGCAAGGCCGCCACCATCAGCGCCGCAAAATATGATGAAGCTGTGGCATCTGTCACGAAGGCCGAAGCAGACGAATTGCAGGCGCGCTTGGGTTACGCCCTGGCCATCGCGGAGCTAGAACGCATCGCGGGGACGGGTGTTGGTCCCCGAAACTAGGCCTTGGCGCGAAACGCTATCCACGGGCGCATGCAGGAGGGATCATGGAGGCAAAGCACCTGCTGATCGACGGTGGCCTGATCATCAGGCACAGCGGCGGTTCGGTTCCCCTTGGGGATGCCACATCACCACAAGCTTGCCGGTAACGGGGCCGAGCGCGCCCCTGGCGGGAGCCCTGGGTTCCCGCCAGGCTCATTCCGCCCTACTTGGTCACTACGTTCTGTGCCAGGGTAAGGGTCTTCTGCAACGGCTCCACCAATTTGCTTCTTTTAACTCTTCCCAGGCCCACCAGGGTTGATACTAGGGGCGAACTAAGCTGATATTCAACTATATGTGCACCACGGTACCATCGAGGGGCCGGCCAGCCCAAGGGCCGACCTTGACCTCCCGAATTATCTCCGACTCGGCCCGGTCCCTGGCCACGTCGAGTTCAAAGTCGGCTTGTAGACCCAACCAGAACTCAGCCGAAGTGCCTAGATAGCGCGCTAGGCGCAAGGCAGTGTCAGCCGACACACCTCGCTTGCCCAGCACAATTTCATTCACCCGTCGAGGGGGAATCTTCAACTCGCGGGCCAAGGCGTTCTGACTGAGGCCAAGAGGCTTTAAGAACTCCTCGGATAAAATCTCGCCCGGATGCATGGGCGCTAACTTCTTCTCCGTCATAACGACCTCCTGGTGATAATCCACGATCTCTACTTCACTGGCGTCACCCTTTCGCCAAATGAAGCAGATCCGCCACTGGTCATTGATCCGGATGCTGTATTGGCCCTTGCGTTCTCCGCCCAAGGCCTCCAGGCGGTTGGCCGGGGGAATCCGCAGGTCATCCAGGCTCCTGGCCCGATGCAGCATCCTGAGCTTGCGCATGGCCACCCGTTGCAGGTCTTGGGGCAGCCGGCGGGAGGGTGTCCGGTTGAACGCCTTCTCCGCCTCCCGGTCCTTAAAGCTCTTTATCATGGTTTTATTGTATGACGGTTTCCGTTATGGAGCAAGCGTCAGTTCACTCCCTTGACCGAAGAGGAACCACTTTCTGCTCTACCAGCCGGCTCATGGCCTTGGCAAGCCGGCGGCCAACTTCCTCATTGGCGGCCCGCACGGGGTCAGCCCCCAGGTGGGCATAGCGCTGTGTAGTGGCGGCCCGGGTATGGCCCAGCAAGGCGCCTATGATGGGCAGGCCCATGGCCGGCCGCATGACCAGAAGGTTGGCGCTGGAGGCCATCGAGGTGGCGGTGGGCCGCCGGCCAAGACCGGGATTGCTCCATCACTCGGACCGAGGCAGCCAGTATGCCTGTGGTGATTACCAGGAGGCGCCAAAGGCCCACGGCATGGTATGCAGCATGAGCCGCAAGGGCGACTGCTGGGACAACGCCCCCATGGAGAGCTTTTTACACACCACGGGGAAAATAGCGGTTCGCGAACGGAGGAAATCCGCTCAGGCCCCTCATGGGCCGGGGTTTCTGGTATTAAAGAAACCATCAACTAACGTTATCGCGGAGAAAGGAGTATCTGAGGGGTTGGGGACCCCCAAACCCGCAACTCTCTCAGCCGGCATTATGAATACAAACACTCGAGCACGCGAAGACCTGCGCAACCTGGCCATCGTGGCCCATGTGGACCACGGCAAGACCACCCTGGTGGACGCCATGTTGTGGCAAAGCGGGGTGTTCAAGGCCCACGAGCAGGTGGCCGAGCGGGTCATGGACTCCATGGACCTGGAGCGGGAAAAGGGCATCACCATAATGGCCAAGAACACGGCCGTGACCTACAAGGGGGTGAAGCTCAACATCGTGGACACCCCCGGCCACGCCGATTTTGGCGGGGAGGTGGAGCGAACCCTGAACATGGTGGATGGGGTGATGCTCCTGGTGGACGCCTCGGAAGGTCCGCTGCCCCAGACCCGCTTCGTGCTCTCCAAGTCCCTGGAGCACGGCCTGCCCCTGATCGCGGTGATAAACAAGATTGACCGCCCCGACCGGCGCATCGCCGAGGTCGAGAACGAGCTCTACGACCTGCTGATAGACCTGGGGGCCAGCGAGCAGCAACTGGAGTTCCCCCTCCTCTACACCAACGCCAAGGCCGGCGTGGCCCTGACCGATCCCGACGGCCAGGGCAAGGGCCTGGAGCCCCTCTTCGAGGCCATCCTGGCCCATATCCCGCCCCCCAGTTGTGACCCAGAGGCGCCCCTGCAGTTCCTGGTGACCAACCTGGACTACTCGGACTATGTGGGGCGCATTGCCGTGGGCACGATCGTCAGCGGCAAGCCCAAGTCCGGCGACCAGATCGCCCTGCTCAAGAAGGGCGAGCCCGCTGGACGCTTCGGCCTGACCCAGGTGTACACCTACCAGGGCCTGGAGCGGGTCACCGTGCCGGAATTGGCGGCCGGCGACATCGCCGCCGTGGCCGGGGTGGAGTCGGCCTTCATCGGCGACACCCTGGCCGACCCCGAGGATCCCCGCCCCTTGCCGCCCATCAGCGTCGAGGAGCCCACCATGTCCATGGATTTCGCGGTCAACACCTCGCCCCTGGCCGGCAGGGAGGGCTCCCTGGTCACCTCTCGCCAGATAAGGGCGCGCCTGGACAAGGAGATACTCTACAACGTCTCTCTGCGTGTGGAGGAGGGCGAGTCCACCGACACCTTCAAGGTCAGCGCCCGGGGCGAGCTGCAACTGGCCATCCTGGTGGAGACCATGCGCCGGGAGGGCTTCGAGCTTTCCCTGTCCAAGCCGCGCATCATCACCCGCCAGGTCGAGGGCGTGCTGAGCGAGCCCCTGGAGCTGGCGGTGGTGGACGTGCCCGACGAGTATGTGGGAGTGGTCACCGAAAAGCTCTCGGCCCGGCGGGGCAAGATGACCAAGATGTTGAACAACGGCCGCGGCCGAGTGCGCCTGGAGTTCGAGATACCCACCCGGGGCCTGATCGGCTACCGCTCCCAGTTCCTCACCGACACCCGGGGCACGGGCATCCTCACCACCCTGGTCATCGGGCACACCCCCTACAAGGGCGAGATTCCCGGGCGCCCCAACGGCTCCCTGGTCAGCGACCGCTCCGGCAAGGCCGTGGCCTTTGCCATCTACCACCTGCAACCCAGGGGCACCATCTTCGTGGAGCCCGGCGACCCGGCCTACGCCGGCCTGGTCGTGGGGCAGAACTCCCGGGTGGAAGACATCGCGGTGAACATCACCAAGGAAAAGAAGCTGACCAACATGCGGGCCTCGGGGGCTGACGAGGCCCTGCGCCTGATCCCGCCCCGGCGCTTCACCCTGGAGCAGGCCATGGAGTACATCAACGACGACGAGCTGGTGGAGGTGACGCCCCTGTCCGTGCGCCTGCGCAAAAAGGAAACCGGCAAGCTGGGCGGGTCCCGCAAGAACCTGTGAGCCCTCCGCCCAGGGGGCGGCACCTGGCCGGCCAGCCATGCCCGAGTGAGACGGGTACCAGGGATGTGCGGGATTCCCCGCGGCCAAGCGCGGCCGCGCCCGGTCCCTCCGTCTTGCTCATGGCCCACTCCCATGGGCACAATATTTCCCGGGAGTATCCCTTGGTTCTCTGCCGCTGTCTGTGCAAACGGGCTTGACGGCAAACAACGGCTTGACAGACCGGGCTAACTTTGCGAGGATCGCCTTGCCGGAACAAGGGCAGGCTTGAGGTCCGCGCGGGACGCGGATTAAACAATACAACACATCGCCTGCCCCCGGCGCGAACAGCCCGAGCAAAACGATTCCCGGCTGGTGCCTAGCCGCCGGGCAAATTGAGCAAGGCCAAGAAGGCCGTTCCCCTTACGCAAGGGGAGCGGCCTTCTTTAGTTTTGTGGATCATTTTGACGGAAGGGGTCTAAACCTCATGTCCCACGGTTTCCTTGATGCCATCATGGCCCTGGTGGCCACGCCAGCGGCCCAGGCAGCCCAGGCAGGGCCTGCCGCCTCCCAGCCACTAGCAGGCACGGCCAATGTCTGGCAACTGGTTCTGTCCTCGGGGCAGGTGGTGCAACTGGTCCTGGTCCTGCTGGTGCTTTTCTCGCTTGTCACCTGGGGAATCATCATCTCCAAGTACCTGGCCATACGCCAGGCCCGCCGGCAGAACCGCCGGTTCGCAAGCCTGTTTTGGCTGGCCTCCTCCCTGGAGCAAGCCCAGGACGCGGTCAAGGCCCTGGCCGCCAGCCCTCTGGCCGCCGTCTTTCACCTGGGTTACGCCGAACTGGCGCGCATCGCCCGCCTGCGGGCGGCGGGCCTCCTCCAGGGCGTCTCCCAGCCCGGCCTGATGGAAAACCTGCGCCGGGCCTTGAGCCAGGGCCAGGCCGCCGAGCGCACCCGCCTGGCCCGCACCGTGACCTTCCTGGCCACCTGCGCCAACACCGCCCCCTTCATCGGCCTCTTCGGCACGGTGTGGGGCATCATGGACGCCTTCCGGGCCATCGGCGCGGCGGGCTCGGCCAACCTGGCCACCGTGGCCCCGGGCATAGCCGAGGCCCTGATCACCACGGCCACCGGCCTGTTCGCGGCCATCCCGGCGGCGGTCTTCTACAACTACTTCAACCGCCGGCTCCAGGTCCTGGACGCGGGCATGGAATCCTTCCGCCGCCATTTCCTTAACCTGGTGGAGCTGAGCCAGCAGGGCGGGGTCATCCCCGGGCCAAGGGCCGTGGCCCCCGACCAACTCCGGCCGGAGGCCTAGGGCCATGGCCGGGGGCGTGGGCGACAAGGGGAGCATCATGGGCGAGATCAACGTGGTGCCCCTGGTGGACGTGATGCTGGTGCTGCTCATTATCTTCATGGTGGCCGCGCCCATGATGGTGCAAGGCCTGGAGGTCAAGCTGCCGGCCACCGATTCCGGGGCGCTAAAACAAAACGGCAAGCTGCTGGTGCTGACCCTAAGCCGCGAGGGCAAACTCCTTCTGGACAAGGAGCCAGTGGCGGTGGAGGGCCTGGCCGAGAGGATCGCGTTAATAACCGCGGCCAGGCCGGGCACCAAGGTCTACCTGCGTGCTGACAAGGATGTCTCCTACGGCCTGGTGATCGCGGTCATGGCCCAGACCAAGAAGGCCGGCGTGGCCGACCTGGGCATGGTCACCGAGCCAGGCCAGGCCCAGACGCCGGCCCAGGACAGGCGCCCGTGAGCCAGACCCTGGCCAAATTGCTGCACCCGGTGCCCGGGCAGCCCCTGAACCTGGGCATGGGGGTGAGCCTGGGCTTGCACCTGCTCTTAGCCATTGTCCTCTTCTGCTGGCCTTTTGCCTCGGCCGGCCGCGAGGACCAGCCCGAGGTAGTGCAGACGGTCAAGCTGGTGGAACTGCCGCCGCCCGCGCCAGCGCCGCCGCCGCCCGAGATCAAGCAGCCCAAGCCTCCGCCGCCGCCCCAGCCCCTGCCCCGAGTGGCGCCCAGAGTGCAAAACCGGCCGCCCAGCACCACCCGGCCCAGCCCCACGCCCTCGGCGACCCAGGAAAAGCCCGTGACCACGGGCGGCCCCAGCGTGGCCACCACGGGCGAGGCCATCGGCGGCAGCGGCCCCGTGGCGGCCCCGGCCGGCGGGGGGCGGTTGCCCCTGGGAAAAGAGGAGGTGCCGCCGCCCGCGCTGGATTGGGGACCATATCACCGGGCGGTGTGGCAGCGCATCGAGGCCCGCAAGGCCTATCCCCTGCTGGCCCGCAAGCGCCATTGGGAGGGCAAGGTCACCGTGGACTTCGTCATCGGCCCGGACGGCCGCCTGCTGGAATCCAGGGTCGGCGCTTCCTCCGGTTACGACGAGTTGGATCGGGCGGCCCTGGAGGCCGTGCGCCGGGCGGAGCCCTTCCCGGCGCCCCCGGCCATGCCCGGTGATGGCCGCATGAAGATGGAAATCAGCGTCAACTTTCAGTTGATGTGAGGAAACCTAGGAGCCTGTCGGAGTAATACGCAGACAGGCTCCTGGGCGGGGCACCCACCCAGGCAAGCACTGCTTGCCTGGGGACCCCGGGGATGGCTTTCTCCGACACACACCTAGGAGGGAGGTGGCCGCAAGATAGACCGGTAAGGGACCGCGCTGGGCGGAGGATTCAAAGATTAAGGGAAGGGGAACGCGGCCGGCCCTGCTTGGACGGCCGGCGCGGCCGCGCCCCCTGGGCAACGAAAGGCGTTCGCCTTGCGTCACGCCTCTTATCTTCCCCTCTCTGGCCGGGTCAAGGCAATCGCTTTTGGCAGTCAAACCGCAAGAGGAGAGAAGCAATGAGGAGACTGGCACGCGCCGCCCTCCTGGCGGCGCCCATTCTAACCCTGTGCCTGGGGCTATGGGCTGGTTGGGGAGCCTCCCAGGCCTGGGCCGAGGACAGCCCCGCCCCGGGGACCGCCACCCAGGCCGAGAAAGCCGAGCCGGCCAAGAAGCCGCTCAAGCTGGACGACGTCACGGTGCGCGGCGACACCACCCTGGAGGGCTTGGCGGCCACCAGCGCCACGGTGCTGGACCGCGCCGAGATCGTGGACCGCATTTACGTCACGCCCCTGGACATCGTCAAGCAGACCCCGGGCGTGACCATCAACCAGTACCACCAGGGCGGCACCGCCGCAGCCTTCCAGCTGCGTGGCTTCACCAGTTGCTCCCACGGCCCCGACGCCGCCATCTTTCTGGACGGCATACCGCTCAACGAAACCGACGGCTACGCCGACACCAACTACATCATCCCCGAGGAGATCGAGCGGGTGGAGATCGTCAAGGGCCCGGCCTCGGCCCTGTACGGCAACTACGCCAGCGCCGGCGCCCTGGCCTTCCACACCATCAAGCAGGGCGACTTCACGCGGCTGAAGCTGCAATACGGCAGCTTCAACACCCAGGACGGCGTGGCGGTCATCGCCCGCAAGGACGGCAAGCTGGACCACGTCTACGCCGGCGAGCTCTACCACACCGACGGACGCCAGAACAACTCCAGTTGGGACAAGCAGAACGGTGCCGCCCGCTGGACCTACAAGCTCACCGACAGACTGGACGCCACCCTGGGCCTGCGGGCCTTCAACTCGCGCTGGGACTCGCCGGGCTACATCAACCAAAGGGTCTACGACACCAACCCCAACCAGTCGGTCAACGACGTCAACGGCGGCTGGAAGAAGCGGGCCGAGGTGCGCGGCGACGTGCGCTACAAGCTCGGCGAAACCTCCAAGCTCATGGCCTATGCCTGGCACCACCAGCAGGACTTCACCCGCTGGTACCAGAACTGGGTTTCGCCGGCGCAGAAGGCCGGCAGCAACTACGGCGACGAGCGCTTTTTCCAGCGCGATGTCTCGGGCACCGGCCTGTCCTACAACTACCTGGGCCAGATACTGGAGCGCGAGACCCGCTTCGTGCTGGGCCTGGACTGGATGAAGGAGTTCGAGAACCGCGAGCGCTGGAACCTCACGGTGGGCAACGGCCGCTCCAGAGGCAGCAAGTACCAGGACTTCGATATTGACCTCTACACCACCGCCCTGTTTAGCGAGTTCAACTACCAGGTCTTCAAGCCCCTGCGCCTGGTGCTGGGCGGACGCTACGACATGTTCTCCGGGCACCTCAACGAGCGCCTGCCCTCGGGCCAATATGACAGCGACGGACCCAATCTCTTCAGCCCCAAGGCCGCGCTGACCTACACCGTGGTGGAGAACTGGGACCTCTACGCCAACTACGGCAAGGGCTTCGCCCTGCCCCGCGACCGCGACCTGTGGAAGCGCTCCTACCTGGACCCGGCCATCCGCTACCAGTATGAAACCGGCTTGAAGGCCAGGCCGGTCAAGTGGAGCGACTTCGGCCTGGCCCTGTGGCGCCTGGACACCGACAATGACTTTCAGCCCAAACTCAGCGACCCCACCACCCTGGAGAACGCCGGCGAAACCCGGCGCCAGGGCGTGGAGGCCGAGGCCAACTTCTACCCCCTCAAGTATGTGCGCCTGCACTTGGACTACGCCTATCTGGACACCGAGTATCTCAAGTTCGTGGAGTCCGGCAAGGACCGGGCTGGCAACCGGCTGGCCGGCGTGCCGCGCCACGTCTTCAACGCCGAGGTGGGCTACCAACCCGACCTGGGCCTGGGCGGACGGATCAACTATCGCTACGTGACCGACTGGTGGGTGGACGCGGCCAACACGGTCAAGGCCGACGCCTTCTACTCGTGCAACGCCCAGGTTTCCTACCGCTTCGACAAGCGCTACAAGCTGGCCCTGGACGTCATCAACGTCTTTGACAACAAGTACTCCGAGTACGCGGGCTTCACCAACGGCGAAAAGATCTATGCCCCGGCCGACCCGCTGTCGGCCTACCTCACCCTGACCATTGACTGGTAAGCAAAGGAGACGGCGATGAAAAGATCAATTGTTTCCATGACCCTACTGGCGGCGGCCCTGCTGCTGTCCTCCACGGCCCTGGCCCACGACATGTGGCTGACCGTGGACAAGCCCGAGATCAACCAGCCCCTGCACATCCTGGCGGGCTACGGACACGCCTTCCCCCAGGGCGAGGGCACCGAGAAGGAGCGCCTTACTCCGGTCACGGTGGTCGGTCCGCGGGGTAAGCTGGAGACCAAGGCCGGCGACAAGCTGGACTTCCTCACCACTTCCCCCCTGACCAAGGGCTCCTACCTGGTGGCCGGCGGGCGCGCGCCCCAGTGGTACACCAAGACCCCCGAAGGCCCCAAGGACGCCCCCAAGAGCCAGGTGCCCGGCGCGCTGAGCTGCCTGCGCTCGGCCAAATACGCCAAGGCCGTGGTCAACCTGGGTGGGGCCGCCGACGACCTGGGCAAGCCCCTGGGCCAGACCCTGGAGATCGTGCCCCTGGCCAACCCGGCCACCATCAAGGCTGGCGGCGAGCTGCCCGTGCAGGTGCTCTATGAGGGCAAGCCCCTGGCCAACGCCGACCTCAAGGCCACCTTCGCCGGCTTCACCAAGGAGGGCACCGCGTTTGCCTTCGCCGCCCACGCCGACAAGCAGGGCAAGGCCATGGTCAAGGTCTGGCATCCCGGCCTGTGGCTGGTGGTGGCTAAGCATGATATCCCCTTCGCCAACCCGGCCGAGTGCGACAAGGACATGCACGCCGCCACCCTGACCTTCGAGGTCAAATGAGCACGCGGGGATTTGCCTGCCTCGCCGCCCCCGGCCCCTGGCCGGGGGCGGCCCCCCACCGGGCGCTGGCGGCCTGGGCGGCCCTGGTCTGGCTCTTTCTAACCGCCTCGCCGGTGACGGCCCATGGCGTGGAGATGACCTCCGGGACCGGCCAGGCCTGTTGGGTCAGGGCCGAGTACGCCGGCGGTGAGCCCATGGCCTTCGCCAAGATGAAAATCATCAACCCCCAGGGGCAGACCCACCAGGTGGGCCACGCCGACGGCCAGGGGCGTTTCGCCTGGCTACCGGACCAGTCTGGAAATTGGGGTGCCGTGGCCGAGGATGGCATGGGCCACCGGGGGGAGATAACCCTGGAGGCCGGCCCGGACCCGGCCACGCCCCCCGCCCCGGAGGGCCTGGGCCTGGGGGCCGTCCCCCTGTGGGCCCGCGCCCTGTGGGGCATCTGCCTCATCCTGGGCGTCGCCGGGGCGCTCTTCTACTGGAAGGCCGCCAGGCCTAGGCGGCGGGGGACTGGCCGGTAGTTGGCGCCAGGGTTGGAGGGGCGTATTATCAGAGCCTGTAAACCCCGGCCAGGCGGGCCGGACCCCAGAGGCCCTGGCCCCCGGCTACCCCCGGGGTGGTTAAGAGAAAAGCAGGCCCTAGCCCATGAACCAAGCAGACACCCCCGGCCCCACCCCCCTTTACCCCTTCGCGGCCCTGGTGGGCCAGGAGCAGATGAAGCTGGCGCTTCTGGTCAACGTGGTCAACCCCCGCGTGGGCGGCGTGCTCATCCGAGGCGAGAAGGGCACGGCCAAGTCCACGGCCGTGCGCGCCCTGGCTGAGTTGTTGCCCCTGCAAGACTCGGTGGCCGACTGCCCCTATTCCTGCAACCCCCGCGAATCCTCCACGCTCTGCGCCGGCTGCCTGGCTCGCCGGCGGCAGGGCCAGGACTTGCCCGTGGCCCGGCGCCGGGTGCGCGTGGTGGAGCTGCCCGTGGGCGCCACCGAGGACCGCCTCTTGGGCACCCTGGACCTGGAGAGCGCGCTGAGCCAGGGCCAGGCCCGTTTCTTGCCCGGCATCCTGGCGGCGGCCAACCGCCAGGTGCTCTACGTGGACGAGGTGAACCTCTTGGACGACCACCTGGTGGACGCCCTTTTGGACGCCGCGGCCATGGGGGTCAACACCGTGGAGCGCGAGTCCATCAGCATGAGCCACCCGGCCCGCTTCACCTTGGTGGGCACCATGAACCCCGAGGAGGGCGAGCTCAGGCCCCAGCTCACCGACCGCTTCGGCCTGTGCGTGCAGGTGGCGGGCCTAAGCGACCCCCATGAGCGCCAGGAGGTCATCCAGCGCCGCCTGGAGTTCGAGAAGGACCCGGCGCGCTTTGCCAGACGCTTCGCCAGCCAGGGGCGCAAGCTCACCCAGGCCATCGCCCGCGCCCAGCGGCTGTTGCCCCGGGTGGCCTATGGCGACGAGGTGCTGGCCCGGGTGGTGGCGGTGGTGCTGGGCCTGGGGGTGGACGGCCACCGTGGCGATTTGACGCTCCTAAAGACCGCCATCACCCTGGCCGCCCTGGAGGGCCGGCGCCAGGTGACCTTGGCCGACGTGGATTCGGCGGCGTTGTTGGCCCTGCCCCA
This sequence comes from Desulfarculus sp., assembly GCA_016208115.1. GTDB lineage: Bacteria > Desulfobacterota > Desulfarculia > Desulfarculales > Desulfarculaceae > JACRDC01. The sequence goes on from JACQYR010000177.1 coordinate 13,071, forward strand.
CCGCCTGCGCCGCCGGCCCCTGGCCGAGATGGAGTTCGACATCGCCGAGCGCATCCAGCGTATATAATATTCTCAATGACCGCTGGCCTTCCCCCTCAATCCGAGGTGCCGCCATGCCCAGCCGCAAGCCCCTGGCCCTTGGCGCCGTCCTGGCCCTGCTCCTGACCCTGGCCCTGACCGCCGTGGCCCAGGCCGCGCCCCCCCAGGCCCGGCGGGCGGTGCCGGCCGGCTGGCAGGTCTACCGCGGACCCGACGGCCTGGTGCTGTTTCATCCCCAGGGCTGGCGGGTACAGCGCGCCCAGGAGGGTTCTTTCCTGGTGAGCGCCCCCGGGGCCGAGGCCATCGTGCTTATGCAGCCCATGCGCATCGAGGGGCGCGCCCAGGGGGTGGTGCAGGGATTGGGCCAGGTCTTTCCCGAGCTGTTCCCCGGCCTGGGCGTAAGCCAGTTGCAGACCGTCTCCCAAAACCCGGAGGTGGCCCAGGGCCGCCTGGAGTACCAGGTGCAAGGCCAACCCTACCGGGGCTGGGCCATGTGCTTCCAGCAGGGCGGCCAGGGGGTGGTCTACGCCCTGGCCAGCCGCGCCAGCGACTGGCCAGGGCAGCAGCAGGTGCTGAAGGACATCCTGCGCGGCTTCTTCTACGCCGCGCCGGCGGGGGCGCCGGCCACCCCCAAGGGCGCGGCCCCGGGCCTACCGCCCATGGTGGAGTTCCGCGACCCCGTGGAAGGGGCCTTCACCTGCCCGGTGCCCCAGGGCTGGAAGGTGGAGGGCGGCACCCGCCGCCACCACGCCGTGGACGTGCGCCCCGAGCTGGTGGCCCAGAGCCCCGACGGCGGCATCCTCATCCGCCTGGGTGACGCCCAGGTGCCGCCCATGGTCATGGCCAACCAGATGCTCTCGGCCACCGGCTTCCGCGAGGGCAGTTGGTACAGCCCGGGCTACGGCCTGCAGCAGATGGTCATGCGCTACCTGCCCGGGGCCGAGTTCATCACCAAATACTACCTGCCCAAGCGCGTGGGGCAGGTCAGCGGGGTGCAGGCCCGCCAGCTCAGCGACCTGAGCCGCCAGATGCAGGCCATCTACCAGCGCGCGGGCCTGCCCATGCGGGTGGACGCCGGCGAGGCGGTCTTCCAGACCACCAGGGATGGCGGCCCGCGCAAAGGCTACGTCTACGCTCAGACCCTGGCCGCCACGGCCCCTGGCAGCCCCGGGATGGGCACCTGGATGATGGAGAAGTTGGCTGGCTACCTGGCCGCGCCCGGGCAGGAGGCCCTGGCCGAGGCGGTGTTCCTGGCCATGGCGGCGGGCTTCCAGATTGACCCCCAGTGGCACGCCCGCCAGTCGCGCACCACCGGCCAGGTCAGCGAGATCGTCACCCGCACCAACAATGAAATCCAGGGCATCATCAAGAGCACCTTCGAGTACCGCCAACGCACCCAAGACCGCGCCATGGAAAAATACGACCGCGAGGCCATACGCGGCCAGGTGCTGATCGAGGACCCCAACACCGGCCAGCGCTACGAAGTCCCCAACGGCAGCAACTATTACTGGAAGCGCACCGGCACCGATTCCTTCGTGGGCACCGACGCCGACAACCGCCCCACCTCGCCCAACTACTGGTTCGAGCGCATGCGGATCGTGGATTAGGGATGTCGCGGAACAGGTTCGGGCTTCTGGCTCAAATCAAGCGAAGGATGTCATTGCGAGGAGCATCCCCGGAGGGATGCGACGCGGCAATCCACCAAATTTTATTCTATAAGGCGCAAGCGGTTTCTGGCCCAGCCTGTCGCCCAGGCAAAGGCTGGTAGCCGCCCCACCCTTTCCCCAACCTCTTACCGGCGCACGGCTTGCCGGGATCGCCGGAGCGCGCAACAAGACAAATAGGGTGGATTGCTTCGTCGCATCTCTGCTGAGATGCTCCTCGCAATGACAGCTATCTCTGCATGTTCGGCCAAGCGAAAACTAGCCGCGCAACCATTGCTGCCGTGGCCTTAAAGACCTCACCCCTACGCCCCTCCCTCCAACTCCCGTATCCTCCTCAGCAGCTCCTCGCGGGTGGGCCAGGCCGTGCCCGGCGGCGGGAACAGCGGGGCGAACTCGGTGGCGGCGCGCTCGAAGCTGCCCTCAAAGCCCCGCGAGAGGGCCCAGTCCGCCCCCCGGCCGGCCCATTGGCCGATGTTAAGCGCCAGGCGAGCCACGCCCTGGCAGAAGGGCGCGCGGGGGTCCACGTCCAGGGCCGGCCGTCCCAGGGCCGCGGCCTCGGCCACCAGGTCGTCCTCGGGCAGGAAACCCAACGCCTCCACCAAGAGGCCCAGGTCGCGGCGCGCCCAGCCCATGAGCTGGCTGGCGTAGGCGAAGTCGTCCACCCGCCGCACCCGGTTGAGCACCAGCTTGGGCCGCCAGCGCTCCACGGCCCGGCGGGCGCGCAGGCCCTCGCCGGGGCGGGCCTTCTCGATGGCCGCCAGGAGGTCCTCCACCAGCATGGCCCCCGGCCCCCGGCTGCGCTCCCTGAAGACGGTCAGCACCTTCTCGGTGGCGGCGTTGCCCCGAAAGATGCGCTCCAGGGCGCGAAACAGGGCGTTCTTGAGGAAGTTGAAGGCGTTGAGCACGGCGGGCCGCTCGGGCAGCATCACCACCAAGGACAGCGGGCTGGTGAGGTAGAAATCCATCACCGTGATGGAGGTGCCGGCCCCCAGGTCCAGGAGCGCGAAGTCGGCCTCCAGGGTCTTGATGGCGTTAAGGAGCTTGCGCTTTTTCTGAAAGCTGGGGTTGGCCGTGGCCACCACCATGGCGTCGCCGGGCACGAAAGCAAAGCGCGGTTCCAGGGCCGGGGCCACCACCTGCTTGAGCGCCAGGTCGCGGCTGACCAGGACCTCGCCCAGGCCGGGGCGGTCGTTGTCCAGGCCCAGCAGGTTGTGCAGGTCCGAGCCGCCCAGGTCGGCGTCCAGCACCACCACGCGGTGCCCCAGGCGGGCTAAAGCCAGGCCCAGGTTGGCGGTCACCGCCGACTTGCCGATGCCCCCCTTGCCGCCGCCCACGGGCAGCACGATGGGGGAGATGCCTGCTTTGGCCCGGGCGCTCATGCCGGCAGGTTAGCACAGGGGCCGAGCGGGCGGAAGCCCCCTAGCTGAAGACCGGGTCAGGGTCCTTGAAGCCCAGGAAGACCCTGCCCCCTCTGGGCGATCAGGTCCAGGATGACCTCCTGTTGGGGGTTGAGGGTCTGGTCGCTCAGGCGGCTGGCGGTGTAGGTGGCCCAGGGGTCGCAGGCCTTGGCCGGGCTGAGCAGGTCCATGCAGCAGTCCTCGCACACATCGCGGCCGCTAACCTGGCGGGCGTCCTCGGGGTCAACTTGGCAACCGCATTTGGCGCATTTCATGGTCAGCCTCCGGTGACGGATATTGGCTCCATGATAGCGCCGGCCGCCCGGAGGCACAAATACCTTGGCTTGCCCGGCCTGGCTTGGGCATAATGGACGCGGATTTCCCCAACCCCCTGGTGAGCGCCATGAATTCCACCCCCAGCCCCGAACACCCGCCCGGCCAGGTCCAAGGCGGCTGGCGGCCAGCGGTGCTGGTGCTGGACGACGAGTGGTCCATCCTGGAGCGCATACGCGCCGAATTGAGCGGCGACTTCGAGGTGGTCACCGCCAGCCGCGCCCTGGAGGCCCAGGAACTCATCGCCGGCCGCGCCTTCGACGTGGTGCTCACCGATCTGCGCATGCCCGACATGGACGGCCTGTCCCTGGTGCGCCAGATGAAGGCCCGCTTCCCCGAAACCCAGTACATCCTCATGACCGCCTTCGGCGACATCGAGGACATCATCAGCGCCCTGCGCCTGGGGGTGGCCGACTATCTGCGCAAGCCCTTCACCATGGGCGAGGTGCGCCACGCCCTGGACCGCTGCCTGGAGCAGCGCCGGCTCAGGCGCGAGGTGGCCAGCCTGCGGGCCGCCGGCCCCCAGGGCCTGAGCGACATCATCACCCGCTCGCGGATCATGCTGGAGTTGGTGCGCCTGGCCCAGACCGTGGCCGCCACCGACGTCACCGTGCTCATCAACGGCGACACCGGCACCGGCAAGGAGCTTCTGGCGCGGGCCATACACAACAGTAGCCCCCGGCGCCAGCAACCCTTCGTGGAGATAAACTGCGCGGCCATCCCCGCCAGCCTTATCGAGAGCGAACTCTTCGGCCACGAGCGCGGCTCCTTCACCGGGGCGCACGCCCGCAAGCTGGGCCGCGTGGAGATGGCCAACCAGGGCACGCTGTTTCTGGACGAGGTGGGAGAGATGTCCCTGGACATGCAGGCCAAGCTCTTGCGCTTCTTGCAGGAGTTCAGCTTCGAGCGCGTGGGCGGCACCAAGAAGCTCAAGGCCGACGTGCGCGTGGTGGCCGCCACCAACCGCGACCTGAGGCAGGCGGTGACCGAGGGGCTCTTCCGCCAGGACCTTTTGTACCGCCTCAACGTCATCCACCTGGACCTGCCGCCCCTGCGCAAGCGACCGGAGGACATCCCGCTGTTGGCCGAGTTCTTTTTGCAGCGCTTCGCCCTCAAGTACGGCAAGCAGGTCATGGGCCTATCGCCCCGGGCCCAAGACCAGCTATTAAGCCACGACTGGCCGGGCAACGTGCGCGAGCTGGAGCACGTCATGGAGCGGGCGGTGATCCTGTGCCGCTCCAACCTGGTGCAGCGCCTGGACCTGGCCGACGCCGGTCCCGGCGCCACCGAGGCCTGCGCGCCGATGACCTGGTCCCCCGAGGCCCCGCCGCCCGCCGAGGACCTGGGGCTGCCCCTGCACGAATACCTGGAGCGCTGGGAGCGGCGCTATCTCAAGGCCCTGCTCCAGGCCCACCAGGGCAGCATCCAGGACACGGCCCGGGCGGCGGGGCTCAACCCCAAGACCCTCTACCTCAAGATGACCCGCCACGGCTTGTCCAAGAAGGACTACCGCCCTGTCCGGGCCGGCGGCCGAGGGGCTAGGCCTCGCGCGGGCAGCGGCGGCGTGTCATAATGACGGCGGCCGCGCCGGGCACGGCGCCACCGCCCGGCGGACGGCCTCATCATCACCCAGACGGCGAAACGGAACCCAGCCCATGGATAACCCCTTCAATCTCGATCCCGACCTGATCTCCCTGGGCGATTCCGGTCACGGCGGCGACGTGTGGTCGGCGGCCCGCAACCTGGGCGTGCCCGTCTCCGAGATTCTGGACCTCTCGGCCTCCCTCAACCCCCTGGGCCAGCCGCCGGGCCTGGCCGAGGTGGTGGCCCAGGCCATGGACTTGGTCTGCCATTATCCCGACCGCAACACCCTGGAGCTCAGGCAGGCCCTGGCGGGCGCCCTGGGAGTGACCCCGGCCAACATCCTGCCAGGCAACGGCTCCACGGCCCTGATCCGGGTGGTGGCCCGGGCCATGGACCTGCACTCCATCGTGGTGATGGCCCCGGTCTTTGGCGAGTTCGCACGCTCGCTGGCCATTACCGGGCGCCATTTCAGCTACCTCATCCTCAAGGAGAAAAACGGCTTCGCTCCCACGGCCCAGGACCTGGACCGCCTGTGGGACATGGAACCCTCCTGCGTCATCCTGAGCAACCCCGTCACCCCGGCCGGCGGGCTGGTGGCCCCGGAGGTCCTGCAGGTCCTCTTGGCCCAGGCCCACCGGCGCCGCGTCTGGGTGGTGCTGGACGAGGCCTTCATTGACTTCGCCCCCCGGGAGGCCCGCGAGTGGTCGCCGGCCCTGTTGGAGCGCTACCCCCGGCTGTTGGTGCTGCGCTCGCTCACCAAGTTCTACTGCCTGGCCGGCCTGCGCCTGGGCTTTGCCATGGGGCATGCCGACACCATGGCCGACCTGGCGCCCCTGGCCCAGGCCTGGTCGGTGAACACTCTGGCCCAGAAGGCCGGCGTGTACTGCCTGGGGCTTGACGATTACGCCCGACAGACCCGGCTCATGGTGGACCAGTGGCGCCAGCAGCAGGAGGCGGCGCTCAAGGACCTGGGGCTGAAGGTCCTGCCCAGCCAAGCCAACTACCTCTTGTGCCGCCTGCCCGAGGACGGCCCCACCGCCGACCTGGTGGCCCAGGCTACCGCCGGCAAGGGCGTCTTGGTGCGCGCCTGCGGCAACTTCGTGGGCTGCTCGCCCTATCACCTGCGCACGGCGGTCTGCACGCCCCAGGAGCAGGAGCGCCTGCTGCAGGTGCTCAAGCCGGCCCTGGGAATGTGGCTCTTCGGCGGCTCGCCCAAATAAGCGGGCGCCTAGCGGGTCCGCCGCTGGCGCCCGGCTTGCCGGTTTTATTAAAGCAATCGCTCTAGTATGTGCGCGGCGTCGCGCACCAGGCCGGCGCAGCGCGTGCCGAAAAGGCCCGCTTCCTTGGCCTTTTGCAGGCCCTCCTGGGTAGAGATGTCCACCCCCAAGAGTTCCCGGCATTCCAGGCTGCCGTGCATTTCCAGGAATTGCTTTAATATTTCTTGCACCCCCCCGTAGGACTGCCGGCGCAGCTCCAGCTCATTGCCCGCCTGGCCGCGGCCGGCCAGCCCCAGCACCAATACCGCGCCGGTCAGCGCCCCGCACATCAGCCCCGAGCGACCCATGCCCCCGCCCAAGGCCCTGCCTAGGTCCTGGGCCAGTCCCGTGTCAAGGCCGTAGGCCGCGCCAAACCCCGCCAGCATGGCCTGGCTGCAATTGCAGCCCTGGCCAAATAGCTCCATCACCTTCTCCTCCTTGTCCATGACCTTGCTCCTTTTTTGATTGCGTTGGCGGCAATTATCGTAAATAGTAGATATTGCCTTATTGTTATCGTGTCCAACGATTTATAGCGATGGCTGGCATCGCGGGAAGCGATTGGTTAACTAAATTAGACCATTGCACGGGGCATCCTGCCCCGTGCAATGTCGGCTTGGCAAAAACGCGGTTTTGCCAAGCCTCCCAAATTGCTCGCCTAAAACGGCTCGCAATTTGGCGGGCCATTCCCCGGGGTCCCCAGCCAACTCGTTGGCTGGGGTGGATACATGGCCCGCATCGGCCATCACCTGGCCCAATTATGTTTCACGGGTTTAGTTGATGTTTTTACGTACTTATTTTCTGTTTCACCATGCAATGGCCTCTATATGGAATTACGCAATCTCAAGACCTTCAGGATGGTGGCGGCCCTCTTGAGCTTCCAGCGCGCCGCCCAGGCCCTCAACTACGCCCAGTCCACGGTTTCGGCCCAGGTGCGGGCCTTGGAGGAAGAGCTTGGCGTGCCCCTGTTCGAGCGCCTGGGGCGAGCCATCCTGCTCACCGAGGCCGGCGAGAGGCTCGTGCCCTACGCCGAGAAGCTCCTGGCCCTGGCCGAGGAAACCCGCGCCGAGGTGGCCAGCGGCCTGCCCGCCCAGGGCCTGCTGACCATCCGGGTGCCCGAGACCCTGGCCATTTACCGTCTGCCGGCGGTGCTGGCCTGGTTTAGGCGGCGTTGGCCGGGGGTGGGGCTGTCCTTCATCACCTGCGCCCACGACAGCCTGGCCGGCGACCTGGCCAAGGGCCTCACCGACCTGGCCTTTCTGCTGGCCGAGTCCATCGTGGCCCCGGACCTGGAGGCCCAGGCCCTGGCCTTCGAGCCCCTGGTGCTGGTGGCCTCGCCGGGGCACCCCCTGGCTGCCCTGCCCGTCTGCCCCCTGGCCGCCCTGGAGGACCAGGACCTGTTGCTCACGCGCACCGATTGCAGCTACCGCAAGCTCTTGCAGCAGGCCCTGGCCCAGGAGGGGGTTCGGCCGGGGGCCATCCTGGAGCTGAACAGCATCGAGGCCATCAAGCGCTGCCTGGCCGCCGGCCTGGGGCTGTCCATGCTGCCGAGGGTGGCAGTGGAAGATGAGTTGCGCCAGGGCCGCTTGGCGGCCCTGAACCTGGAGCAGGGGGAGATGGAGGTTGCGGTACTGATGGTCTGGCACAAGGACAAGTGGCTCTCCCCCAGCCTGCGGGCCTTCATGGAGACCGCGCGCCTGGGCCTGGGGCCTGGTTTACCCACGCCGCCGGGTGGTGCATAATTGGGCCTAGCTCTCGTGTAATCACCAAACAGGAAGCGACAAGCCCATGCCCAAGAAAGACCCCGGCCTGCCGGCCGCCAACCCCAGCCACAGCCCCCATCACAAGGCCGCGGGCCCCCAGGCGCCGGCGCCTCCCCAGGTGGTGCATGACGTAAGCCTCTTGAGCGACCAGGACCTCTACCTGTTCAACGAGGGCACCCACCTCCTGCTGCACCACAAGCTGGGCGACCATCCCCTGGAGGCGGGGGGCCAGCGGGGGGTCTACTTCGCGGTGTGGGCGCCCAACGCCCAGCGGGTCTTTGTCATGGGAGACTTCAACGATTGGCGCAACGACGAGCTGGAGCTGTGGCAGCGGGCCTCCTCGGGGGTGTGGGAGGGCTTCGTGCCGGGGCTGGAGCCGGGGGTGCGCTACAAGTTCCACCTGCACTCGCGCCACCATGGCTTCAAGGTGGACAAGGCCGATCCCCTGGGTGTTTTCCACGAGAACCCGCCACTCACCGCCTCCATCGTCTGGGAACTGGACTACCAGTGGGGCGACCAGGCCTGGCAAGAGCGGCGCGCGCGCTCCAACTTCCTAAGAGAGCCCATGAGCATCTACGAGGTGCACCTGGGCTCCTGGCGGCGCAGGCCCGAGGACGGCGGACGCTCCCTGACCTACCGCGAGCTGGCCCCAGAGCTGGCCGACTACGTGGCCAACATGGGCTTCACCCACGTGGAGTTCCTGCCGGTGATGGAGCACCCCTTCTACGGTTCCTGGGGCTACCAGACCACCGGCTACTTCGCCCCCACCAGCCGCCAAGGCTCGCCCCAGGATTTCATGTTCCTGGTGGACACCCTGCACAAAAGGGGCATCGGCGTGATCCTGGACTGGGTGCCCAGCCACTTCCCCAGCGACAATCACGGCCTGGTATTTTTTGACGGCACCCACCTCTACGAGCACGCCGACCCCCGCCAGGGCTTCCACCCCGACTGGCTGAGCTACATCTTCAACTACGGCCGCAACGAGGTGCGCTCCTTTTTACTCAGCAGCGCCCGCTTCTGGCTGGAGGTGATGCACGCCGACGGCCTGCGCGTGGACGCCGTGGCCTCCATGCTCTATCTGGACTACTCGCGCCAGGACGGGGAGTGGATACCCAACCAGTACGGCGGCAACGAGAACCTGGAGGCCGTGGACTTTCTGCGCCGCTTCAACAGCGAGGTGTACGGCACCTTCCCCGGCACCCAGACCATCGCCGAGGAGTCCACGGCCTGGCCCATGGTCAGCCGGCCCACCTATCTGGGGGGCCTGGGCTTTGGCTTCAAGTGGGACATGGGCTGGATGCACGACACCCTCCACTACATGAGCCGCGAGCCCATCCACCGCAAGTATCACCACGGCCAGCTCACCTTCCGCATGCTCTACGCCTTCACCGAGAACTTCGTGCTACCGCTGAGCCACGACGAGGTGGTGCATGGCAAGGGCTCGCTGCTTAACAAGATGCCCGGCGACGACTGGCAGAAGTTCGCCAACCTGCGGCTGCTCCTGGGCTACATGTACGCCCAGCCGGGCAAGAAGCTCTTGTTCATGGGCGGCGAGATCGGCCAGTGGCGGGAGTGGAACCACGACGACAGCCTGGACTGGCACCTTTTGGAGTTCGCCCCCCACGCCGGCCTGCAAGGCTGGGTGCGCGACCTCAACCGCCTCTACCAAGACGAGCCGGCCCTGCACGAGCGCGACGCCTCCTGGGAGGGCTTCGAGTGGATTGACTGTAACGACAGCCAGGCCTCGGTGGTGAGCTTCATACGGAAGGGCGGCCAGCCGGGGCAGGTGATGCTGGTGGCGGCCAACTTCACGCCGGTGCCCCGGGAGGGCTACCGGGTGGGCGTGCCCCAGGGAGGCTATTGGCGCGAGGTACTCAACAGCGACGCCGGCGACTACCAGGGTGGCGGCCTGGGCAACGCCGGCGGGGCCATGGCCAGCGATGAGCCCTGCCACGGCCGGCCTTATTCGTTAAGCCTCACCCTGCCGCCCCTGGCGGTGGTGTTTTTGCGGTTGGAGGGATAGCCGGCCAGCGGCACCAGGCGCAAGGCCTCGGCGGGGGCAATCATGGGGAAAAACACGGGCGGGGATAAACCCCGCCCCTTGTATGTTCAACAAGGTCTGTACGGGAGCCGACGGGTTTGGTCAGGGGAGAGCGTCACTCGACCCGCATTGGGTGCCCAGGCACTGGGCTAGCCGCGCTTGCGGCTGCTTTGCAGGGGCACGCCGGCGTAGTGGGCGCGGCAGAGGAGCTGCATCAACTCGCCCTGCAGGCGGCCGTACTCCAACAGCAGCATGTCGTTGATGCGCGCGATGGAGGCCTGAATGCGCAGGCGCTGCTCCGGCGTCCAGTAGGTGTAGTACTCCAGGGCCAGCACCGCCAGCGAGCGCAGGACGCGCACCGCCACCTGGTCAATGAAGTCCACGATGCGGAAAGGCCGCGCCAGGGTGGGCAGGATGTGGATGAAGCAGTGGCGGTAGGAGTCCACCAGCTCCAGGAAGGCCTTTTCCTGAGCCGGGGACTCGGCGGGGGTGGGGCTGAGCCAGGGGATGAGGCCAGGCGGCAGCAGGCCCGGCTGGCGCAGTTGGCTCAAGGCTTCCTCGAAGCTGATGAACTCTTTCTGGCCCTGGCCGTGGGGGCGCACCACCTCGCGGCCGGCCTTGCGAAGAAGCTCCACCATCATGCCGTAGGCGGCCCCGTGCAGGGCCACGCCGAACCATTTCCACTTCTCGATGTCGGTGCGCCGAAGCGCCCAGACCGCGTGCTCCAGGTTGTCCACGATGTTGCCGGCGTCGGTGGCCGAGAAATAGCCGCCCTCACGGGGCCGGAAGCCCAGGGTGCTGAAGGACCAGGCCTGCCAGTCTATCTTGGCCGCCCGCGCCCGGTGGATGATATCGCACAACTCGCGGTAGCGGGTCTCGTAGCTCATGATGTGGGGCTTGGCCTGGGCGTAGGCCTCGGCCAGGGTCTGGTCAATGGCCGCCAGGCGCTCCATGGCCTCGGGTACGGTCATGCCCTGATTGGAGCCCAGGCCGCTCAGGCGGCTGCGGCGGGGATTCACGATGTGTTGCCTCCCAGGGGCCCGAAGGCTTAGGTTGCGGTTACGCGGGGAAGACCAAGCCAGCCCAAACGGCGCTGAACCGGCCCGTATGATAGCAGAACTTAAGCCCGATGGAGCGGGTTTTGCACAAAATTTCGCCAGGGGGCTTGTGCAATAGCGAACCTCCGAGCTGGCCCCAGGCCGCCACCGCAACCGATCCCTGAGATTATATCGTGTGTTGTCTAGCTGTTGCCCCAAGAGGGGCCAGGATGTCCGCCAGGGCGCGCCCGCTGGCTTGCTCAAGGCGGGCCTGAATGGCCGTGGCATTGTGCCAACGCCGCCCAATGGCCTGGGCCAGCACGGGGTCGGCGCCGTGGCGGGTGAGCTTGGCCGCGAAGCGCTCCTCCAGGCCCACCAGGGTTGCGCCCTCCACCAGCTTGTCGGCCAGGTAGAGCAGCTCGGCCTCGCCCAGGGGGCCGCCGGAAGGGACCTCGATATCCATGTGCGTCTCCACGGCCCGGGCCACCGGCCCCCAGCCCCAGCGCCGCAGGAGCCGGCCACCGGCCTGGGCATGCTGGGGTTGGCCCTTGGCCAGGTCGTGCACGAGGGCCGCGGCCTCCAACAGCTCCAGGTCCAGGGGCTGGCCGGCGTCCTTGAGGGCCTGGCCCAAGGCCAGGGCCACCGTGGCCACGGCCCGGCAGTGGGCGCGCACCTTTTGCTCCACGCCCAGCACCGGCCCCAACAGGGCCAGAACCTCCTGGGGGCCGGGCACTTGGCGCCGTTGCCAGCGGACCTGCATTTCCTCATAGTCCTGGGGATGGTCCATGTCCCGCAGCACGCCCTGGTCAGGCACCTCCACCAGGAGGGACGGGCCGGCCAGGCTCTCCAGGTACCCCCGCAGCCCGCCCTGGCCCGGCCAGGCCATGAGGCCGGGGAGCAGACGGGTGCTGATAAGGGGTGGGTGCCCCCGCTGGCCCAGGAAGCTGGGATGGGCCAACTCCGCCCCCGAAGCCTCCCAGGCCTGGGCCAGGTGCAGCAGGGTGGCCGGCCGCACCAGGGGCATGTCCGCGGGCAGCAGGAAAAAGGCCCCCGCCCCTTGGCCCAGGGCCGCCGCCCCGGCCAGCACCGAGGAGAACATGCCTTGCTCATAACCGGGATTGAAGATGGGACGCGCCCCCAGTCCGGCGATCAGCGGCCCCAAATCCCCGGCGCGGTGGCCGGTCACCACCACTACCTCGGCCACCCCGGCGGCCTTAAACATCCCCACCGCCCGCTCCAGCACCGTGGCCCCGCCCAGGGGCAAGAGCGGCTTGCAGCGGCCCATGCGGCTGGAGAGCCCGGCGGCCAGAATGACGGCCGCCACCTGCCCCGGCATGGTCTCCGGGGCGAGGTGGCGGCTGGTTTTGTCCTGGGGTTGCATGCCCCATTCATATGTCTTTACTGGGGCTGACTCAAGCCTTTTCCACCTTCACCGCGCAGGCCTTGTACTCGGCGGTCAGGCTGATGGGGTCGTAGACCGGGTTGGTCAGCCAGTTGGCGTTGCCCTCGCGGAAGTGGAAGGCCATCCACACCATGCCCTGGGGCACCTGGGGCGTCACCTTGGCCTTGACCACCACCTGGCCGCGCCGGCTGCTCACGCGCACCAGGTCGCCGTCGGCCACGCCCAACGCCTGGGCGTCGGCCAGGGAGATGTCGGCCGTCTCCTGGCCCAGCAGGTCGTTGAGGCCGCCACAACGCCCGGTCTGGGTGCGGGTGTGGTAGTGGTAGAGCCGCCGGCCGGTGGAGAGCACCAGGGGGTATTTCTTGTCGGGCACCTCGGCCGGGGGCGTCCAGTCTATGGCCTGGAAGTTGCCCAGGCCGCAGGTGAAGCAGCCATCCTTGTGCAGGCAGGTGGTGCCGGAGTGCTTGGTGTCCGGGCAGGGCCATTGCAGGCCGTCATCCTCCAGGCGGCTGTACTTGATGCCGCCCAGGGCCGGGGCCAGCTTGCTGACCTCCTTGTCCCAGATTTCCTGGCCGCTCTTGCTTTTCCATTCCTTGCCCAGACGGGCGGCCACCTCGCGGAATATCCACCAGTTGGGCTTGGCCTCACCCGGCGGCTCCACGGCCTTGCGCACCCGCTGCACCCGGCGCTCACTGTCAGCGAAGGTGCCGTCGTCCTCGCTCCAGGCCGCGGCCGGGAAGATCACGTCGGCGAAGCGGGTGGTCTCGGTGGGGAATATGTCGTTGCAGATCAGGAACTCCACCGACTCCAGGCAGTGCTCCACGTGGCGGA
>JACQYR010000178.1 GCA_016208115.1 Desulfarculus sp.
CGGTGGCCAGCACCTTGTATTGCAGGCCGCTGGCCGTGGTCTTCACGCCCTCCTTGGCCTTGTTGTCCTCCAGGAACTTCTGGCCCTCGGCCTGGTTCTTGTCGGCCAGGGCCTTGACCTTGGCCATCTCCTTGGCCTGGATCTCGCGGGTGAGGTTTTGCAGTATCTGCGCCATGTCCTCGTCGCTGAGCTGGGCCTTGGCCCCGCCCTGGGCGTCCTTGAAGCCCTGCTGGAAGGCCTCCAGATCCACCTTGACCTCCCGGGACTTGATGTCGCTGCCCATTCTGAAGCCCAGGGTGTAGGAGAGCTTCTGCTCCGGGCTTTGGGGCGCGGCGGCCCAGGACTGGGAGGCGACGAGGCACAGGGCCAACACCGGCAATAATATTTTTTTCATGGCTTTTCCTAGGGCGGCCCGGCTGCCTGGCCGGCCGGCGTGCAAGGTTATCTGGCCTGCCCCCTCCGTGGGGACCGGGCGGCCCGGGGGCCGCCAACAAATGCCCAAGAATACCCCAATGGTTGGATAAGGCAAGCGCTTCCCTGGGGCAACGCGGCCCTAAGCGGCCCGCCAAGCTCAAAAAAAAGCGGATAATCTTCACATGGTTTAAAATAATGAAGACGGCTTCACGCAAGGACGTCCGCGCACCGGCCAAGGCCAGGGGAGACCAGCCGGGGACATGAGCCAAGACGCGCCAGATAAGGGTCAAACGCCGGGAGAGGGCCTCCCGCCCTCGCCGGAGGCCTGGGACCTGTGCCCGGCGGCGGTGCGGGCCAGCGGGGTGGCGGTCTGCCTGTGGGACGGCCAGGGCCGGCTGATCCTGGCCAACCCCGCCTTTGAGCGCCTGTTCGCCCGCGGCCAGGGCCAGGCGGTGGGCCGGCCCCTGCTGGAGTTCTTCAACCCGGCCAGCCAGGAGATGGTGCTGCGCCAGGTGCTGCCGGCCCTGGCCCACGGCGTGGCCGCCGGGGCACAGGCCCCAGGGCCAGGCCAAGACCAGCCGCCGGGGCCCGCCTCCGGCCAGGGCTGGGAAGGCGAGTTGGTGGGCCAGACCGCCCAGGGCCGCCAATTTCCCCTGTGGCTCAGGGCCGACGCCGCGCCCGGCCAGGAGGGCCGCCCGCGCTTCGGCCTGGGCTTTTTGTGGGACATCAGCCGGCAGAAGGCCCTGGAGAATGAACTGCGCCAGAGCCAGGCCCGCTACCTGTCCATGCTGGGGGACCAGATCGAACTGATCTGCCGCTCCGGCCCCGACGGGGCGCTGACCTTTGTCAACGAGGCCTATTGCCGCTTCTTCGGCAAGACCCGCCAGGAGCTGTTGGGCCACGCCTTTTTGCCCACCTTCCCCGGCGATGACGGCCTGGCCCTGGCCCGCCATTTGGCCTCGCTGAACCGCGACAACCCTCTGGGCAGCATCGAGCACCGGGTGGTGCTGCCGGATGGCCAGGTGCGCTGGCTCAAATGGACCACCCGGGTCATCCACGACCGGGGGGGCGACTTCGCCGAGTTTCAGTCGGTGGGGCGCGACATCACCGAGCGCCGCCAGGCCGAGGACGAACTGCGCGAGGCCCGCGCCCATCTAGAGCAGCGGGTGGCCAAGCGCACCGCCGCCCTGGAGGATACCAACCAGCGCCTGGCCCAGGTGGTGGGCGAGTTGCAGGCCGCCCAGGAGGAGCAGCGGCGCCTGTCCTTCCTGGACGGGCTGACCGGGGTGGCCAACCGGCGCTTTTTGGACCAGCAACTGGACCTGGAGTGGCGGCGGGCGGCCCGCGAGAGGGCCTCCCTGGCGGTGGTCATGGTGGACATAGACCAGTTCAAGGCCTTCAACGACACCTACGGCCACCTGGCCGGCGACGACTGCCTGCGGCGGGTGGCCGTGGCCCTGGCCCAGGTCCTGCGGCGGCCCGCCGACTTTTTGGCCCGCTACGGCGGCGAGGAGTTCGCGGCGGTGCTGCCCGGCACCGGCCTGGAGGGCGCCCTCTTGCTGGCCGAGCAGATGCGCGGCCAGGTGGAGGGCCTGGCCATCGTCCACATTAGCTCCACGCTGGCCCCGGTGGCGACGGTCAGCCTGGGGGTGGCCGCCCGGGTGCCCGCCAACCACGACGACCCCCAGGCGGTTATCGCCGCCGCCGACACGGCCCTGTACCAGGCCAAGCAGGCCGGACGCAACCGGGTGGCCAGCGCCGGCCAGGACTGATACCTAGGTGCAATCAAAGCCATCCAGGGCTTTGATTGCTTATCGGCCGGGCAAAACGTGGTTTTGCCCGGCCTCCCGGGCGCTTTCGCGTCCGGCGGGCCATCTCCCGGGGTCCCCAAAAAAGCTGCGCTTTTTTGGGGTGGTTCTTGGCTCGCATACCAATTTGCGGGCAAGCTATTCGTTTGATGGCAAATTGGTATAACCCGCCGCCCCTGATCCGCAAAGGGGGGTCGCGCCCGGCGAGATGGTTTGTCTTGTCTAGCATGACACTGGCCTATATCCTTGGTGCCAAGGCCACTGCCCCTGGCCGCCCCCGTGAAGGCAAGTCCTCGAAGGCAAAGGCCTTGTCCTCCCAGGCCCGCCGTGGCGCGCTAATTGCTTTAATCAAGGGTGACGGTTGGCCAGCAGGCGCCTTGGCGCGTCCTGGCCTCGGTGGGCTCTTCACTCACTTGGCTGACGAGATGCTCATGCCCAACCAGGACTCACCACCGCATTCGGGCGCGGGCCCCGCCGGGGCCGCGGCCGACGCCCGCCCGGCCTCCCAGCCAGCCAGCCTGGAGCGGCTGGGACAGGAACTGGCCGCGTCCCGGGAGGTCTTCCAGAGGGCCTTCCAGGCCAGCCCCATCTGCCTGACGCTCAGCACCCGGCTTTTTCGCCCAACCCGAGGACCGCCAGACCGTCATGGCCCAGTTGATGAAGACTGGCCGCCTGCGTGGCCTGCGTCTGGAGCTAAAGCGCAAGAACGGCGAGAGCGCCATCTTGCTATGTTCCCTGGACGTGCTCCACCTAGACGGCCGGCCGGCGCTGTTGATGAGCGCCAACGACCTGAGCGGCGGCGGCGAGGTGGCCCTGGCCCTGCGCGAGAGCGAGGTCAAGTTCCGCACCCTGACCGAGACCACGGCCTCGGGCATCTTCATCATTCAGGGCGAATACTTCCGCTACATGAACCCGGCCGGCCTGCGCCTGGTGGGCTATGACGCCGATGAGATACAGAAGGTGCGCTTCTGGGATGTTGTGCACCCGGACTTTCGCGAGCTGGTGCGCGGGCGCGGCCTGGCCCGCCAGCAGGGGCAGGAGGTACCCAGCCACTACGAGTTCAAGGTGCTGCACCGCCAGGGCGGCGAGCGCTGGGTGGACTTCACCGCCGCCGCCCTGGAGTTCATGGGCCAGCCGGCCATGCTGGGCACGGTCTACGACATCACCGACCTTAAGCGGGCCGAGAAGGCCCTGCGCCTGGACGAGGCTCGCCTGGAGGCCCTGGTCAAGCTGGGGCAGATGCACAACGTGCCCCAGCAGGTGATCGTGGACTACACCCTGGAGGAGGCGGTGCGCCTGACCAAGAGCGCCGTGGGCTATGTGGGCTTCGTGGACGAGGAGCGGGGTACCATGACCATCGTGGCCCGCTCGCACACGGTCATGGAGCGCTGCGTCCTGGCCGTCAGGCCCACCACCTACCGCCTGGACGACACCGGCCTGTGGGGCGAGCCCATCCGGCGGCGCGGCCCGGTCATCACCAACGACTACCAGGCCCTGACCACCAGAAAGGGCACCCCCCCGGGGCACATCCCCGTGGAGCGCCACCTGAGCGTGCCGGTGCTGGACGGCGGCCGGGTGGTGGCGGTGATCGGGCTGGGCAACAAGAGCGAGCCCTACGACGAGGCCGACGTGCGCCAGGCCACCCTGCTCATGGACGCCATGTGGAAGATCGTGCAGCACCGCCGGGGGCAGAAGGCCTTGCGCCGCAGCGAGGAGCGCTTCCGCTCCCTGACCGAGAACGCCCCGGACATCATCTTCACCCTGGGCGTGGACGGCTTATTCACCTATGTCAACCCGTCCTGGCAGCGCATCATGGGGCATGCCCCCCAGGAGATCGTGGGGCGTCCCTTCGTGGACTTCGTGCGGCCCCAGGACGCCGAATACGCCCGGCGCATGTTCAAGCGCATGCGCGACGAGGGCCACACCATCTCCGAGGTGCGCGGCATCCTGGTGGGCAAGGACGGCCGGCCGCGCCACTTCACCCTGGGCGGCGGCCCCAACCTGGACACCCAGGGCCAGATCACGGGCATGGTGGGGGTGCTCAAGGACATCAGCGACCAGGTGGAGCTGGAGGCCCAGGTCAGGCACGCCCAGAAGATGGAGGCCCTGGGCACCCTGGCCGGCGGGGTGGCCCACGAGTTCAACAACGTGCTCATGGCCGTGCGCGGTTACAGCCAGTTGCTGGGCCTGGCCGGCGGCCTGCCGGACAGCGTCGCGGCCTATCTGGGGAAGATTGACCAGAGCTGCCAGCGCGCCGCCGACCTGACCCGCAAGATGCTGACCTTCACCCGCCTGGAGACCGGCGAGAAGATGGCCGTGGACCTCAACCAGGTGACCCGGGGAGTCTGGGAGCTCTTGCGCCAGACCACCTCGCCGGGCATCGAGGTGCTCTTCGAGGAACCAGGGCCCATGCCTGCGGTGCTGGCCAACGCCGCCCAGTTGGAGCAGGTGCTCTTCAACCTGGCGCTGAACGCCCGCGACGCCACCGGCGAGGGCGGGCGCATCAGCCTGCGCACCCGCCTGGCCCACCTGGACCAGGCCTTCGCCCAGCAGAACCCCTGGATCCGCGCCGGGGCCTACGCCCTGGTGGAGGTCGAGGACAGCGGCCAAGGCATGACCCCGGGGGTGCTGGCCCGCATCTTCGATCCCTTCTTCACCACCAAGGAGCCGGGCAAGGGCACTGGCCTGGGGCTGTCCGTGGCCTATTCCATCATCAAGGCCCACGGCGGCTACATCGAGGCGCGCAGCCAACCCGGCCAGGGCTCGCTCTTCACCGTGTACCTGCCAGCGGCCGAGCAGGAGGACCTGGCGCTCTTGGAGGCCCCCCAGCCCCCGGAGCTGCTCAGGGGCCAGGGCGAGCGCCTGCTGGTGGTGGACGACGAACCCCAGCTCAGGGAGATCGCCACCGA
>JACQYR010000179.1:0-9525 GCA_016208115.1 Desulfarculus sp.
CGTCGGGCCAGCCGGCGGCGCATCCGGGCCTGGCCAGCCCGACCCATCTCCCGCCTGGCCAGCCAGAGGGCGGGGGTCAGGCCGCCGGGCAGGCCATAATCGGGCGGCAGATGGGCCACCACCCGCCGCGCCCAGGCCTCTTTCTTGGCCAAGGCCAGGAGCCGGGCCAGGGGCCGCCCCCCGGCCAGGGTCAGCACCCCGGCCAGGCCCTGGCTCCACCAGGGGCCGGGCCTCTGGGCCACCAGGTCCAACAGCTCCCCGGCCGCCCCGGTCAGCTCCAGGCCCAGTTCCCAGTCGGGCTCGGCCTGGAACAGCCAGTCAGCGGCGGCCTCCACCACCGGCGCCGGGGCCTCGGCCAGGGCCTTTAGTATGCTTGCCAGGGCCGTGGGGTCGGCCAGGCGCAGGGCGTGCAGGCGCTCCTGAGCGGCGCGGGCCTGGGGCGAGCTGCCGTTTTCATGGGCCGCCCGCCTGAGCAGGCCGGGCAGGCCGTCTTGGCGGGCGGGCGGGCTCAATCCGTGAACAGCTCCACCGGGGAGAAGGCGTCCACGTCCACCAGGCCCCGGTTGGTGAGCTTGAGGTGGGGGATCACCGGCAGGCAAACAAAGGACAGGGGCATGAAGGGCTCGGGGTGGGCGCAGATCAGGTCGGCCCCCTGGCGCAGGTCCTCCAGTTGGGTCAGCACCCGCTCCAGGGGCAGGGGGCTCATCAGGCCGGCCAGGGGCAGGGGCAGCTCGGCCAGCACCTGTTGACCCAGGGCCGCGCACAGCCCCCCGCCCATCTCGGCCACCCGGCGGGCGGCGGTGAGCATGGACTGCTCGTCCATGCCGGCCACCACCAGGTTGTGGCTGTCGTGGGCCACCGAGCCGGCCAGGGCCCCGCCCCGGAGCCCCAGGCCCTTGAGCAGGCCGTGCCCCGCCTGGCCGCTGGCCCGGTGGCGCTCGATGACCGTCAGCCGCGCCAGGCCGCGCGAGGCGTCGGCCTTGAGCCAGCCGTCCTGGGCCGGCGTCTGCTCGATGAGGTGCTCGGTGAGAATTTGCCCCGGCACCAGGCCGATGATCCGCGTCCGGGCGCCGGCGGCGGCCACGCGGAAGGTGCCGAGGCTTAAGCCGCCCACGCGCATGCGGTCCCGGGCCAGGGGCGGGAAGGGTGTGGCGCAGGGCTCCAGACAGCGGCCCTCCCGGGCCACCAGGCGGCCGGCCTTGAAGACCTTCAGCACCCGGAAGTCCTTCAGGTCTTCCAGGGCCACCAGGTCGGCGGCATGGCCCGGGGCCACGGCCCCCTGGCGGGCCAGGCCGAAGCGCCGGGCCGGGTTGAGGGTCACCAGGCGCAGGGCCGTCAGCGGGTCCAGGCCATGGGCCACGGCCTGGCGCAGGATGTCGTCCAGGTGGCCCTGGTGGGCCAGGGTGTCGGGGTGGCGGTCGTCGCTGACCAACAGGCAGCGGCGCTCGCTGTAGGGCGTCACCAGGGGCAGCAGGTCGCCCAGGTTGTGGGCGCTGGTGCCCTCACGGATCATCACCCACATGCCCCGGGCCAGCTTTTCGGCGGCCTCGGACAAGAGGGTACACTCGTGGTCGCTATCCGGGCCGCCGGTGAGGTAGGCGTTGAGGCCCAGGCCGCCCAGCAGGGGGGCGTGGCCGTCCAAGGGCCGGCCGGCAAAGGCCAGCACCTTGTCCAGTACCTGGGGGGTCGCCGGCCACCAGGCCGGGGAAGTTCATCACCTCGGCCAGGCCCAGCACCCTGGGGTGGCGGGCGGCCTCCACCAGGTCGGCGGCGGAGAGCACCGCCCCGGCGTCCTCCAGGGGGCTGGCCGGCACGCAGGAGGGGGCGTTGAAGTAGAAGCTGACCGGCAGGCCCTCCGAGGCTTGCAGCATGGCCGCAATGCCCGTGAGGCCCATGACGTTGGCGATCTCGTGGGGGTCGGCCACCAGGGCCGTGGTGCCCCGGGGACAGATGGCGCGGGCCAGCTCCGCCGGGCAGAGCATGGTGGACTCCACGTGCAGGTGCCCCTCGATGAAGCCGGGGCACAGGTAGGCCCCCCCCAGGTCCAGGCGCTCAAGGCCCTGGTAGGAGCCCAGGCCCACCACCCGGCCCTGGTGCACGGCCACGTCCAGTTCCTCGATCTGGCCGCTGAACAGGTTCACCACCCGCCCACCCGCCAGCACCAGGTCGGCCGGCAGGTCGCCCCGGGCCACGGCCAGGCGCTGGGCCAGCAATTGACGCTCATGGGCCATATCCGGCGGGGGGGCGGTCAGGACCGGGGTCGGTTCCACGCTAGAACTCCCACGTTATCTGAAAGATGGCCCGCCGCCCCTGGCGGCGCAGGACGGCCCCCTTGGCCGGTGGGCAGAACAGGGCCGGGACCAGGCCCGGCGGCGTGGCCTGGCCCTCCAGGTCGCAGGCCAGGCTCAGGGAAACTCCCGAGGCCGAGCGCCCCAGGCTGAGCAAAAAACCCCGGCCCCCGGCCAGCACCAGGGCCGACCAGGCCGCCACGCCCCCGGCCAGCACCGGCTCCGCCGCCAGGCCCTCCAGGCTTAAGGCCTGGCAGGCGGCCTGCATGCGTTCCTGCATGGGGCCAATCTGCTCCAGGCTCTCCGGGGGGTGAAACTCAATGGCCACGGCCCATCTCCCCCAGGCGGGCCAGCACCCGCTCCAGCTTCACCTCCAGATCGGCCCCGCCGTCCCACGAAAAGGGGCCGCGCCCCGTACTGGGCGGCCAGGTCCAAAAAGCGCCGGCGCCAACGGTCCTCGCGGAAGGAGGCGTCCACCACGGCGCTATCCCCCATGGCCAGGCGGGCCTCGGCGGCCTCGTACAGTTCCTGGTAGGTGGCCTCGCTGGCCTGGGCGCTGTAGAGCCCGTTGCCCCAGGCGTCGTGGCTCTTCTGGGTGGGGGCCAGGCCGGCCATCTGCTTGCGCAGGACGTCGGAGCTGAAGTGCAGCCAGCCGGCGGCGCGGGCCAGTTCCCGGGCCAGGTAGGTCTTGCCCGTGCCCATGAGCCCCATCATGCACACCAAAAAATAGGGCGGCTCGCCGCCGGCGTAGCGGGCGGCCAGGCGGAAATAGGCCCGGGCCTTGGTGATGTCCTGGAACTTGTGGGCCGCGTCCTCGCCCTGGTCGTCGAACATGAAGCCGGCCACCTTGGCCCGCACCACGGCGCGGTAGCACTTGTAGAAATCCAGCACCTGGCCCAGCCCCTGGTCGCCGCTGCCCTCCACGTAGGCCTCCACCAGGGCTTGGGTCAGGTCGGGTCGGCCATGGAAATCCAGGTCCATGGCCAGAAAAGCCAGGTCGGCGGCGTTGTCCTGGTAGCGGAAGCGCTCGTTGAACTCGATGCAGTCGAAGACGATGGGCTCCCCGGCGCTGGGCAGCACGATGTTGCCCGAGTGCAGGTCGCCATGGCCGTCGCGCACGCGCCCCTCAAGCACCCGCTGCTCCAGCAGGCCCCGGCGCTCATCCAAGAAGCCCAGGGAATAGTCGCGGATGGCCCGCCAGCGCTTTTGCGCCACCGAGACCTCCTGGTAGTTCTCGGTCTGGCGGAAGTTCTCCTCCACGTTCAGGCGCACCTGCTCGGGCCGGCCAAAGAACTCCACCGCCGGGCCGCCCTCGGCCTGGGCATGGAAGGCCGCCAGCAGGCGGCCCAGCTCGGCCGCCTGGCCGGCGGTTACCAGGCCCTGGTCCAGGAGCAGGTCCATCTGACGGCCGGTCTCCATCTGGACCATTTGCAGGCAGTACTCCACCACCTCTCCGCCGGGGGCCTCCAGGGGGGCCAGGGCCAGGCCCCGGGGCGTGCGCGCGATGGCCAGCACCGCCAGGTATATCTGGGGGGCCAGGCGGCGGTTGAGCCGCAGTTCCTCCAGGCAGAAATGCCGCCGCCGCTCCAGGCTGCTGAAGTCCAGGAAGCCCATGTCCACGGGCTTCTTGACCTTGTAGGCCCGGCTGCCGGTCAGGAAGACGTGACTGATATGGGTCTGCACGTGCTCCACCCGCTCCACGGCGTGGGGGTAGAACTCCGGCTCAAGCATGGCCGCGATGATTTCGCCCTGAACGCCTTGCACGGCACTCCATCCCTTGGCAAGCAAACCGGCCCGGGGGCAGCCACGTGGCCCTATTTACCCCGCCTTGGCCCGGCGATGCAACCCCCGCCCTTGGGGGCTGGTAGCCTATAGCATACCATTTGCGGTATAGTGAATACTTGGTATTGCCCCTGGCGGCTGGTTTTCGCTTAATCCGGGCCACCCCCACGAAAGGCCTCGACCCATCGCCCCCAACCTCAGAGCGGGCAGGTTGCCCTCCCTCCTGGCATGCGCGGGCTGAGCATGGCCCGGCCCGGTCGCGCCGTCCGCCTGGGCCGTCTGCTGGGCGGCCTGCTAGCGCTGTGCTGCCTGTGGGCGGGGCCGGCCTGGGCGGCGGACTCCCCCCCGCCGGGGGCGGCCGTGGCGGAGGCCCCCGCCGCCGAGGAGGCCCCCTGGCGCATCCAATCCGTGGAGTTCCTGGGCCTGGAGCACATCACCCGCCAGCAGGCCCTGGAGGTGATGGAGACCCGCCCGGCGGTCCTACTCTCCCTGGCCCGGGGGCCGGAGCTGGACACCTCCCGCCTGGAGCGCGACTGCGCCCGCCTGCAAAAGCTCTACCAGGAATTCGGGTTCTTCGAGGCCCAGATCAGCTTCCACCTGGACCGCGACCAGGAGACCCGCCAGGCGCGGGTGACCTTCAGCATCGCCGAGGGACGCCCCACCCTGCTCAGCCACATCAACCTGCTGCTGCCCGAGGACCCGGAGAGCGCCTATTGGCGGGAGCAGGTGACGCCGGCGCTGGGCCTGGCCGTGGGCCAGCGCTTCGACCTGGAGGCCTACGAGCAGGCCAAGAAGGCCATCCGGCGCCTGCTGAACAACCAGTCCCGGCCCATGCACAAGCTGGTGGGCCAGGTGCGGGTTTATCAGGCCGAGCAGCGGGCCGAGGTGATCTTCAAGCTGGACCCCGGCCCCCGGCTGCTCTTCGGGCCGTCCCGGGTCAGCGGCCAGGAGCGCATGGCCCCGGCCTTCATCCTGCACGAGGTCACCTACGCCCGGGGCCAGCCCTTTTCCCAGGACGTCCTGGAGCAGAGCCAGCGCGCGTTATTGGACACCGGCTTCTTCGCCAGCGTGAGCATCGTGCCCGACTTCGACAACATCGAGGGCCAGCAGGTGCCCATGACCGTGCAGGTGAGCGAGAGCAGGCACCACACCATACGCCTGGGCGTGGGCTGGGGCAACGAGGACCAGTTGCGCTTTCGCATCACCCAGGTCAACCGCAACATGCTGGGGCTCAACGACACGCTCACCTTCGAGGGCAAGATTAGCTACATCTACTACGGGCTCACCGGCCGGCTGAAGCTGCCCTACATCGTCAATCGCGACACCAATCTGCTCTTGTCGGGCGGGGTGGAGCAAAAGGACAACCAGGCCTTCATCAATCGCCGCTACTTCGTCAGCCCGGTGCTGGAATACCGCCTGGGCGGCAGGTGGATCTCCTACCTGGGCTACAACAGCGAAAGCGACCGCATGCGGGAGCTGAAGACCAAGGTGCCCAACCCCGACCAGGAGAGGAAGGCGCACTACATCTCCTCGGTGCCCCTGGGCCTGCGCTACGACAGCCGTGACTCCATCCTGGACCCCAAGCGGGGCCTGTACCTGACCCTGGAGATGGAGACGGCCAGCCAGGCCCTGGGCTCGGACCTGGCCTTCACCCGGCCGGTGGCCGAGGCCCGCCACGTGATGCCCTTGCCCCTGCTCAAGGACTGGTACCTGGCCTCGCGGGTCAAGATCGGGGCGGTGATGAACCTCACGGGCATTGACCGCACCCCCATGGTGCGCCGCTTCTTCTTGGGCGGGGCCGACAGCGTGCGCGGCTACCCCTACCAGAAACTGGGTCCCCTGGACACGGCGGGCAAGCCCCTGGGCGGCGAGGGCATGGTGGAGGGCAGCCTGGAGACCCGCTTTCCCCTGTGGGGCGATTTGGGCGGGGTGATATTCTTGGACATGGGCAATGTCTACGAAAGCCTCAACTCCGACGTGGGCAAGCTGCGCTTCACCACCGGCGCCGGCCTGCGCTACAACACCCCCGTGGGACCCATCCGCCTGGACTTCGGCTACCAGCTCAACCCGCCGGCCGGCGACGACCTGGACCGCTACGAGGTCTACCTGAGCGTGGGGCAGGCCTTCTGATGGCCCGGGCCTGGGGCAGGATACTGGCCTGGTCCCTGGGACTATTGGCCACCCTGGCCTGCGCGGCCCCCCTGGCCCTCTTGCTGGGCGGCCGCCTGAGTCTGGGGCGCCTGCGCCTGGAAGAGCCCCACCTGGAGCTGCCCCTGGACCTGCCCGGCGGCGGCGCCCCGGCCTTAAGCCTGACCATCTCCCACCTGGAGGTGACCGGGGGCACCCTCCTGGCTGGCGGGCACCTGGGGCCGATTCGGCAGGTGAACGGCCTGACCTTGAGCGGCCACTTCAGCCTGGACAGCCGCGGCCCGGCGCTCACCACCCACATAACCCAGGCCGAGTTGGTGCTGGATGGTCTGTCCCAGCCCCTGGGCCTCTTTGGCCAGGCCAGCTACAGCCATCGGCGCCTCAAGCTGCCCGGCCTGAGCTTGCGCCTGGGGGCCAACCAACTGGAGGTCAAGGGCGGGCTGGACTGGCGCCGCCAGGCCCACCTGGATCTGGAGGCCACGGGCCGCTTAAGCGACCTGACCCTGCTGGGTGCGCCGGCCTTCATCCCCGGCCGGCCGGCCTCGCCCCTGGATTTACGCCTCAAGGCCCACGGCCCCCTGGCCGCCTGCCGCCTGGAGGCCAACTTAAGCCGGCAGAGCCAAAGCCTGAGCCTGGAGGGCCAGGCCGACCTTTTGCAACCGGCCCTGGACCTGCAAGGCCAACTAAAAGGCGTGGACCTGGTGGCCTGGGGCCTGGCGGCCCAGCCGGCGCTGCTGGAAGGCGCTCTCTCATTCAGTGGGCAGGGCCTGCCCGGCCAACCCCAGGCCGGCGCCCGCCTGGGCCTGGACTTGGCCAACCCCCTGGGACCGCAGTTGGGTCTGCGCCGGGTGACCCTGGAGGCCGGCCTGAAGGGCGAGCAGGTCACGGTGGAGAGCCTCAGGCTCAGCGGCGAGGCCGGCAGCCTGGAGGCCAGCGGCCAGGCGCTCCTGCCCCAGGGCCGGCGCGCGTTAAGCCTCCAGGCCGAGGCCCGCTTCAAGGACCTGACCCCGCCGGCCGCCCTGGCTGGCCGCCTGCCCGAACCCTGGCGTCAGGCCCGCCTGCAAGGCGGCCTCAAGGCCAAGGGCCCCCTGGATGACCTGGCCCTGGAACTGGACCTGGGGCCTTCGCGTCTGGCCACGGGCCTGGAGATGACCCGCCTGGCCGCCAAGGGGCAGCGCACCCCGGAGCGCTGGGCCATCCACAGCCTGGAGATGGAGGCCGACTGGGGTCGCCTGCAAGGCCGGGGCACGGCCAACGCCGACCAGGGCGAGCTGGATTTCAGCCTGGAGGCGGGCGCCCTGGAGCGCCTGGCCCCCCTGTGGACGGCCCTGGGCTGGCAGACCGCGCCCCTGGAGCGGGGCTCGCTCAGGGCCAAGGGCCGCCTGGCCGGCCCCTGGGGGGCGCCCTCCCTGACCCTCGGCGCCCAGGCCGACGAGCTGGCCCTGCCCCAGGCCTTGGCCCGCCAGGTGGAGCTGGACCTGGAGACCCCCCGCCTGGGCCTGCCCCTGCAGGGCCGCCTGCGTCTGGGCGCCCAGGAGCTGACCGGCGGCGGCATCACCTGGCACAAGGTCTCCCTGGAGGCCACCGCCCTGGCCGAGGGCACGCGCCTGGCGCTCATGGCCCAAGGCCCCCAACTGTCCTTAAGCCTCAAGGCCGCTGGCGCCGGTGCCGCCCAGTTGCCGCTCAGGCTCACCCTGGGCGAGCTGCGCCTGACCCCCCAAGGCCAAAAGCCCTGGACCTTGCGCGACCCGGCCCAACTGCTGCTGGCCAGCGACGGCCTGGGGCTCAAGGGGCTTGTGCTGGCCCAGGGGGAGCAGACCCTGGCCGTGGAGGGGCAGGCCAGCCTGGGCGGAGGGGTGAACGCCAGCCTGCGCCTGGGGCGGATGCGCCTGGCCCCCTGGCTGCCCCCCCGGGTTTTGCCCCCCGAGGCCAGCTTGGACCTGGAGGGCAACCTGGAGGGCAGCCTGGCCGCGCCCCGCCTGGATTTGCGCGGCAGCCTGGGCGGTCTGGTCTGGCCCAGGCTGCCGGCCAGCGAGGTGCGTTTCCAGGGCGGCTACGAGGATGGCGAGCTGTCCATCACCGGCCAGGCCCTCACCCAGGGCCGGGCCAGCCTGGACCTGGAGGCCAGCCTGGGTCTCCAGGTCAGCCTGCACCCGCCGCTTTTGTCGCCCACCGGCCAGGGGCTCAAGGCCTCGGCCAGCGCCCAGGACCTGCCCCTGGCCCTATTGGAGCCCCTGATCCCCGGCGTGGGCGGTCTGGAGGGCAGGGTCAATCTGGAGATGGAGGCCAGCGGCCCCCTCTCGGCCCCCCTGGTCAGCGGAGGCCTGGAGTTGAAGGGCGGGGCCTTCGTCATCCCCAACACCGGCCAGGCCTTCCAGGACCTGAACATCCACCTGACGGCCAGGGGCCGCGAAATCACGGTGCACAACCTCTCGGCGGTGAGCGGCGGGCCGGCCAAGGTGCGGGGTAAGATTTGGCTACCCATCGGCGACCCCGGCCAGGTGGACCTGACCTTCCAGGCCCAGGGGCTGTTGATCGGCATGGGGGGCATCGGCAAGGTCATCACCGATGCCGAGTTCCGCATCACCGGCACGGCCCTGAGCCCCCTGGCCATCGGCTGGACCAAGCCTAGCCAGGCCACCATCCACCCGGCCCTGGCCACGCCCCTGGCCCTGGGCGAGGTGGTGGTGCTCAAGCCGGGGCAGAAGCCGCCGCCCCTGGAGCGCGAGCGCGCCAGCCGCGCCCCGCGCCTGGTGCTGGGCGGCTTGCTGGAGTCCCTGACCCTGGAGGGGCGGGTGGATTGCGGCAAGGGGGTGCGCGTGGACCTGGACCAGGGCTTCATGATGCTCAGCGACGTGGCCCTGGTGCGCAAGGAGCCGGGCGGGCCGCTGGTCTTTTACGACAGCTTCGGGGTGCGGGGCGGGGCCATGAACATCGTGAGCCGGCGCTTCGTGCTGACCGGCGGGCGCACCCTGTTCGCCGGCAAGGACGTGCCCGACCCCGACCTGGACGTGGACGTGAACTTGAGCATGGGCTCCACCCAGGTCTACATCAAGCTCCAGGGCAGCGCTTTTTCGCCCAAGCTGGTCTTGAGTTCCGAGCCGCCCATGAACCAGACCGACATCCTGAGCACCATCATCTTCGGCCGGCCGGCGGCCTCGCTCAACGCCGGCGAGACCCGCCAGCTCTCGGCCCAGGCCCTGGCGCTCCTGGGCCTGCGCGGCCGCGAGCGCCTGGAGAGCGTGTTGGGTCCCACCTTGTCGCCCGACGTGGTCACGGTCTACACCGAGACCCAGACCGGCGCCTC
>JACQYR010000179.1:9692-12518 GCA_016208115.1 Desulfarculus sp.
GGAGGCTGGCAAGTACCTGAGCCAGGACCTCTACCTGCGCTACCGCCAGAACCTGGGTCCCGACGGCGGCCAGAACGTGGGCCTGGAGTACCGCCTCAACCGCTACCTGTCGGTGGAGAGCCAGATCGGCACCACCCGCGACAGCGGCGTGGACGCGGTCTTCACCTGGGACTTCAAGTAGGACGCCGGGGTTGGCCGGTCCAGTGGTTTGTGGCGCCAACCAAGACGGGCGGGGATAAACCCCGCCCCTACGAAGAAATGGCCTTTAGCTGCCTTTGGTTTTCGTAGGGGCGGGGGTCGAGTGCCTCGACTCCCAATGCGGGTCGGGAGAGGCTCTCCCGCAACCAACCCCGTTTGCTCCCGTAGTGGCCATGTTGAACATACAAGGGGCGGGGTTTACCCCCGCCCGGATTTTATCTCGGCAACCTAACAACGGGAGCCGCCGGCGCCCGCCAACACCGCCAGCCCGCTCGACCCGTTATCGCCCGGCCGGGCACCGGCCCTAGGGCAGGAACTTGAGCAGGGTGGGCGAGACCTCCAGGGTGGCCTGCACGCGCTCCACGCCTTCCACCTCCTCGCAGACGGCCTGGGCGCGCTTCTGGTCCTCGCGGCTGCCCACGTAGCCGGCCAGGGTGAGCTGGCCGTCCAGGGCCTCCACCTCCAGGGCGTGCACGTCCACCTCCTCCACCAGACGCCGCCTGGCCCGCGCCGCCAGCACCATGCCCGCCAGCATGCGGTCGCTCTCCGAGGAGGGCTGGTACTCGGGATAGGCCGTGAGGTCCAGGATGGTGCTGAGCGCCTGGTCAAAGGACAGCCGCCCCAGGTTGAGCACCAGGTCGTAGTTGAGCGGCGAGGCCCAGTCGGCGGCGAAGATGTGGGCCATGTAGGTGCGGCGCTGCTGGTCCACCACGCTGGCCAGTTGGCGGGCGCGCTCCAGGTCCAGGCTCTCGCGGGCGGCCAGGCGCTGGGCGCGCAGTTCCAGGGGCGCCACCAGGCGCACCCGTAGGACCCCCGGTACCAGCCTGAGCAGGAAATTGCCTCCCCGGCCCACGATGACCACGTTGCCCTTCTGGGCGTATTGCAAAACCACCAGCTCCAGCAGGGCCGCGAAGACCCGGCGGCGGCGGTCGCTCAAATCCAGCATGGCCGGGCCCTGCTCGGCTAGCAGTTGGTGCTCGTCGCGGTTTATGTCCACCAGCCCCCGCACGGCGTCCATGAGGGTGCGGGGGTCAACCAACTCCAGCTTGCCCCGCTGGCACAGCTCCTGGGCCAGGTCGTCGCGCAGGGCCCCCATCTCGCTCGAGATCGTGATGATGCTCATGGTTCCTCCGCGGGCGATTGGTTAGCCGTTTGTGGCCGCGCGCGCGGCCTTTTGCTTTCTAATAATTAGGGTAACACAACCACCGTGGCCAGGCTGGCAAGCAAAAAGGCCGTCCTGGCGCGGGACGGCCCCCCGCCGGGCCTAATCGCCCTGCTTCTGGCCGAGCTGGGGGTAGAGACGCTGGCGGCGGGCGAGGCTAGGCCCCGATGTTGGCCTGGCGCTTCAGGGTGGCGGCGCGCACGTGCTCCTGTAGACCCTGGAGGGCCGGGGTGATCTCCAGGCGCGGGGGGAGATGGCCGCTCAAGCGCAGGGTGGCGGGCGGCATCTGGGCCAGGTCCTCCTGGAAGCGCGCCTGGGCCTGGCGCCAGCCCTGGCGGGGACCCTGGCGCCGGCCGCCTTGCATCACCGGCTCCAGGAGGGGCCGGCCGGGGTGGTTTTCGTGGGCCAGGCCCAGCAGGTCGTGGTCCAGCCCGCCGCCATCGTCCAGCCGTCGCCAGACCTGCTTGGCCCCGGCCCAGGTTTCCTTGCCGGCGCTGAGCTTGAGGGTGGGGCGGCCGTCGTAGCTGACCAGCTTGTAGGCCATGTCCAAGAAGGGCGCGTCGGCCGAGGAGCCCATCTTGGTGCCCACGGCAAACAGGTCCACCTGGGCGCCCTGGGCCAGCAACTCGGCCATGCGCGTCTCGTCCAGGCTGCCCGAGACCACCACGCGCGCTTGCTCCAGGCCGGCCTGGTCCAGAATGGTGCGGGCCTGGCGGCTCAGGCCCACCAGATCGCCGGAGTCCAGGCGCACGCCCACCAGGCGGTGCCCCTGGGCCAACAGCTCGCCGGCCACGCGCACGGCCCGGTGCAGGCCGGCCACGCTGTCGTAGGTGTCCACCAGGATCACGGTGTGGTCGGGGAAGGTGCGGGCAAAGGCCCGGAAGGCCGAGATCTCGTCGCCGAAGGCCTCCACGAAGGAGTGGGCCATGGTGCCCACGGGGGTGATGCCGTATTGGCGGGCGGCGGCCAAATTGCTGGTGCCATGGAAGCCCACCAGGGACGAGGAGCGGGCCGCGGCCATGCCGCCGTCCACGCCGTGGGTGCGGCGCAGGCTGAAGTCCACCAGGCCGCGCCCCTGGGCGGCCAGCAGGCAGCGGGCGGCCTTGCTGGCCAGGGTGGAGTGCAGGTTGATGACGTTGATGAGATAGGTCTCCACCAACTGGGCCTCCATGAGGGGGGCCGTCACCTCCAAAAAGGGCTCGTCGGCGAAGCAGATGGTGCCCTCGGGCAGGGCGCGCACCTGGCCCGTGAAGCGGGTATTGGCCAGCACTTGCAGGAAGTCGGGCTTAAAGCGCCCCAGGGACTCCAGGTAGGCGATGTCCTCGGGCGCGAAGGCGAAGGCCTCCAGGTAGTCCAGGGCCTGTTCCAGGCCCGCCGCCACCAGAAAGCCGCGCTCAGGGGGCAGGTGGCGGGCGAAGAGGCTGAAGCAGGCCTGGCCGGCCATGCCGTGGGCGTGATAGGCTGCG
>JACQYR010000179.1:12610-18271 GCA_016208115.1 Desulfarculus sp.
AAGTCGGTCTGCATGGCCAGGGAACCGCTGTACATCGAAACGCCTCGCAGGGTGTGGTGGGGGCAGACGGCACGGGTGGCCACAAACCTAGACCAAGCCTGGCCTTTAGTCAACGCCCCTGGCCTTGGTTGACAGCCCGGGCGGGGCGGGTTAAAAAGAGTGACAACCGGCCACCGCTGGGGCAGCCATTGACCAATCAGTTAAAAATACTGGTTATTGACGACGACGTCACCATGCGCGACGCCTGCCGCGAGATTTTGACCCGTAGCCACCACGACGTGGAGCTGGCCGAGTCGGGCTCCCAGGGCCTGGCGCTTTTGTCGCGCTGGGCCTATGACGTCATCCTGCTGGATTTGCGCATGCCCGACCTGGACGGCATGACCGTGCTCAGGCAGATACGCGAGCAGGACCAGGAGGCGGTGGTCATCGTCATCACCGGCCACGGCAGTATCGGCGCGGCCGTGGAGGCCATGAAGCTGGGGGCCTTTGATTTCTTGCCCAAGCCCTTCTCGCCCGACGAGCTGAGGCAGGCCGTGGACAAGGCCCAGGAGAAGCGGCACCTCTTGCTGGAGAACGCCTACCTCAAGGAGGAACTTCGGCGCCGCTCCTGGCCCACGGACATTGTCTGCGCCTCGCCGGCCATGTCTCGGGTCATGGAGATGGTGCAACGGGTGGCCCCCACCGACACCACGGTGCTTTTGACCGGCGAGAGCGGCACCGGCAAGGGTCTGTTGGCCCGGCGCCTGCACGAGCTCTCCCCCCGGCGCGACCACGCCTTCGTCTCCGTGGACTGCTCCACCCTGGTGCCCACTCTGTTCGAGTCCGAGGTCTTCGGCCACGTCAAGGGGGCCTACACCGGGGCCGACTCCAACAAGATCGGCAAGTTCGAACTGGCCGACCACGGCACCCTGTTCTTTGACGAGGTGGCCAACATCTCCCGCGACATCCAGGCCAAGCTATTGAAGGCCGTGGAGGACCGGGCCATCACCAAGGTGGGCTCCCACCGGGTGGTGCGCGTGGACACCCGCCTGGTGGCCGCCACCAACCAGGACCTCAGGCAGGCCGTGAAAAGCGGGGCCTTCCGCGAGGATCTCTTCTACCGTCTCAACGTGCTGCACATCCACCTGCCCCCCCTGCGCCAGCGCCCCGAG
The DNA here is from genome assembly GCA_016208115.1 of Desulfarculus sp. Lineage (GTDB taxonomy): Bacteria > Desulfobacterota > Desulfarculia > Desulfarculales > Desulfarculaceae > JACRDC01. Next base: position 13,762 of record JACQYR010000179.1, read on the forward strand.
GACGTGCCGCTCTTGGCCGAGTATTTCCTGCAACGCTTCCGCAACCTGGGTCCGCGCCGGGTGCGAGGGTGCACGGCGGCGGCCCAGGAGGCCCTGGCCCGCTACCCGTGGCCGGGCAACGTGCGCGAGTTGCAGAACATGGTGCAGCGGCTGGTGGTAATGGCCAGCGGCCAGTGGATAGACGCCGCCGACCTGGAGGGCGCCGGCATCCTGGCCGCCGAGCGGGCCGACGAGCAGGGTCCGCTTCGGCTGGAGGAGATGGAACGCCTGCACATCGGGCGGGTCTTGCGCCAGATGGGGGGCCGGCGCGGCGAGACGGCCCTGGCCCTGGGCATAGACCGCAAGACCCTGCGCCAGAAGCTGCGCCGCTATCAGTTGGAGGCCTAACGGCTGGCCCCGGGGCTGGCCGGCTCCTGGGCGGGCGCGGGGGCCGGCGCCGGCGGAGGAGCGGCCCCCGGCGGACCCAAGAGGCGGCGCTCCTCCTTCTCCCTCTGGCGCTGGGCCTTCTCCTCGGCCAGCCTTTTTTTTTGTTGCAGGCCCTTGTCCAGGCGGCGCTTGAGTATCTGCACGTCGGGGTGGTCGTCGGTGTAGAGGATGCGCAACCTCTCCAGCTCCACGCGGATGGCGTCGGGGGAGCCCTCCTCGTCCCGGCCGGCCAGGGCGGCCGGCGCGGCGGCCAGGAGCAGGCCGGCCAGGGCCAGGGCCACTGCTTTCTTCATGCTTCGCTCCCTGACGGTTGTGGCCCAGGCTACGGCCCCAGGGTCAGTTCCACCTGGCGGGCGGGGTTGAGCACCTCCTGGGCCACCTGCCGCATGTCCGCCGGCGTCACGGCCTGCACCAGGGCCGGCACCTTGAGGTAGTGGTCAAAGCCCAGGCCCATCAGCTCGTCCACGGCCATGGCCGTGGCCTGGGCCTCGTAGCCTTGCAGATCGATGGCCTGCGTGCCCAGGAGGAAGCCCTTGGCCCGCTCCAGTTCCTCCTGGCTGGGCGGTTCGCGGCGCGCCCGCTCCAGGTGGGCCAGGAGCCCCTTGATGGCCGTGGCCTCCTTGCCCGGCCCCACGCCCATGTACACCCCGAAGGACCCCGAGTGCCAGGCGCTGCTGTAGAAGGGCTGCACCCCGTAGGCCAGGGATTGGCGGTCGCGCAAGTCGCTGAACAGCCGGCCGCCCTGACCGCCCAGCACCGCCTCCCACAACTGCAAGGCGAAGCGGCGGGGGTCCACCGCCGAGGGGGCCAGGTAGCCCAGCAATATCTGGGTCTGGGCGGCCTTGGCCTCCTTAAGGCGCTCGGCGCGGGGGCCGGCCGCCCCGTTCAGGGGTGGCGGGACAGGTATCTCGGCCCGGCCCTGGGCCCCGGCCCACAGGCGCTCCAATTCGGCGCGCACTGTCTCGGGCTCCACGTCGCCCACCACGCTGAGCACCAGGCCCTGGGGGCCGGCCAGGCGCTGATGGGCCTTGATGAGGGCCTGGCGGTCCAGGTGGGCCAGGCTCTGGGGGGTGCCCAGGGGGTCCAGGCCGTAGGGGGTGTCGCCATAGAGCAGGCGGCGGAAGAGCTTGAAGGCCCGGGCCGTGGGCTGGTCCTCCTGGCTGCGCAGGCGTGCCAGTTGGTCTTCCTTGGCCTTTTGCACCTGGTCCTCGGGGAAGGCGGGGTGGCGCCAGGTCTCGGAGAGCAGCGACAGCCCCAGGCGCCAGTCCTGGGCCAGGAAGGAGCCCACCAGGCCGGCGGTGCTGCGCGAGGCGAAGCCGTGCAGGCCGGCGGCCCGGTCCTCCAAGAGGGCGGCGAGTTCCTCGTGGCTGTGGGCGCGGCTGCCCCGGGTGAGCGCCTTGGACCAGAGTTGGTACAGGCCGGCCTCGGCGGGCCCCTCGGAAACCTGGCCGCCGGGGGCGGCCAGCACCAGGGAGACCAGGGGCACGTCCCGGCGGGGCTTGACGATGAGCGTCAGGCCGCAGTCCAACTGAATGCGCTGGGCGCCGGTGGCCGAGGGGGGCGGGGGCGGGATCAGCCGGGCGAAGGCCTCCCGCGCCTGGGCCGCCAACTGGGCCTCGTCAGGGGCCTCGGCCCCCTCGGGCAGTTGGATCACCACGCTTAGGCCCTCGGGGCGCAGGTAGGCATGGGCCACGGTGGCCACCTGCTCGGCGCTCACCGCCCGGTAGCGCTCCAGGTATTCCTGGGCCTTCTGGTAGCCGCCGCGCAACAGCTCGAAGTAGCCCAGCATGCGGGCCTGGCCCTGCATGGTCTGGCGGCCGCGCACGAAGTCGGCCTGATTGATCACGCGGGCGCGCTCCAGCTCGGCCGGCGCCGGCGGCTGGGCGGCCAGGGATAGGGCCTGCTCCAACAGGGCCGGCCAGGCCCGCGTCACTTTCTCCGGGGCCAGACGGGCCTCCACCTGGAACAGCCCCACCTGGGCCGGCGTGTAGGCCGAGGCCTCCACGCCGTCCACCAGGCCCAGTTTTTCCTTGATCCGCGACCACAGGCGGCTGGTCTTGCCCTCGCCGGCCACGCTGGCGGCCACGTCCAGGGCGTAGACCTCCTCGCTGGGCAGGCCGGGGATGGACCAACTGAGGCTCACCGCCGCCTGCTTGACCTTGTCGCGCATGATCTTCAGGCGCGGCCCCTGGGGTACGTTGACCGGCGGCGGATCAAAGGCGGGCGCGGGCTCCTGGGGCAGGCCGGCGAAGGCCTTCTCGATCAGGGCCAGGGTCTCGGCGGGCTTCAGGTCGCCCACCGCCACCACCACCAGGTTGGCGGTCCGGTACCAGCGGGCGCGGTAGTCCAGGATGCCCTGGCGGGTGATGGCCCGCACCGATTCAGGGGTGCCGATCACCGGCCGTCCGTAGGGGTGGCCGCCGAAGGCCAGGCCCAGGACCTCCTGGCCGCGCCGGCGGTCCGGGCTGTCCTGGTTCATGCGTATCTCCTCGACCACCACCTCTTTTTCTCGCGCCAGGTCGGCCTCGCCGAAGGAGGCGTTGACCACGGCGTCGGCCAAAAGCTCCAGCGCCAAGCCGGCGTGGCGGCTGGCGGCCGTGACGTGGTAGTTGGTGTGGTCCAGGGTGGTGTAGGCGTTGACCTCGCCGCCCAGGGCCTCGATGCGCCGGGCCATCTCGCCGGCGGGGTGGCGGGGGCTGCCCTTGAAGATCATGTGCTCGATGAGATGGGTGATGCCGTACTCGCCCGGCTGCTCGTGGGCCGAGCCGGCCCGCACCCAGACCTGGAAGGAGACCACCGGGGCCTCGTGGTTCTCGCTGATGATGACGGTCAAGCCGTTGGGCAACTGGTGGCGCTGGGGCGCCGCCAAGGCCAGCGAGGGCAGGAGCAACAGGAACAGGAGAGCCGCGCAGCCAAACCGCCGTTTCATGGGCAATTTCCGCCTTTCGCCTACCAGGTTGCCGAAAAACAACCCGCGGGCGGGCCATGGATGGCCCGCCCAAAAGCGCCGGCTCTTTAGAGCCAAGCTTTTTGGGAGAGTTAGCCGAATTCATTGCGGCTAACTCGAGTTGAAAAAGTCCAGGTATGGACTTTTCAACATCCTGCCAAAGGGTTGCGCCGCCGTCCGCCGCGCCGGCGCTCGCGTCGGGAACAATCATACCGCCAGGCCGGGGCTGTGAATATAAATAATGCTGCCCCGGCCGGCTGGCAAGCGGCGGGCGCCCCCTGGCCGGCGGTTATTACAATATTGAAACCATGGGCGGGTGTTGTGCTAGGATTATCCGGCCAGCGCCCCCTGGGCGCCGTGGGGCCGCCGCTCCAGGCTGGGTACCGGGACGGCGGCGGAGGCAGAACGGATCAAGGAAGGAAGCCGCATGAAAATCGCCTTTATGATGGACCCCCTGGAGTCCATTGACCCGCTTTGGGAAACCACCAGCTACCTGATGTATGAGTGCAACCAGCGGGGGCACACCGTTTTCTTCCTGGAGCCCCACGACATCTACGTGCGCGGCAGCCGCCTGGTGGCCCGCATGCGCAACGTCACCGTGGAGCGGGATCTGGCCATGGAGGAATACTGGCGGGCGGCCATCGCCTGCCTCAAGCGCGAGGAGCTGATCTACGAGCAGATCACCGACCTGGACGCCCTATTTTTGCGCAAGGACCCGCCCTTGATCTACCAGACCATGGAATTCCTCACCCCGGTCAACGAGCAGGTCTTCGTCATCAACGGCACCGTGGGGCAGATGGTGGCCAACAGCAAGCTCTATCTGCTCAACTTCCCCGAAATCATCCCCGAGACCCACGTCTCCCGCGACCCCGGCCGGCTCAAGAAGATCATCGAGGAGTTCGGCGGGGCCATGGTGGTCAAGCCCCTGGCCCGCTTCGGCGGCGAGGGCGTGATAAAAGTCAGCGTGCAGGACCGCGACAACTTGAACTCACTCATCAATTACTACGTGCAGGCCAGTGAGCCCTATCCCCGGCGCCAGGCCATCATGGTCCAGGAGTATCTGGAGGCGGTCAAGACCCAGGGCGACGTGCGCATCCTGCTCCTGAACGGCGAGATACTGGGGGCCATGAAGCGCAT
>JACQYR010000180.1 GCA_016208115.1 Desulfarculus sp.
CTTATGGCCAAGGGTCAGGCAGGGGGCCACCCCGGTCCCTGCCAGGGCCAAGGCCATGCCCGCGCGGCCCGCCCTTGGGCCGCCCCAGGAGCGCCCATGAAATATTGGCGAAAACCCCTGGATTTGGAGACCACCCCCCTGGCGCGGGGCCGGGTGCTGGTGGTCAAGGACCGCTGCAAGGGCTGCGAGTTCTGCGTCAACTACTGCGCCCGCGGGGTGCTTGGCATGTCCAAGTCCTTCAACCGCAAGGGCTACCACTACCCCGAGGCCGACCCGGCCCGCACCTGCGTCAACTGCCGCTTTTGCGAGGCCATCTGCCCGGAGTTCGCCATCTTCTCGGTGGAGGACCAAGGGTCTTAACCGCCTGGCGTCCCCCGGCCCCGGGCCGGGAGGCGCGGCTTGCACCCATCCGACCAATCGCCCTCGGCGGCCTTGACCAGCCCCGGCGACCAGCACTAGGGAGGGCACCGCGTGGCCTCTAAGGCAGTATTGACCGGCACCCACTTCATGAACGGCGATGACGCCTGCTGCGAGGGCGCCCTGGCCGCCGGCTGCCGCTTCTTCGCCGGCTACCCCATCACCCCGGCCACCGAAGTGGCCGAGCGCATGGCCAAGCGCCTGCCCGACGTGGGGGGCATCTTCATCCAGATGGAGGACGAGATCGCCTCCATGGCCGCCATCCTCGGGGCCAGTTGGGGCGGGGCCAAGTCCATGACCAGCACCAGCGGCCCCGGCTTCTCCCTGATGATGGAGAACATCGGCCTGGGCCTGTGCACCGAGACGCCCTGCGTCATCGCCAACGTGCAGCGGGCCGGCCCCAGCACGGGGCTACCCACCCTGGTGGCCCAGGGTGACATGATGCAGGCCCGCTGGGGCTCCCACGGCCACTACGAGATCATCGCCCTGGCGCCCTCCTCGCCCCAGGAGATGTTCGATTTCACCGTCCGGGCCTTCAACCTGGCCGAGCGCTTCCGCCTGCCGGTGCTCATCATGGCCGACGAGGTGGTGGGGCACATGAACGAGCGGGTGGTCATCCCCCCGGCCGAGGAAATCAAGCTGATCGAGCGCAAGAAGCCCAGCCAGCCCCCGGGGCCGGGCTATCTGCCCTTCCACCCCGAGGCCGACGGTGTGGCGCCCATGGCCACCTTCGGCATGGGCTACCACATGCACGTCACCGGGCTGACCCACGACGAGCGGGGCTATCCGGCCATGGACGCCGGATCCCAGGCCCAGATGATGGAGCGGCTGATGGGCAAGATCAGCCGCAACCGGGCCGAGATAGACGCCTGGCGGGCCTTTGGCCTGGAGGACGCCAGCGTGGTGGTGGTGGCCTACGGCATCAGCGCCCGCTCGGCCCGGGGGGCCGTGGCCCTGGCCCGCCAGGAGGGGCTACCCGTGGGCCTGGTCAAGCTGGACACGGTCTGGCCCTTCCCCGAGGAGTTCATCAGGGGCCTGGCCGGCCAGGTCAAGGCGCTCATCATGCCCGAGATCAACCTGGGGCAGATGGTGCTGGAACTGGAGCGCCTGGCAGCCGGGCGCTGCCAGGTGGAGCTGGTGCCCCACCCCGGCGGGGCCATCATCAGCCCCACGGCCGTCCTGGAGTGCATCCGCCAGACCCTGAAGGAGGCCTCATGAGCCAGACAGACATGGCGGCCCCGCCCTGCCATCCCCAGGACGACCTCTTGCGCACCGACCGCATCCCCCACATCTGGTGCTCGGGTTGCGGCATCGGCATCGTCTTCAACTCGCTCATCACCGCCATCAAGAAATCCGGGCTCAACCAGGACGAGGTGGCCGTGGTCAGCGGCATCGGCTGCACCGGCCGCATGGCCGGCTACATCGCCCTGGATTCCTTCCACACCACCCACGGCCGGGCCATCCCCTTCGCCACGGGACTGAAATTGGCCCGGCCCCAGGGCCAGGTCATCGTGGCCTCGGGCGACGGCGACCTCTTGGCCATAGGCGGCAATCACTTCATCCACGCCGCCCGGCGCAACCTGGACCTCACGGTCATCTGCGTCAATAACTTCAACTACGGCATGACCGGCGGCCAGTTGGCCCCCAGCACCCCCTTCGGGGCCAAGACCACCACCACCCCCTTGGGCAGCCCGGACGAGCCCTTCAACTTCTGCGCCCTGGCGGCGGCCTGCGGGGCGGTGTACGTGGCCCGCTGGACGGCCCTGCACATCCGCCGGCTCACCACCAGCCTGGTGGAGGCCATCCACAAGAAGGGCTTCTCCTTCGTGGAGATCCTGGCGCCCTGCCCCACGGCCTTCGGGCGGCGCAACCAGATACGCAAGCCGGTGGAACTCTTGCGCATGTACCACGACCGCTCGGTGGTGAAAAACGGCCTGGACCCCAACCTGGCGGTGATAGACTTCGCGGGCAACCTGGTGGTGGGCAAGTTCGTGGACCGGACACGCACCACCTTTTTGGACAACTACGGCCTGGTCAACCGCCGCGAGGCGCCGGACTGGCTGGGGCTGGAGCACGAGCGCCTGCGCGAGGAAAAGGCGCGGGCGGGGGCGGGGCAATGAGCGAGCGGCAAGTAGTCATCACCGGCTTCGGCGGCCAGGGCATCGTGCTTACCGGCAACATCCTGGGCAAGGCCGCCACCATCTTCGATGGCCGCCACGCCACCATGACTCAGAACTACGGCCCCGAGGCCCGGGGCGGCTCCTGCTCCTCCCAGGTGATCGTCAGCGAGACCGACATCGCCTTCCCCTACGTGGAGCACCCCCAGGTGCTGCTGTGCATGAGCCAGGAGGGCTACGAGAAGAACGCGCCCTCCTTGCGCCCCGGCGGCATGATCGTCTGGGACAGCGACCTGGTCAAGGTGGGCGAGATGGACCCCTCCTGGGCCACCTTAAACGTGCCGGCCACGCGCATCGCCGAGGAGCTGGGCAACCGCATGATGGCCAACATCGTCATGCTGGGCTTCTTGTCGGCGGTGAGCGACGTGGTCAGCGTGGAGGCCCTCAAACAGGCCATGCTGGCCTCGGTGCCGCCCAAAACCAAGGAGACCAACGCATTAGCCTTTGACCGTGGCCGTGAGTATGGCCTGGAGCAGTCCCAGGCCCCGGAGGGCCAGGGCTAGTGGCCGGCGCGGGCAAGAAAGACGCACGGCCGTCCAAGGCGGTCTTGATCCTGGGCTCGGGCTTCGGGGCCTTAAAGGTGGCCGAGGACCTCTCCCTGGCCGGCCTGCCCGTTGCCTGGGCCACCCGGGCCGCCAACTTCCTGGAGCTGCCCCAGGGCGTCAAGCCCTTCCCCGAGTGGCCCGAGGACCTCTCCTTCCAGTTCCGGCCCCTGTATCTGCGCGTGACCCGCAACCCCCTGGTCACCCTGCTGCCCCAGGCCCGCCTGGAGGCCCTGGAAGCCGGCGGGCAAGGCTACCGCGCCCGCGTGGAGCAAGACCCCCGCTACATTGACCAAGACCAGTGCACCGGCTGCGACCGCTGCCGCGAGGCCTGCCCCCTGAGCCAGGCCGAGCACCCGCCCCTGACCCGCAGCCCGGCCTACTGCCCCTCGCGGGCCTTGCAGTTGGACAAGCGCCCCGTGAGCCCCTGCCGCCTGGCTTGCCCCCTGGGGGTCAACGCCCAGGCCTATCTGGCGCTCACCGCCGCCCAGCGTTACGGCGAGGCCCTGGCGGTCATCCGCCGCGATAACCCCTTGCCGGGGGTCTGCGGCCGGGTCTGCCACCACCCCTGCGAGGCGGCCTGCCGCCGGGGCGAGCTGGACAAGCCCCTGGCCATCCGGGGCATCAAGCGCTTTCTCTTTGACCACGAGGCCCGCCACGGCCTGCCCAAGATAGAGGCCCCGCCCTTAAAGGCCGACGCCCCCCGGGTGGCCGTGGTGGGCTCCGGTCCGGCCGGGCTCACCGCCGCCCACTTCCTGCGCCAGTGGGGCCTCAAGGTCACGGTGCTGGAGGCTTTAGCCCAGACCGGCGGCATGCTGCGCGCCGGCATCAACGCCTTCCGCCTGCCCCGCCGGGTGCTGGACGCCGAGATCGAGGCCTTGCGCCAGTCGGGCATCGAGATCAAGACATCCGCCCGCGTGACCAGCCTGGAGGACCTCTTGGAGCAAGGCTTTGCCGCCGTGCTCTTGGCCACCGGCACCCACGAGGACTTAAGCCTGAACCTGCCCGGCGAGGACCTGCGCGGCGTGCGCCACTGCGTGGAGTTTTTGCGCCAGGTCAACCTGGAGGGGCGCGCGCCCATGGGCGAGCGCGTGGTGGTCATCGGCGGCGGCAACTCGGCCATGGACGCGGCGCGCACCGCCTATCGCCTGGGCGCCAGCGAGGTCACGGTGCTGGCCATTGAGGATGAGTCCTCCCTGCCGGCCCATCCCGAGGAGGTGCGCCAGGCCCGCGAGGAGGGCGTGCGTTTCAGCCTGGGCGCCGCGCCGGTGGAGCTGGTGGGGCAAAGCCGCATCGAGGCGGTCAAGGCCCGGCCCGCCCATTGGGAGATCGGCGAGGGCCAACCCCCGCGCATCGTCTACGACTCCCCGCGCGCCTTCACCCTGGAGGCCGATACCCTCATCGTGGCCATCGGCCAGCGCCCCCACCTGCACCAGGACGGCCTGGAGAAGGGCCTCACGCTGGGGCGCGGCGGGCGGCTGACCGTGGACGAAGCCGGACGCACCAACCTGCCCAAGGTCTTCGCCGCCGGCGACGTGGTCACCGGCCCCAGCACGGTGGTGGGCTCCATGGCCCAGGGCCGCCGGGCCGCCGGCCAGGTCCACGCCTTCCTCACCGGCCAGCCCTCGCCGGTGGAGGAACTGACGCCGGCCAGCCATGGCGTGGGCGATTATCTGGCCATCGGCGAGGACCTGCCTCAGTTGCCCCGCCAGGAGATGGCCCAGCGCCAGCCCAAGGCCCGCTGCCGCGACTTCGAGGAGGTGGAGTTCGGCTACTCTGACGAGCAGGCCCAGGCCGAGGCCAAGCGCTGCCTCAACTGCGCCAGTTGCTGCGAGTGCCTGGCCTGCCAGGAGGCCTGTCAGGAGGTGGGGGCCATCGGCCATGACCGGGGGCCGCGCCGCCTGGAGCTTGACTGCCCGGCGGTGATCGTGGCCGACGCCGCCGAGCTGCCGCCGGCGCTGGCGCCCCAGGGCGCCAACATCTACCGCCTGGACCAGGCCGGCCACACCAGCGACCTCATGGACGTGCTCATGGCCGGCAGCGCCGCCGCCGGCCAGGCCATGGCCGTAACCGCGCGCCTGCGCCGTGGGGCCTTGCAGCCGGAGCCGGAGCGGGCGCCCGAGCCTGGCCCGGCCGGCCACCCGCCCCGGGTGGGGTTCTTTTTGTGCACCTGCAACCAGACCATGGCCCCGCCCGAGGTGTTGCGGGGCCTCCTGGACCTGGCGGCCAAGGTGCCCGACACCGTGCACCGCCAGAGCGTCTTTTCCTGCTGCCACCCCCGGGGCGCCGCCGAGATCGCCCGCGTGGTGCGGGCGCAAGGGTTAAACCGGGTCATCCTGGGCTCCTGCGTGTGCTGCCCCTTGAACTTCCACTGCATATCCTGCAACGACCAGCGCTCCCGGGCCAAGCAGCACCTCTTCGAGGAACTGGGCCTGGTGCGCTGCACCTTCGAGCCGGTCAACCTGCGCGACCACCTGGCCGCCGGCTCGCCCACGCCCCAGCAGATGATGGAGCGCGGCCGCGACCTCTTGCGCGGGGCCTTCATCCGCAGCCGCTACCTGGGTCCCCTGACCCAGGGGCTCACCGACATGGGCCGGCGGGTGCTGGTGCTGGGCGGCTCGGAGGTGGGCCTCAGTTGCGCGCTCAACCTGGCCCTTCAGGGGCTTAAGGTGCGCCTGGTGGACAAGGCCAACCTGGAGGGCCAGGACCTGCCGCCCGACATCGCCGGCCGCCCAACGCCCACCGATTTTCCCGCCGCCATCAGCCTGGTGCCCCGGGCCGAGATTCTTAGCATCACGGGCAGCATCGGCGACTTCCAGGTGAGCGCCCGCGTGGGCGGCAATAAACGCACCTGGCAGGCCGACGTGGTCTGCCTCACCGACCCCAACATCCTGGAGTTGGCGCCCTACGCCGGCGAGGCCGGGCTGAAGAAATTCTACCGCTACGACTTCGCCTTCTTCCACACCCCCCAGTTGGGCCTCTACCGGGTGATGCCGCGCACCCTCTTGCGGGTCAAGGCCTTCGAGGCCGGGGCCGCTTTAGCCGCCGAGGTGGCCGACGCCGCGGCCCAGGCTTTCTTGAGCGACCACCAGCTCAGCCCCCGGGTGGACCCCGAGCGCTGCCGGGGCTGCGGCCGCTGCGAGGCCATCTGCCCCTTCGACGCCGTGCGCCTGGTGCCCGGCCAGGGCGGCCTGTATACCTCCCAGGTGCTCAGGCACAACTGCGTGGGCTGCGGCGGCTGCGTGGGCCGCTGCCCGGTGACGGCCATGGACACCCCCTACTTCAGTAACCGGCTGCTGGAAAAACTGGTGGCCGGCCAGCCCTTCACGGAGCGCTGACATGGGCGCCATCAACCTTCTGGGCATCGCCTGCAACTGGAGCCCCTTTGCCTGCTACAACGCCGCCGGCCAGGCGGGCATGGAGCTGCCGCCGTCTTTTCGCCTGATGCGCGTGATGTGCATAGGCCGCATCAACCAGGCGCTCATCCTGAGGGCCTTCGAGTACGGCGCCGACGGCGTGATCCTCCTGGAGTGCTTCGACGAGGACTGCCGCTACGGCCCCGGCCCCGAGGTAGGGCACACCAACGTGGAGCGGGTGCGGCGGCTGTTGCACTTTCTGGGCATCGGCCAGGAGCGTCTGCTGGAAAAGGCCTTCGCCGCCAACGAGAAGGAGGCCCTGGTGCGCGCCCTGTGGGAGTTCAGCGAACAGATCGAGGAACTGGGGCCCAACCCGGCCAAGCCCCGGCAGGAGCGCGTGGCGTCGTGATACTGGACAACCCCCGCGTCAAGGAGATCATCGCCCGGCGCCACCTGCACATGTGCCTGGAGTGCGGCAAGTGCTCGGCCAGTTGCCCGCGCTACATCTCGGGCAAGCAGTATTCGCCCCGCATGCTGGCCCACAAGCTCATCGCCGAACCCCAGGACCGGGCCTACATCGAGAACTCGGTCTGGGACTGCCTGACCTGCGGCCAGTGCCAGGAGCGCTGCCCCTCGGGCGTGGAGTTCGTGCAGCTCATCCTGGACATGCGCCGGGAGCTGGCCGCCAGCCAGGGGCTCATGGGCTACCGCGCCCACGACGGGGCCCTGCACTCCTGGATGCGCATCATGACCTCGCCCGACCTCAAGCAGAACCGCACCCAGTGGCTAAGCCCGGAGTTGAAGACACGCACGCGGGGCGAGACGGCCTACTTCGTGGGCTGCGCGCCCTACTTCGACGTCTTCTTCGCCGGCCTGGGGGTGCGCACCCTGGACATCGCCAAGGACAGCGTGCGACTGTTGAACCGCCTGGGCGTGGAGCCGGTGGTCCTGGAGCAGGAGCGCTGCTGTGGCCATGATCTCTTGTGGAGCGGCGACCAGGACAACTTCACCGAGCTGTGCCGCCTCAATTACCAGGAGTTCAAGGCCGCCGGGGTGCGCGAGATCGTGGTCTCCTGCCCGGAGTGCCACTCGGTGCTCTCCCAGTACCTGCCCCAGGTGGTTCAGGGCTGCGACCTCAAGGTGACCCTCCTGATTGACCTGGCGCGGCGGGCCGCCGAGCAGGGCCTCCTGGACTTCACCCCCCTGGAGGGCGTGGTCACCTACCAGGACCCCTGCCGCCTGGGCCGCCAGGCCGGCTGCCTGGAGGCCCCGCGCGAGCTCTTGGGGCGCATTCCCGGCCTGGAGCTCAAGGAAATGGCCAACCACGGCCTGGGCGCCCTGTGCTGCGGCAACAACTCCTTCATCAACTGCGACGCCTACAGCAAGCGCCACCAGGTGGAGCGCCTCAGGCAGGGGCTGGCCACCGGGGCCGGGCTTTTGGTCACCGCCTGCCCCAAGTGCATGATCCACCTGACCTGCGCCATGCGGGACCCCCACCAGGACGGGCCTCTGCAAATGAAGGTGCGCGACCTGGCCAGCCTGCTGGCCGACCACATACGCTAAGGCCTAGGGGCGGCGCGGCGCCTGGCGCCGCCAGCCCGCGAGAGGATGAGCCGGATGCCTGATACCAAGCAATCCCAGGAACCCCGCGTGGGCGTCTACGTCTGCCACTGCGGGCTCAACATCGCCGGCGTGGTGGACTGCGCCGCCGTGGCCGAGTACGCCGCCGGATTAGAGGGCGTGACGCTCGCCACCCACGACGGCTACTGCTGCTCCGAGCCGGGGCAGATGCGCATCAAGGCCGACATCGCCCAGCACAACCTGGACCGCGTGGTGGTGGCCTCCTGCTCGCCCCGGCTGCACGAGCCCACCTTCCGCCAGTGCGTGGGCGAGGCGGGCTTGAACCCCTACCTCATGGAGATGGCCAACCTGCGCGAGCAGTGCTCCTGGGTGCACGGCCACGACCCCGCCGCCGCCACCCAGAAGGCCAAGGACCTGGTGCGCGCGGCCGTGGCCCGCGCCCGGGGCCTGGCGGCGCGCCAGGAGATGGAGGTGCCCATCGAGCGCACCACGCTGGTCATCGGCGGCGGCGTGGCCGGCATCCAGGCCGCCCTGGACCTGGCCGACGCGGGGTACAAGGTCTTCCTGGTGGAGAAGGAGCCCAGCATCGGCGGGCTCATGGCCAGCCTGGACAAGACCTTCCCCACCATGGATTGCAGCATATGAATCCTGGGGCCTAAAATGGCGGATGCCGGTCGGCATCCCAACATCACGCTCCTGACCAACAGCCAAGTCACCGCGGCACACGGCTACGTGGGCAACTTCAATATCAAGGTGCTCAAGAAGGCCCGCATGGTGGTGGAGGGCCAGTGCACCGCCTGCGGCGACTGCGTGCGTGTCTGCCCGGTGGTGGTGCCCGACGAGTTCAACGTGGGGCTATCGTCGCGGCGGGCCATCTACCAGCCCTTCCCCCAGGCCGTGCCATCGGCCTACATCATTGACGGCCAGCACTGCCTGGGCCACGAGCCCATCGTCTGCGGCAAGTGCATGGAGGCCTGCCAGAAGAAGTGCATTGACTTCAACATGAGCGACGAGGAGCTAAGCTTCAAGGTCGGCACCATCGTGGTGGCCACCGGCGTGGATGTCTACGACCCCACGGTCCTGGACGAGTACGGCTACACCCGCCACGAGAACGTGCTCACCAGCCTGGAACTGGAGCGCCTCATCAGCTCCGGCGGCCCCAGCCAGGGCCAGGTCATCCGCCTGAGCGACCGCCAGGTGCCAGGGTCCGTGGCCTTCATCCAGTGCGTGGGCTCGCGCTCGCTCAAGCGTGGCAACCCCTACTGCTCCAACATCTGCTGCATGAACACCATCAAGTCCACGCTGATGCTGAAAGAGCACTACCCCGAGATGGAGGTGAAGGTCTTCTACATAGACATCCGGGCCTTTGGCAAAGGCTTCGAGGACCTGTTCCGGCGCAGCAAGGCTGCGGGGGTGCGCTACATTCGGGGCATCCCCGGCGAGATCAAGGAAGACCCGGCCACCCGCGACCTGGTGCTCACCGTGGACAACACCGCCACCAACCGCCTGGAGACCCACCGGGCCGGCATGGTGGTCCTGGCCGTGGGCATGCACCCGCCCGAGCAGATGAAGCTCATCCAGGAGATGCTGGCCCTGCAGAAGAGCCCCGACGGCTTCTACCTGGAGGCCCACCCCAAGTTGCAACCCGTGGACTCGGCCACCCGCGGCGTGTTCTTCGCCGGCTGCGCCGAAGGGCCCAAGGACATCAAGGAGTCGGTGACCCAGGCGTCGGCCGCCGCCGCCCGGGCCATGCGCCTCATGACCCCCGGCAAGCTCAAGGTGGAGGCCATCACCGCCGAGGTGGACCCCGAGGCTTGCACCATCTGCGGCATCTGCGGCCGTGTCTGCCCCTACCACGCCATCGCGGTCAAGGCCAAGGGGAGCGCGCCGGCCACGGTCAACGCCGCCGCCTGCATGGGCTGCGGCACCTGCGCCGCCGAGTGCCCGGCCGGGGCCATCACCATGCACCACTTCACCGACCAGCAGATAAACGCCCAGATAGACGCCACCCTGGAGGACGACCCCCAGGGGCGCATACCCATCTTCGCCTGCAACTGGTACTCCTACGCCGGGGGTGCTGCTCTCGGGCTGCCACTTCGGCGATTGCCACTACATCAACGCCAACCACTGGACCGACAAGCGGGTCAAGCGCCTGTGGCGCAAGATGGAGAAGCTGGGTCTCAGGCCCGAGCGCCTGCAACTGGAGTGGATCAGCGCCGCCGAGGGCGTGCGCTTCAGCCAGGTGATGCAGCGCATGGAAGAGCTGCGCGCCGGCGTCACCCCCGAGGAGATCGCCCAGACCAAAATTATTTTGACGCAAGCGGGGCTGCCCGGGGAAAAGGCCGAACCGGCCAAGCAGGTGGCAAACTAGGCTTTTACTTTTCTCGCCAACCAATGCGGGCCGGGCCTTTCGCGAGGTCCGGCCCTTCCGCTTTGGCCATTCCCTCGCACATCCGCAGGCCCCGAGGCCGGAAGAAGGCAGAGAGGAAAGCCAAGCGGTTCTTTTTTGTGCCCCGCCTAGCCGCCCGGCCATACCGCGCCCTGCCGATGCGTGGGCCTCATCGCGGCGGCCTGCTCCTGGGGGCCTAACCTGGCTGACCGCCCAACGCCGCCCGGGCGAGGGCATAAGGCGCCAAGGCCCTGCCGGCGATTAAGAATGGCCGGGCTATAGGCAGGGCACGGGGTCTGGGTTGAAGCCAGAAAGCCGGGGCCTCGGCCTGCGGATGCTTTAGGGGCAAAGTGAGCCAGCATTGCGGCCTGGTATTATCCTGCCTCCTCATCGCCGGCCAAGGATGCTTGTTTCTTACTTCACCCCAGCCCCCGTGTCCCGCTCCTAGCCCGGCCATTCTTAATCGCCCGGATGGAGGCTGGACGGTTACGCGTGGCCCTGGCGGGGTTGGCGATCACGCCGGCCCGAGCCCCAGGGAGTTTGCCGCCTCGATTGTGCCTGCGCGGCGCGAGGGCGCGGTATAGCCGGGCGGTGTGAGCGGGACACAAAAAGAAACCGCTTAGGCTTTGGATTTTCTTCGTGGCCCGCCAGGCCTTGCCCGCGCCAGCGGCAGACCGAAAGCAGAAAACCAAGCGGGTCTTTCCCCAAATTTCAGGTTGATTGCGCGGCGGGGTGATGGCCTGTTAGCCTGAATGCAGCAGACCCCACGGCCGGCCCGCCGGCCTTATGCCCACCCTCACCGGAGACGAAGCCATGAAACGCTGGTGCTTGTTACTGGCGGCCTTGCTGCTGCTGACGGCTGGCGCGGCCCTGGCCGCCGAGGGCGAGTATTACCAGGGCTCCAGCATTCCGCCCGACGAGGCCCTGGCCGCCACCTTCGACAACAAGGACCTGAAGTTCGTCAAGAGCCTGGGCCGCTTTCTGGAGGCTCCCGACAAGTACACCCTCTACTACATAAGCCGCTACCAGGAACGCCAGCCCACGGTGGCCAGCCTGACCCTGTACAAGCTGGCCAGCAACCTGTGGGTCTACCAGTTCGGGCAGGCCACCTACGTGGTCAA
>JACQYR010000181.1 GCA_016208115.1 Desulfarculus sp.
CCCCGACGCCACCGGCGTGGGCTGGGTGTACCAATACGCCCTGACCAGCCCCGACGGGTCCCACGACCTGGCCAGCCTGCGCACCCTGCAAGACTGGTTTTTGCGCTACGCCTTGAGCAGCGTGGGCGGCGTGGCTGAGGTGGCCTCGGTGGGCGGCTTCGTCAAGCAGTACCAGGTGCAGGTGGACCCCAACCGCCTGGCCGCCCACGGGCTGACCATCGGCGGCCTGGCCGAGCGCATCCGCCGCTCCAACCAGGACGTGGAGGGCCGCCTGCTGGAGCTGGGCGGCCGGGAGTACATGGTGCGCGGACGGGGTTACCTCAAGGACCTGGACGACCTGAAGGGCATCGTGGTGGCCACCGGACAGCGCGGGGCGCCCCTGCTGTTGGGCGACGTGGCCCAGGTGAGCCTGGGGCCGGAGATACGCCGGGGCCTGGTGGAGATGGACGGCCAGGGCGAGGTGGTGGGCGGCATCGTGGTCATGCGCCACGGCGAGAACGCCCTGGAGGTCATCGAGCGCGTCAAGCAGAAGCTCAAGGAGATCGAGCCGGGCCTGCCCCCGGGGGTGAGGATCGTGCCCACCTACGACCGCTCCGAGCTTATACGGCTATCCATCGAAAACCTCCAGCGCACCCTCATCGAAGAGATGATCGTGGTCAGCCTGGTGATCGTGGTCTTTCTCTTGCACTTCCGCTCGGCCCTGGTGCCCATCCTGGCCTTGCCCATCGCCGTGGCCTTGGCCTTCATCCCCATGTACCACCTGCGCGTCAGCTCCAACATCATGAGCCTGGGCGGCATCGCGCTGGCCATCGGCGTGCTGGTGGACGCGGCCATCGTCATGGTGGAGAACGCCCATCGCCGCCTGTCCGAGGGCAGCCTCGCCGAGCGGGCCGACCCTGTCGGCACGGTGGTGGCGGCGGCCCAGCAGGTGGGCCGGGCCTTGTTCTTCTCCCTGGTCATCATCATCGTCTCCTTCGTGCCCGTGTTTTTGCTCGAGGCCCAGGAGGGGCGCATGTTCCGGCCCCTGGCCTTCACCAAGACCTTCGCCATGGCCGGCGCCTCACTGCTGGCCGTCACCCTGGTGCCGGTGTTGATGACCATGTTCATCAAGGGCAAGGGGCTCAAGCCCGAGAGCCAGAACCCGGTGTCGCGCTTCTTTATTCGGCTTTACGAGCCGGTGTTGCGCCTGGCCTTGCGCTTTCCCTGGGCCACCCTGCTGGTCAACCTGGCGGTGATCCCGGCCACGGCCCTGTGGCTGTGGGTCTCGCCCATGGGCAGCGAATTCATGCCCGCTCTATACGAGGGCGACGTCTTGTACATGCCCGTGACCAACCCCGGGCTATCGGCCGCCGAGGCCGGGCGCCTGCTGGCCATCCAAGACCGGGTGCTCAAGGAGGTGCCCGAGGTAGAGCGCGTCTTCGGCAAGGCGGGCCGCGCCGAGACCAGCACCGACCCTTCGCCCTTCAGCATGATGGAGACGGTGATACAGCTCAAGCCGCGCGGGCAGTGGCGCCAGGTGGAGCGCGACCTGTCTTGGCTGCCCGCCTTCCTGCAACCGCCGGCGCGTTGGCTCCTGGGCGCCCAGCGCCGCCTTACCTACGAGGAGCTGATCGCCGATATGGACCGGCGAGTGCAAATGCCGGGAGTGCAGAACGCCTGGACCATGCCCATCCGGGCGCGCATAGACATGCTCTCCACCGGCATCCGCACGCCCGTGGGCATCAAGGTGGCCGGCGCCGACCTCAAGGTCATCGAGGAGCTGGGCGGGCATCTAGAGATGATCCTCAGGGATATACCGGGCACGCGCTCGGTGTACGCCGAGCGGGCGGCGGGCGGCTACTTCGTGGACATCACGGCCCGGCGCGGCGAGCTGGCCCGCTATGGGCTGACCGTGGGCGATGTGCAGGACGTGATCCAGACCGCCCTGGGCGGCATGGTCATCACCCGCACCGTGGAAGGGCGCGAGCGCTACACCGTCAACCTGCGCGTGCTGCGCGAGCTGCGCGACGGCCCCGAGAAGCTGGCGCGCATACTGGTGCCCATTCCCGCGGGCGGGGCCGCCGCCGCGGGGCCGGCCGGCATGGGCGGCGGCATGGCTGGCGGCGCGGCGGCCAGCCCCGGCGGCGGGGCCATGGTGCCATTGGGCCAGGTGGCCGAGATCAGCCTGGCGAGCGGGCCGGCCATGATCCGCGACGAGAACGGCCTGTTGACCGGCTATGTTTACGTGGACGTCAGTGGCCGCGACATTGGCGGCTACGTGGATGAGGCCAAGAGTGAGGGAAGCTCTTGCTGCCTCTGGTCTTCTTCATCATCTTCGTGCTGCTGTACCTCACCCTGCGCTCGGGCACCGAGGCGGCCATCGTGATGATCTCGGTGGTCTACGCCATGGCCGGCGGGGTGATCTTGCAGAAGCTCTTGGGCTACAACTTCAGCGTGGCGGTGTGGGTGGGCTACATCGCCCTCTACGGCGTGGCCGTGCAGACCGGCGTGGTGATGGTCATTTACCTGCACGAGGCCTTGGACCAGCGGCGGGCGCGCGGTTCGCTGACCCTTCAGGACGTGGACCAGGCCACCATGGACGGCGCGGTGCTGCGGCTTCGGCCCAAGCTGATGACCGTGAGCGTGGTGCTGGCCAGCCTCTTGCCCATCATGTGGTCGGCCGGGGTGGGTTCCGACGTGATGAAGCCCATCGCCGCGCCCATCATCGGCGGCATGGTGGCCTCCACCATCCACGTGCTCATCATCACGCCCTTGATCTTCGCCCTGATGAAGCGGCGGGCGGTGCGGCGCGGGACCCTCCAGGCGGCGCGGGCCGGCGACCAGGGCTGAGGCTTAAGGCGAGGTGGTCCCTACTTGACCACCCGCGTCAGCACCAGGCGCCACCAGGTGCCGTGCAGGCCCACGCTGTCCCATTGGCACTGCTTGCTCACCGCCTTGTCGCCACCCTGGGCCAGGAAGCTGTAGCCCCCCTGGCCGGTGGGCTGGTTCTGTATGCGGCGGCCCAAGGCCACCAGCTCGGGGTACCCCTGATAAAGGGGGTCGCTGAACAGGTTGCGGTCTATTTCTTGGGGGTCCTGGTCGTAGATGATGCGCCCCTGGAGGTCCATGGCCCAGACCTCCGGCGCCTGGCCCTGGCCGGTGGCCAGGCCTTTAATCACCTCGGCCAAGAGGGCGTCGGGTTTATAAAGCAGGCTGGCCGATCCCACCATCTGTCCATCAGGCCCCAGAACGGGCTGCTCCAGGTCCACGGCATCCACCTTCTCTACCGTGCGGAAGACCTGGCTCATCACCGGGCGCCGGCTGTCACGCAGGCGCGCCATGTGCTCCTGGCGGCTGATGTCGCTGCCCTCCAGGTGGCGGTAGGCCGTCGGCTCCATGGTGACCATGCGGCCTTGTGCATCCACGGCGGCCACGTCAATGGCCTCGGGGCAGGCCTTGAGCAGGTCCTCCAGCACTCGGCGGGCCTGGGGACCGGTCAGGCCGGCTTGGGCCAGGCCCTGGGCGGCCCCGGCCGCGCTGCGGTCCAGATGGTCCAGCCTGGACTGCGTCTGGGCGCGCAGGGCCGCCATTTGCGCCGCCACTTGGTCGTCCTGCGCCAGGACCGAAGTCGTGCCGATACTGATAATGCAAAGGGACGCCAGCATGATCTTGAGCCCCATGATAGCCTCGCGCTTAAGATGACGGATGTGTGGGGGTGATGATAACCGCGCGGCCATCAACTGGCAAATCAACGCTTGGCGGGCGGGGGCGGCTCCTCCATGGCCTGGCGCAGCATGTCGGCCCAGACCGCGAAGCAGGCCTCCACCTGGCTCCAGCGCGTCCACAGGGTGGTCAGCTCCATGGGGCTGCCCGAGCGGCTGGCCGCCGCCTCGGCCAGCACCTCGCCGCTCTGGGCGTCCAGGAACTCGGCCTCCACCGCCGCCTGGCCCACGTCCACGGGCATGAAGACCGCGGCGGTGGTGGCGATGTTGAGCGCCGGGTTCACCGGCTTGAGGTGGGTGAGCGCGGCCCGCACCAATAGCACGTCCGGGCCGGGGGCTGACGCCTGGGGATAGCGGTCGGCGCTGGCCTTGATGACCGCCTGGCGCAGAGCCGCGGCCAGGCGGGACGTCTCCTCGCCGCTCATCTGGCGGGTGGATTGTTTCTCGTCCAGGCGCACCCGCACTGGCTCCACCAAGAGACGGCGGTAGCGCTCCCATTTCACCCCCGGCTTTTCCCAGTAGGATATGCCCTCCATGCCGGGCACCGGCCTCAGTTGGGGGTGGTGGGCCAAAAAGCCGGAAGGGGCCACCTGGGGCGCGGCGCAGCCGGCCAGCAGCCAGGCCGCGCCAAGGCAGATGGCCAGGGAGGTCAGGACGAGCCGGAGCGTCTTGGCGTTCATGGGGCCTCTCAGGGGGGCTAGGGTTGGCGGCCGGGAGCGCCCGGCTGGGGAGCGCTGTCCCAGACGATGATCTTGAGGTCGCGCACGAAGATGGTGTACAGCACCGGCACCAGGATCAGGGTCACCAGAGTGGCCAGGGTCAGGCCGCCGATCTGGGTGTAGCACAGGGGCTCCCATAGGGGGCCGCCATTGATGGCCAGGGGGAACAGGCCCAACACCGTGGCCCCCACCGTGACCATCACCGGCCTTAAGCGCACGATGCCGGCCTCGGTGAGCGCCTGCTCCAGGGACTCGCCCTCCTCGCGTTTCTCCTCGATGAAATCAAAGAGCACGATGATGTGGCTGACGATGACCCCGATCAGGCTGGCCACCCCCAAAAAGGCCATGAAGCCGAAGGGCTGGTCCATCACCGCCAGACCGGCCCAGGCCCCCACCAGGCCGAAGGGGATGGCCGCGAAGACCAACAGCGGCTTGACGGCATTCTTGAACTGGGCCACCAGGGCCAAGAAGATGCCCGCCACCGACACCAGCATCACCACGGCCATCTCGCCGAAGCCCTTGTCCTGTTCTTCCTTTTCGCCGCCCAGTTCCAGGCGGTAGCCGGGGGGCAGGCTGGCCTGCAACTGCTGGATGGCGGGCAGGGCCCGCCCCAGTACCTCGGAGGGCAAAGCCCCCTCCACGGGAAAGCAGGACACGGTGATGGTGCGGAACTGGTTACGTCGTTTTATCTTCTCGGTCTCGGCCTGCTGCTGGATGGTGGCGATCTGGTTGAGCCGCACCTTCTGGGGGCCGGCCTGGGCGTGCACCAAGAGATCGCCCAGGTCGGAGAGCTGGGCGCGCTCCTCCTGGCGCAGGCGGACGACGATGGGGATGAGCTTGTCGCCATCGCGCAGGTTATCCATGGGCAGGCCGCTCAGGCTGGCCGCCGAGGATAAAGCCACATCCAGGTTGGTCACCCCGGCCAGGTTGGCCTTCTCGCCGTCAATGGCCAGCTTGACCTTGAAGGCCTCCTCGCCCCAGTCGTCGCGCACCCGCTCGGCCAAAGGCTGGCGCCAGAATATCTCCTTGGCCTGGGCCGCCAGGAGGCGCAGTTGGCCCATGTCCTCGCCGCTGATACGCACCGCCACCGGCAGGCCCACGGGGGTGCCGGTCTCCAGGCGGCGGGCGTCTATCAGGGCGCCGGGCACCTCGGCCAATAGTCTGCGCTGGATGCGGGCCAGAAAGGCCTCGGTGTGGTGCTTGTCGTCAAGCTGCACCACGATCTGGGCGTAGTTGGGCTGCTGCTGCTCGCTGTCGATGGAGAACCAGAAGCGCGGCCCGCCGCCGCCCAAAAAGGTGGTTAGCGAGGTCAGCGTCCTCCGGGGCTGACCGCCGGGGCCGGGGTGCTCGCGGCCCCAGGCCCGGGCCTCGCCGGCGATGATCTCCTCGGCCCGCTGGGCCGCCTCGTGGGTGGCCGCCAGGGTGGCGTCCTCGGGCAGCCAGACCTCCACGTAGGAGAGATAGGACAGGTCGTTGGGGAAGAACTGGCTCTTGACCCCCTGCATGATGAACCAGCCGCCGCCCAGGCTCAAAAGGGCCATGCCCACCACCGCCCAGCGGTGCTTGAGCGACCAGCCCACCACCCGGGCGTAGAGGGCTGGGAAGCCTCGGCGCGGGCCGGCCTGGGCCGTTTTTTTCTGGCTGGGGCGCAGCAGGTAATAGGCCAGCAAGGGCACGAAGGTCATGGAGACGACGCGGCTGGCCACCAGGGAGCAGGTGAGCACCACCGGCAGGCTGTAGATGAAGCGGCCCAGGTCGCCGCTCAGGATGAGCAGGGGCAGATAGGCCACGATGTTGGTGATGGTGGCGTAGAGGATGGCCGTGGCCAGCTTGGTGGGACCCAGCCAGGCGGCGGTGAGCCGCGGCTGGCCCTGGTCAAGCTCGCGCTTGATGGCGTCGCCGGCCACCACCGGGTCGTCCACCAACAGCCCCAGGGCGATGATGAGCGAGGCGATGGAAACCTGCTGTAGGTCAATGCCCAACAGGTGCATCATGCCAAACGTCATGGCCAGGGTGACGGGGATGGACAGGGCCATGAGCAGGGCTGAGCGCCACTCCCAAAAGCCCACCAGGGCCACCAGTACCACCAGCAAGATGGCCTCGTAGAGGCTGTTCA
>JACQYR010000182.1 GCA_016208115.1 Desulfarculus sp.
ACCCTCCTGGGCCAGAACGTCAACTCCTACCGCGATCCCCACGAGGGCCTGGACTTCCCGGCCCTCCTTGAGCGCCTCTGCGGGCTGCCCGAGCTTACCCGCCTGACCTTCACCACCAGCCATCCCAAGGACCTCTCCCCCCGGCTCATGGAGGCCCTGGCCGGCCTGGACAAGGTGATGAAGAAGCTGCACCTGCCGGCCCAATCCGGCAGTGACCGCATACTTAAGGCCATGGGCCGGGGCTACACCCGCCGCCAGTACCTGGACAAGGTCGAGGACCTGCGCCGCCTGGTGCCCGGGGTGGCCCTGGGCGGCGACATCATCGTGGGCTTCCCCGGCGAGAGCGAGGACGACTTCAGCCAGAGCCTGGAACTGCTGGAGTTGGCCGGCTACGATTTTCTCTACAGCTTCAAGTACTCCGACCGGCCCTTCACCCGGGCCAGCCGCCTGCCCGGCAAGCTCTCCGAGGAGGTCAAGGCCCAGCGCCTGGCGCGGTTGCATGCCCGGCAGAACCAACTGGTCCTGGAACTGCACCGCTCCCTGGCGGGCCGGGTGGTTCAGGTGCTGGTGGAGGGGCCGGCCAAGAAGGGCGCCGGGCTATTGACCGGCCGCTGCCAGGCCGGCCGGGCGGTTAACTTCCCCGGCCCGCCGGATCTGGCCGGGGGCCTGGCGAGGGTGCGCATTGAGGAAGGCCTGGTCAACTCCCTAAGGGGCCGGCTGGCGTCCGAGCAAGGAGGTGGGTCATGATACGCATGGTCGTGCAAGGGCTTACCATTGACCCCGCCAGCAACTCGCCCATCCTGATCCTCAAGGACCCCGACGGCGAGGCCAGCCTGCCCATCTGGATCGGGCTGTTGGAGGCCACGGCCATCGCCAGCGAGCTGGAAAAGGTGGCCTTCTCCCGGCCCATGACCCACGACCTGTTGCGCAACCTCATCGCCCAACTGGGCTGGAAGGTGGTCAAGGTGGAGGTGGTGGACCTCAAGGAAAACACCTTCTTCGCCCTGATCCACCTGGCCGGTCCCCAGGGGTCCATGAGCGTGGACTCGCGCCCCTCCGACGCCATCGCCCTGGCCCTGCGCGCCCAGGCGCCCATCTACGTGGCCCAGAAGGTGCTGGAGCGGGCCGGGGCCGCCAGCAAGGCCGATAGCGAGGACGCCGAGCAGAAGTGGAAGGACCTGCTAGAAAAAATGGACCCCGAGGACTTCGGCAAGTACAAGATGTGACATCCCCGCCCGGGGCGATATTTCTTGTGACCGGCCCTAATAGGTCTTGGCCGGCCAGGGCCCAGGCCCTATAGTATTGATTGGCAACAGGTTCCCCGCTGGCTGTGAATCTCGCCGGGCCGCTGGCCCACCCCAAGAGGCCATGACCCTCAATCAAGCCAAGATCATGGTGGTGGACGATTCCCGCCTGGCCCGGGCCTCCCTGGAGGAGCTTTTGCGGCGGGAGGGCTACCACGACATCACCCAGATGGACTCCGGCCAGGCGGCCGCCGATCACCTGGGGCTGGACAAGACCCGCACCCCCAGCAACCGGCGGCCGGACCTGATCCTCCTGGACATCGTCATGGAGGGCCTGGACGGCATCGGCCTGTGCCAGCGCCTCAAGGCCCACCAGGACCTGCGCCACGTCCCGGTCATCATGCTCACGGCCCAGGCCGATTCCGAGAGCCTGCGCCAGGCCTTCCAGGCCGGGGCCATGGACTACGTCACCAAGCCCCACCGCGAGGTGGACCTGGCCTTGCGGGTGCGCTCGGCCCTGACCCTGAAGGCCGAAATTGACCGCCGCAAGGCCCGCGAGGCCGAGTTGGTGGAGGTGACCCAGAAAATGGTCGCCCTCAACCGCAAGTTGCGTCTGCTCTCCAACCTGGACGGCCTGACCGGCATCTCCAACCGCCGTTTCTTTGACGAGGCCTTCCAGCGGGAGTGGCGGCGGGCCCTGCGCCAGGGGCATCCCCTGGGGGTCCTGATGATAGACATAGACCACTTCAAGGCCTACAATGACTACTTCGGCCACGCCCAGGGCGACGAGTGCCTGAAGCAGGTGGCCCGCTGCCTGTTGGAGGGCCTGCGCCGCCCCGGCGATTTGCTGGCCCGCTATGGGGGCGAGGAGTTCGTGGTGGTGCTGGCCGACACTGACCAGCAGGGCGCCCTGGTGGTGGCCGAGGGCCTGCGCCAGGCCGTGGAGCGCCTGGGCCTGCCCCAGGCCGGTTCCTGCCCCGCCCAGGTGGTCACCGTGAGCATCGGGGCGGCCGCCGCCCTGCCCCAGGAGGGGCAGGCCGAGCACGATCTGCTGGCCCAGGCCGACCGCGCCCTCTACCGCGCCAAGGCCCTGTCCCGCAACCGCGTCACCTGTTCGTGGACCACACTGACCCTCAGTAGGGGGGAGCGAGGGGAAAGTTGATAGACCTGCACACCCATACCATCTTCAGCGACGGTGAGCTGCTGCCCGCCGAGCTGGTGCAGCGGGCCGAGGCCCTGGGGCACCAAGGCATCGCCCTGACCGACCACGCCGACATGAGCAACCTGGACTTCGTGGTGCCGCGCATCCGGGCGGCGGTGGAGCAGTTCAACCTGCACCACCGGGTGCAGGCTCTGGCCGGCGTGGAGCTGACCCACGTGCCCCCGGAGCTGATCCCCGGGCTCATCGCCCAGGCCCGCGCCCTGGGGGCCATGATCGTGGTGGTGCATGGCCAGACCATCGTGGAACCGGTGCCCGAGGGCACCAACTGGGCGGCCATCGAGGGTGGGGCCGACATCCTGGCCCACCCCGGCCTGCTCACCGAGGAGGAGGCCCGCCTGGCCGCCCAGAAGGGCGTGGCCCTGGAGCTGAGCGCCCGCAAGGGCCACGGCCTGGGCAACGGCCGGGTGGCCCGCCTGGCCTTGGCCCATGGGGCCAGGCTGGTGGTCAACACCGACGCCCACGCCCCCGGCGACCTCATCACCCGCGAGCAGGCCCAGCGGGTGGCCTTGGGCGCCGGCCTGGAACTGGGTGATCTGCCGTCCCTGTGGGAGGAGGCCCAGCGCCTCTTGACCCGGGGCCTGGGGACGGCGGTCTGATCCCCCAGCCTATC
>JACQYR010000145.1 GCA_016208115.1 Desulfarculus sp.
CGGGGCGATGATGCTCTTAAGCCTGTTGATCTGGCTATGGAACCTGCAACTGCGCGGTCTGATGCGCCGGCGCACCGCCGCCCTGGCCGAGAGCGAGGCCAAGTACCGGGCCTTGATCGAGACCACGGACACCGGTTTCGTGATCCTGGACCAGGCCGGC
Source organism: Desulfarculus sp. (assembly GCA_016208115.1). Taxonomy (GTDB): domain Bacteria; phylum Desulfobacterota; class Desulfarculia; order Desulfarculales; family Desulfarculaceae; genus JACRDC01. Next base: position 161 of record JACQYR010000145.1, read on the forward strand.
CGGGTGCTGGACGCCAACCAGGCATACGTGCGCCTGACCGGCCGGGGCTCCCTGGAGGAGATACGCGGGCGCTCGGTGGTGGAGTGGACTCACCCCCAGGACCAGGCGCGCAACCAGGCCGAGGTGGAAAAATGCCTGGCCCGGGGCCAGGTGCGCAACCTGGAGATCAGGTACCTGCCGGCTGGCGGTGGCGAGTTGCCCGTGGAGATAAACGCCACGGTGGTGGAGAGCGCCGGCCAGCCGGTGATCCTGTCGGTGTGCCGCGACATCTCCCAGCGCAAGCAGGCCGAGGAGGCCCTGCGCGAGAACCAAGAGCGCCTGCGCCTGTTGGGCGACAACCTGCCCAACGCCGTCTTCTACCAGGTGGTCGCCCACCCCGGCGGCAGCCGGCGCTTCACCTATGTCAGCGGCAGCGTGGAGCGGCTCAGCGAGATGCCGGCCCAGGAGGTGCTGGCCGACCCCGAACGGCTCTACGGCCAGATACTGCCCGAGCACCGCCAGGAGATGCGGTCCAGGGAGGAGAAATCCCTGGCCGAGATGTCGGTCTTCGCCATGGAGATGCAGGCGCGCCTGCCCAGCGGCCGCCTGCGCTGGTTCCACCTGGCCGCCACCCCCCGCCGGCTGGAGGACGGCTCGGTGCTCTGGGATGGCGTGGCGGTGGACATCACCCAGCGGGTGCGGGCCGAGGAGGCCCTGCGCAAGAGCGAGGACAAGCACCGCCTGGTGCTGGAGGAGTCCACCTACCCCATCTTCAGCTTCCTGCCCGGCGGCACCTATTCCTACGTCAACAAGGCCTTCGCCACGCCCTTCGGCAAGACGCCCGAGGAGATCATCGGCAAGCGCATCTGGGACATCTTCCCCCATGACGAGGCCGACAAGCGCTACGCCGTGGTCAAGGCGGTCTTCGCCAGCGGCCAGACCCGGGTCATCGAGGTGCGGGTGCCCCAGCCGGTGGAGGATTTGTACTTCGTCACCTCGGTCAAGCCAGTCAAGGACCAAGAGGGCCGGGTGCTCACGGTCATCTGTATCTCCAAGGACATAACCGAGCGCAAGAAGGCCGAGGAGGCCCTCAAGGAATCGGTGGAGCGCTTCCGGGTCATCAGCGAGGAATCGCCCCTGGGCATCAGCCTCCTGGACCGCCAGGGGCGCTACGAATACGTCAACCCGGCCTTCGTCAGGATGTTCGGCTACACCCTGGCGGAGGTGCCCGACGGCGAGACCTGGTTCCAATTGGTCTACCCCGACCCCCAGCAGCGCAGCCAAGCCAAGGAGGACTGGCTGGAGGACCTGCGTGCCCATCCGGGCGCCGAGGCCCGGCCCCGCACCTACCAGGTCAGGTGCAAGGACAATAGCCAGAAGACCATCCTGTTCCGGCCGGTGACCATCGCCTCGGGCCGGCAGGTGGTGATCTACGAGGACGTCACCGAGCGCCTGGAGGCCGAGGAGGCCCTCAAGGAGAGCGAGCGCCGCTACCGCCAGCTCTTCGAGGGCATGAGCGACCTGATCTACACCCAAGACCTGGAGGGCCGCTTCCTGAGCGTCAACCCCGCCCTGGCCAAGGCCTTCGGCTACACCCCCCCGGAGCTATTGGGCCGCAAGGCCTCGGACTTCATGAAGCCCGAATTCCAGGAGGCCTACCAGAGGGATTACCTGGGCAAGCTGCGCCAGGAGGGGCACCACTTCGGCCTTTCCCTGTACTTCGCCAAGGACGGCGGCCGCCGCTACATCGAGTACCACAGCGCCCTGGTCACCCCGCCCGACGGCCCGGCCTACATCAGCGGCCTGGGGCGCGACGTCACCGAGCTCATCATGGCCGAGCGCCAACTGCGCCGCCTGCAGGAGCAGCTCTTCCAGTCGCAGAAGATCGAGGCCCTGGGGGTGCTGGCCGGCGGCATCGCCCACGACTTCAACAACGTGCTGCAGGCCATCTCGGGCTACACCCAGCTCATGCTGGCCGAAAAGGCCCTGGTCGGCCTGGCCCGCGAGCGCCTGGAGCACGTGGAGCAGTACATCGCCCGCGCCACGGGCATGATCCGCCATCTGATGACTCTGGCCCGCAAGGGGCAGACCCACCTGGAACGGGTGGACCTGAACCAGGAGGTGGCGCGCACGGCCAAGATCCTGGAGCACACCCTGCCCCGCATGATAAAGATCGTCACCGACCTGGCCCCGGACCTCTGGCCCATCAGCGCCGACTCCACCCAGGTGGAGCAGGTGCTCTTGAACCTTTCCACCAACGCCGGCCAGGCCATGCCCCAGGGCGGCGAGCTGAGCTTCAGCACCCGCAACCTGACCCTGGGAGAGCAGGAGGCGCGCGCCCTGTCCGGCCTGGGGCCGGGCGACTACGGGCGCCTGACGGTCAGCGACACCGGGGTGGGCATGGACGAGGAGACCGTCTCGCACATCTTCGAGCCCTTCTTCACCACCAAACCCCGGGGCCAGGGCACCGGCCTGGGGCTGAGCACGGTTTACGGCATCGTGACCAACTACGGCGGCCGCGTCGTCTGCCACAGCCGCCCCCAGCGGGGCGCCACCTTCACCATCTACCTGCCCGTGGCCCCGGCCCCGGCCCCTGGGGAGAGTCAGGAGCCCTGCCCGCCGCCGCGGTCCGTGACGGGCAACGAAACCATACTGGTGGTGGACGACGAGCCGGCC
>JACQYR010000146.1 GCA_016208115.1 Desulfarculus sp.
GGTGGTGGTCACCGGTTGCGACGTCCAGGCCGCCGCCCAGCCCTATGCCCGCGAGGGCCTGGAGGTGGTGGGGCGCGCCGAGTTGGCCGGCCTGGCGGCGCGCCTGGCGAAAGCCCCCGCGCCCTCCCCTGCCCCGCCGCCCTCCCTACCTTTGGCCCCGCCCGAGGCCGGCCCCTTCTGCCTGGGTTATCGCGTCCCCCAGGCTGGCCGCACTAGAGGGCTATTGAAGGTGCAGGACGGCTGCGACGCCCATTGCGCCTACTGCATCGTGCCCCAGACCCGGGGCAAGCCGCGCAGCCTGCCCTTGGAGCAGGCTTGCGGCCTTTGGCGCGGCCTGGGCCAGGCCGGGGCCGCCGAGGTGGTGCTCACCGGCGTGCACCTGGGGCGCTATGGCCAAGACCTGACCCCGCCGCTGGACCTACTGGAGCTTGTCCAGGCCCTCTTGGCCGCCCACCAGGCCCCGCGCCTGCGCCTGTCCTCCCTGGAGGTGAGCGAGGTGGGCGATGACCTCTTGGCCCTCATGGCAAGAGAGCCTCGCCTGTGCGACCACCTGCACATCCCCCTGCAAAGCGGCTCCGACCGCCTGCTTCAGGCCATGGGCCGGCCCTATGACAGCGCCACCTACGCCCAGCGCCTGCGGGCCGTGGCCAGGGCCCTGCCCGGTGTCTGCCTGGGGGCCGACGTCATGGTGGGCCTGCCCGGCGAGCAGGACACGGACTTTGCCCAGACCGAAGAGTTGATCGCCTCCCTGCCCCTGGCCTATCTGCACGTGTTCCCCTACTCGCCGCGCCCCGGTACCCCGGCGGCGGGATGGCCTGGCCGGGTGCCCGGCCCAGTGGCCAAGGCCCGCGCCGCCCGCCTGCGCGCCTTGGGCCGCCAGAAGCGCCTGGCCTTTTTGGCCTCGCAAGAGGGGCGGGTATTGGAGGCGGTGGTGGAGGCCTCGGGCCTGGGGCGCACGGGCAACTACTGCCTGGCGCGCCTGGATAAACCGGCGGCGGTGGGCTCCACGGTGCGGGTTTGCCTGGGCCGTGTGCTAAAGGGCAAGGACGAGCCGCTCTTGGAGGGACGCCTGGTCTGAGCGCGGTGGCTTTGACTATTGGGGACGGCTTGGGTATTTTTGGGTAATCTCCCGCAACCCCCATGGTTGGGCCGCCCATGCGCCGTAATCTCCAACGCCTCCTCGTCCTGCTGGCCGCCCTGCTGGCCTGCGCCCTGCCCCATGCCTTGGCCTGGGCCGACGACCCCGGCGCCGTCACCGCCCCGGCGCCCCCGGCCACGGCCACGCCAGCGGCAGCGCCGTCCAGCCCCGACCCCCCCGCCCCCACGGACCAGCCGGCCCCGCGGCCCGTGGCAACGCCCCAGGCCGCGCCGGCCGCCTCTCCCGCCCCCTCGGCCCCGGAAACCCCAGCCGGCCCCCCGGCGGCGCCCGAATCTCCATCCGCCCCGGCGCCCCGGTCAGCGCCAATCGCGGCCCAGCCAGCCACCCAGACCGCCCAGGCCCCGCCGGGGCCGCCCGCCGGCCCGCGCCTGTTGTGGGTGAAGCTTTCGGTGGGCGGCCAGCCGGTGCAGGTCAAGGCCGGGGGCGTGCTGGCCCTGCACCCCGACGCGCCCTTCAGGGTGCTTAAGGCCAAGAGCGACGCCTGGCTGGACCTGGGCCTCAGCTTTAGCCTGGCCGGCCTGCCCACGGCGGACCCGCAACGCTTCAACACCCTGGCCGGGCTGTTGGGCGAGGCGGTCTTCAGCCGGGAGCAGGTGCAGCTTCAGGTGCACAAGGGCGGACGGCTCATCGGCGGCGTGCAGTTGGCCATCAAGCTCTTGCCCATAGACTGGCTGCGCCGGGCCGAGGCCGCCACCCGCCTGGAGGAAAAGCTCGAGGCCACGAGCAAGGCCCTGGAGCTGACCCCCGACGACCGCCTGCTGGTCTTGCGCATGCTTGACCTGCTGGAAGAAACCAAGCGCCCCAAGGAGGCGGCCGAGCTGTTGCAGCGCCAGGCCTGGGCCAGAGAGGACCCGGCCCTCTTGGCCCGCCTGCTGGAGCTGTACCAACGCCAGGGCAACATGGAGGCCGCCGTGCAGGTGGTCAACAAGCTCCTGACCTTCCGGGCCGACGATGTCTCGCTGTTGGAACGCCTGGCCCGCCTGTACGAGCAACTGGAGCGCTGGGAAGAGGCCATCGTGGTGCTGGAGCGCCTGAGCCAGGTGGTGGAGGAAGGCGAGCGCGCCCCGGTGCTGCTGCGTCTGGCCCAGGTGCTCTTGCGCTCCGGCAGGCAGGACCAGGCCCTCTTGGCCGGACAGCGGGCGGTGGAGCTGCGCCCCCAGGAGGCCAATGCCTGGCGGGTGCTGGCCGAGATCAAGGAAAAGGCCGGTGACGCCGCCGGCGCCCTGGAGGCCCAGCGCCGCCTGGCCCATTTGGCGCCTGCCGACCTGGAGGCCCACCTGAGCCTGAGCGAGGCCTATCAGAAAGCCGGGCGCAAGGCCGAGGCCGCCGGGGAACTGGAAAAGGCCGCCCTGCTCAGGCCCGGTGACAGCGGCCTGTGGCTACGGCTGGCTCGGCTTTACGAGGAACTGGAGGACCGGCCAGCCCTCTTGCAAGTCTACCAGCGCCTGACCAGCGTCAGCCCCCATGACCCCAACCTGGACTACAACCTGGGGGTGCTCTTGCTGGAGATGGAGCGATACGAGCCGGCCCTGGAGAGCCTCAGCGCCGCGGCCCAGGCCAAGCCCCACGACCGCGAGGTGGCCCGCCTGGTGCTGGAAGCGCTCTTGCGCCTGGGGCGCTGGGACCAGGCGCTCAAGCAGGCCCAGGCCCTGCTCAAGGACCAGCCGGTCCAGCCCGCCCTCTTGGAGCGGGTCTACGCCGGCCTGGCCAAGGAGCGGCCCCAGGCCGTGGCCGCCCTCTTGGACCAGGCCCTGGCCAGCGGCCCCAAGCAGGCCACCCTGTACCAACTGCGCGCCGCCCTGGCCCTGGACCAGGACGACACCGCCGCCGCCACCAAGGCCCTGGAGCTGGGGGTCAAGAACCTGCCCGGGGACCTGGCCCTGCAACTCCGGCTGGCCGGGTTTTACGAGGCCGCCGGCCAGGACCAGAAGGCCTTGCAGGCCTATGAGCGCATCCTGGACAAGGACCCCAACTTCGCCGACGCCCAGGAGCGCTACCTGCAACTCAAGACCAGTCTGCTCTCGGAACGCAAGGCCAAGCCCGCTCCCAACGGCGGGACCCAGTGAGCGGGGCGCCGGCGGAACCGCCCCTGGTGGTGACCTGCGCGGCCATCTGGCAAGAGGGCCGCCTGCTCCTGGCCCGCCGGGCCGACAACGGCCTGTGGGAGCTGCCCGGCGGCAAGCAGCGCCCGGGCGAGGACTTGGCCGCCTGCCTGGCCCGCGAGATCGCCGAGGAACTGGGCGTGGCCGTGCAGGTCTTGACCCGGCTGGCCGTGGTGCGACAACGGGACAATGGCCGGCACCTGGACCTGCACTGCTTCGCCTGCCGCCTGCTGGAGGGCCAGCCCCAGGCCCTGGAGCACCTGGAGCTGCGCTGGGTGCCGCCCAGCGAAATGGCGGGCTTGGACCTCTGCCCGGCCGACCGCCAGTTGGCCGGGCTTTTGGCCGGGCAGGCGCCGACGGCGTGATTTGGCGACAGCGCCGGCAGTAGCCCGGGGTCTGATAGGCTTTTTACCGCAAGCCCGCAACGGGAGCCCGCGGGGCCGGCCAAGACGACAACCCTGGCCCGACCCGTATACGCCCAGCGGCGGGCACGCCGCCGACCCGTATATGCCCAGCGGCGGTCCCGCCGCTTGACCCGTATATGCCCAGCGGCGGGCACGCCGCTTGACAATACCTGGGGCTAGTGGTATTCAATCAGCTTCTATCATATACTCCTTTCCCCGGCCGACTGCGGAAAGCTCAAGAGCCGGGGACGCTTAAGACCACGAGGAGGCCTCATGCGCCATTACGAGACTCTTTTCATTGTCAATCCCGACCTGTCCGAGGAAGACACCACGGCCACGGTGGAGAAGTTTTCGGCCATCCTGACCGATGCCGGCTCCTCCATGGTCAAGACCGACCTGTGGGGCCGCCGCCGCCTGGCCTACGAGGTCAAGAAGTTCAGCAAGGGCTACTACGTCCTCTTTGAGTATGGCGCCTTGCCCGAGACCGTGGCCGAGATGGAGCGCAACTTCAAGATTGACGAGCGCGTCATCCGCTACCTGACGGTCAAGAAAGAGGACGTCTTCGACGCCGAGGCCGTGGCCAGGGCCCAGGCCGAGGCCGAGGCCAAGGCCGCCGCGCGGGCCGCCCGCGAGCAGGAGGAGTTGGAGTCCCCCCGCCGGCGCCGCGACGAGGACGAGGACGAGGGCGAAGGCGAGTTCGAGGACGAGGAAGACGAGGACTAGGAGGCGATCATGGCACCCATCAAAAGAAAGCGTGGTTATGGTCGTCGCAAGGTCTGCCGGTTCTGCGCGGACTCTTCCCTGGCCATTGACTACAAGGACCCGCGCACGCTGCGCTACTTCACCACCGAGCGGGGCAAGATCATTCCCCGCCGCATCAGCGGTTGCTGCGCCCGCCATCAGCGGGAGCTGACCGAGGCCATCAAGCGGGCTAGGCACATCGCGCTGTTGCCCTTCGCGGCCGCGAGCACGGCCTAGGCCGGGCCTGGGCAGGCGGCGCCATGATCCCCCCGAGCGCCGGCCCCTGGCTAGCGCCCCTGGGCGCGGCCGTCGCCTCGCTCCTGTTGTTCCTGGCCCCCTGGTTCATTCCCATCCTGGGGGCCTTGTGGGTGGCCTGGACGCCGCTGCCCCTGCTCCTGGCCTACCGTCAGCGGGGCCTGACCACCGGTCGTGTGGCCCTGGGCTTGGCCCTGGCCATGGCCTTGCCCCTGGGCCTATTCTTCGGCGGCAGGATTGGCGGGGTGTACTTCTTGTTCTACGCCGCCATGGTGCTGGTGCTGGGCGAGGCCCCGCGCCACCGGGTGGACGAGGCCAAGGCCATGGGCCTGGCGGCCCTGGCCGGGACGGCGGTGGGCCTGGTGCTGATGACGGCCTCGGGCATGCTGGGCGGCGAGGCCCAGACCCTGTGGCAGACGGCCTGGCAGCGAGAGTTGGACGCCTTCCTGGCCGCCTCGCGCCAAGCGGGCGTGGACAACGAGGGCCTGCGGGAACTGCGCGGGGCCTTGGCCCAGACCGGACGGCTGGTGATGCGCCTGGCGCCGGGCCTGCTCTGCGCCGGCTCGCTCCTCTTGGCCTGGGCCAACCTGCTGATGGTCAGGGTGCTGGCCAAACGTCTGGCGCCCCAGGGGCCGCCGCCGGAGCCCCTCAACCGCTGGCAGGCCCCGGAGCACCTGGTGTGGTTGGTCATCGCCTCCGGGGTGGCCATCGCGGCCACCGAGGGCTGGCCGGCCTGGGCGGGGGTCAACCTCCTGCTGCCCTTGGGCGTGGTCTACTTCTTCCAGGGCATGGCCGTGCTGGCCTTTTGGCTGGAGAAGAAGAACGCGCCCCGGCTCTTGCGGGTGGGCCTGTATGCCCTCTTGGCTGTGGAAGTGTTTCTGGCCCTGTTGGTGGCGCTGGCGGGGCTGTTTGATCTATGGTTTAACTTCAGGCGGCTGGGCAGCAAGCAGTCGGCCTGATCGTGAAAGGAACGCCAATGAAGGTCATCCTCACCAAGGAAGTGCTGGGTCTGGGCGACCCCGGCGAGGTGGTGGAGGTCAAGGACGGTTACGGCCGCAACTACCTGGTGCCCCAGGGCCTGGCCATCACCGCCACCAAGAAGAACGTGGCCGCCGTGGAGGCCGCGAGGGCGGCAAGCTCTACGGCTCGATTACCAACATGGACGTGGCCAAGGCCTTGGCCGACGCCGGCCATGACATTGACCGCCGCCGCATCCTCATGGAGCAGCCCATCAAGCGTCTGGGCGAGCACCTGATAAAGGTCAAGCTCCATCCCCAGGTGGTGGTGGAGGTCAAGGTGGTGGTGGAGCCCGAGGCTGGCGCGCAAGCCGCCGAGGGCGCGCAGCGGGCCGAGGAGAGCGCGGCCGAGGAGTAGAGGCTTGGCCGAGCACGGCCCCAGCCCCCGTCGCCTTCCCCCCCAGGACCTGGCCGCCGAGCAGGGGGTCCTGGGGGGCGTGCTGGCCCACGGCGTGGAGGTCTTGGCCGGTATCGCCGCCACCCTCAAGCCCGAGGACTTCTACGACCGCCGCCACGGCCTGATCTTCGCGGCGATGCTGGCCCTCTACGACAAAGCCCAGCCCGTGGACGAGATCACCGTCACCTCCCGCCTGGGCGACCTGGGGCAACTGGAGGGCGTGGGCGGGGCGGCCTTCCTGGCCGAGCTGGCCGACACGGTCCTGAGTCCGGCCCACATAGACCACTACGCCCCACTGGTGGCCGACAAGGCCCTCCTGCGCCAGTTCATCAGCGCCTCCCACTCGGCCATCGAGGCCGCCTACTCCCACCAGGCCGACCCCGAGATGGCCCTGGAGGAGGCCGAGCGCGCCATCTTCTCCGCCACCCAGCAGCGCA
>JACQYR010000147.1 GCA_016208115.1 Desulfarculus sp.
AGCGGCGGGCGCCTCTGGTGCCTGCCCACCCAACTCGGCCAGCAGGGCGTCCAGGTCGTCGCCACCACCGGCGGCGGCCGCCTGGGCCACGGGGGCCGCTGGGGCCGCTGGGGCCGCTGGGGCCGCCTTGGCGGGCGCGGGCCTGGCCGCCGGGGCCGCGGGCTGGCTGTCGCCGCCCAGCTCGGCCAAGAGCGCGTCCAAGTCGTCGCCGCCGGCGGCGGCCGGGGGCGCGGCGGGGCCTTCCTCGACCACCTCTAACAAGTCAATGATTTCCGCGTCTGGAGGCGGTGTGGACTTGCCGGCCAAGCAACCCTCCCCTTAGATGGTCTGTCCGCTAAAAAAAGAATTAGCATACCACCCAAAAAGTGTCAACCATTGCATATTTGGCGCTGGAGCCGGCGCAGAAAGGCCAGGTTGCGCCGGTCGGCCCAGCGCGAATCCTTGGGGGTTTCCATCACCGCCGCGGCGGTTGCCAGGCGGCCATCGGCCAAAAAAGCGCCAAAGGCCCCTGGCCCCAGCCGGCCCCGGCCCAGGTGGGTGTGCTGGTCGCGGTGGCTGCCCCGGACGTGCGGGGTGTCGTTGAAATGCCACAGCCCCACCCGCTCCAGGCCCACCAGCGCCTGCGCCCGGTCCAGGAAGCGCCCCACCGCCGCCGCGTCCTCCAGCCGGTAGCCGGCGGCAAAGGCATGGGCCGTGTCCAGGCACACGCCCACCTCTTGGCCCCGCAAGCGCGCCAACAGCCAGGACAACTGGGACAAAGTGCCGCCCATCTGGCCCCCGCCGCCGGCGGTGTTCTCCAGCCAGCAGGCCGCCCCCGGCCCAGCCTGCCCGAGGGCCTGGGCCACGCCCACCGCCACCCGCTCCAGGCCCCAGGCCAGGGACCGGTCCCCCCGGCTGCCGGGGTGCGCCACCACGGCCTGGGCGCCCAGGGCCGTGGCCCTTCGCAATTGCTCGGCCAATCCGGCCACCGAGCGTTGCCAAAGCTCCTCCTGGGGGCTGGCCAGGTTGATAAGGTAGGGGGCGTGCACGCTGACCGGATGCAGCCCAGCCTGGCCGGCCTGGCGGGCAAACTCCCGGGCCAAGGCCTCATCCAGGGGGCGCTGGGACCAGGAGCGGGGGTTGCCGGCGAATATTTGCAGGCACTCCAGGCCCAAAAACCTGGCCTCCCGCACGGTCTTGATAAGCCCTCCAGCCATGGGCAGGTGGAAGCCCAGGCGCACTAAAAGCGCCCCCAGGGCCTAGGCAGGAAGGTCTGCTCGTAGAGGGAGAGGGCGTAGCGGTCAGTCATGCCGGCGATGTAGTCGGCGGCCCGGCGGGGGCGCTCGCCGGGCGGAGGCAATTCCCCCACCTGGGCCAGGTAGAACAGGTCGTCTTTGACCAAGCTCTCGAACAGCTCCTCGATCACCTTGGAGGCCTTGATGAAATCAGCGTGGACCTCCAGGTTGTCGTAGACCCGCTGATAGAGGAACTCCCTGAGTTCCCACATGGCCTCCATGACCTGGGGGCTCATCAAAAGACAACCGCCGTCGGCGGCCAGGGTCTGGGTCAACAGGTCGCGCACCATGGTGTCTATCTGGCGGCTGAGCCTGGCCCCCAGCACCTTGAGCACCAGGGTCGGCAGGTCCTCCTGGGCGATGACCCCGCCGCGCGCGGCGTCGTCGGTGTCGTGGGCGATGTAGGCCATGACGTCGGCGGCGCGCACCAGTTGGGCCTCCAGGGTCAGGCCGGGCTCCTCCCCCGGCGCGGCCAGGAACTGGCCCCGGCCCTTGGAGTGCCCCTGGATGCCCATGCGCACCTCATGGGTGAGGTTGAGGCCCTGGCCGTCCTTCTCCAAGACGTCCACCACCCTGAGCGACTGCTCCCAGTGGTGAAAGCCCTCGGGCAGCAGGCGGTTAAGCACCGACTCCCCGGCGTGGCCAAAGGGGGTGTGCCCCAGGTCATGGCCCAGGGCGATGGCCTCGGTCAGGTCCTCGTTGAGCTTTAAACACCGGGCCAGGGTGCGGGCGATCTGGGCCACCTCCAGGGTGTGGGTGAGCCGGGTGCGGTAGTGGTCGCCGGTGGGGGCCAAAAAGACCTGGGTCTTGTGCTTGAGCCGGCGGAAGGCCTTGGAATAGAGGATGCGGTCGCGGTCGTGCTGAAAGGCGGGCCGCAGGGGGCACTCCTCCTCGGGCCTGAGCCGGCCCCGGCTGGCCGCCGAGCGGGCGGCAAAGGGCGACAGCCACTGATCCTCGCGCAGTTCCAATTGCCGGCGCAGGTTCATGCCGGTCCTCCTTTACAAATGGGCCTCTACCCTTTAGACTCCCAGCCATGCCTGGTGCAAGGATAATCCAACGTTACCTCTTTTGGGAGATGGTGGGCCCCTTTTTCGTGGCCCTGGGGGTCTTCACCTTCGTTCTCCTGATCGCCAAGGTCATGGAGTTGACCGACCTGGTGGTCACCCGGGGCGTGGGACTGGACGTGGTGGGCCGGTTGTTGCTCTACACCCTGCCCTATTTCTTCGTCTTCACCATCCCCATGGCCACCCTGCTGTCGGTGCTGCTGGCCTTCCTGAGGCTCTCGGCCGACAACGAGATCACCGCCCTCAAGGCCGCCGGCGTGGGGCTGATGCAACTGGTGCCGCCGGTGGCCCTGCTGGCTGTCCTGGCCTGGGCGGGATGCAGCTCCCTGGCCATCTGGGGCCTGCCCTGGGGCAACCACAACTTCGAGAACCTCATTTTCCAGACCGCCCGCTCCAAGACCGAGCTGGCCCTGCGCGAGCGGGTCTTCCTGGACACCTTCTCCGGCCTGGTGATCTACATCAATCGCCTGCCCGGCGAGGGCCAGATGCAAGACATCTTCATCGTGGACGAGCGCGACCCCAGCCGGGTGTACACCGTGGTGGCCAAGCGGGGCAAGGTCTACCCGGTCAGCCAGGGCAAGGTGACCGTGCGCCTGTTCGATGGCACCCTGCACACCGTGGGCAGCGGCCTCAAGTCGGCCCAGACCGCCCAGTTCGACTCCTATGACGTGACCATGGAGGCCGGCGCCTTCTCCACGGCGCAGCGCACCGGCCAGAAGCACGAAAAGGAGATGTCGGTCCAGGAGCTCGTGGAGGAAATGGCCAAGGAGAGCCCCACCGGCAAGCGCCACAACCTGTTGGACATGGAGCTGCAAAAGAAGTTCACCGTGCCCTTCTCCTGCCTGGTGATGGCCCTGATCGGCCTGCCTCTGGGCATCCACTCCCGGGGCGGCCGTTCCTGGGGCGTGGCCGTGGCCATGGTCATCTTCTTCGCCTATTACATCATGCTCTCGGCGGCCTGGTCCTTCGGCTCCCAGGGGGTCTATCCGCCCAAGATCGGCATGTGGGTGCCCAACGCCGTCTTCGGCCTGGTGGGGCTCTTGCTGTTCAACCGCGAGCTCAAGGAGACGCCCATCCCCCTCCTGGACAATCTCAACAAGATACCCGCCCTGCTGGACCGCCTGCGCGGCGGCGCGGCCCAGGAGGGCTAGGCCGTGCGCATCCTGGCCCAGTACATGTCCCGGGAGTTCCTCAAGCTCTTCGGCATCCTGGTCATGGGCTTCGTGGCCATCTACACCATCTTTGACTTCATCGAAAAGGCCGACAACTTCGCCCACGCCGGCGTGCCCACCTCGGCCATGCTCTCCTTTTTCTTGCTGCAAGTTCCCGAGATCACCTCCCTGATGGTGCCGGTGGCGGTGCTGATGTCCACGGTGATAACCCTGGGCCTGATGGGCAAGCGCAACGAGCTGGTGGCGGTCAAGTCCAGCGGGGTGAGCCTCTTCCGCTTTTCCCTGCCCATCCTGCTGACGGCCCTGGCCATGACCATGGCCGTGGCGCTCTTGAACGAGACCATCCTGCCGCGCACCAAGGCCAAGACCAACTACATCTGGGACGTGCTGGTGGAGAAGCGCCCCGACAAGATATTTCTCAAGGAGAAGTTCTGGTACAAGGGGCAGAACTCCATCTACCGCGTGGGCTTCTACGACCCGGAGACCCAGTCCCTGGCCGACGTGGTCTACTACCGCTTCGACAAGGACTTCAACCTGGCCATGCGCGTGGACGCCCGCCGGGTGCGCTACCTGGGCGGACGCTGGGTCTTCTTCTCCGGCTTGATGCAGCAGCGGCTGGCCGGCGGCGGCTACAGCGGCCAGGCCTTCGAGGAGCAGGTGGTGGACCTACCCGAGAAGCCCCACGACTTCACCAAGCTCTCCAAGCCCAGCGAGGAGATGAGTTTCGGCGAACTGGTGCGTTTCGTCAAAAAGATCGAGGACGAGGGCTACGACTCCCGGCGCTACCGCGTGGATTTGCAGTCCAAGCTCAGCTTCCCCTTCGTCTGCCTCATCATGGCCCTGGTGGGCGTGCCCCTGGCCCTGTTCAAGGAGCGCGGCCAGTACCTGGCCGCCGGCGTGGTGCTGGGCCTGGGCGTGGCCCTGTTGTACTGGATAAGCTTCTCCTACATGCGCTCCATCTTCGGCTACACCGGAGTGCTGCCCCCCTTCCTGGCGGCCTGGCTGCCCAACGGCATCTTCAGCCTGCTGGGGCTGTGGCTGTTCAGCACCATTAGGCAGTAGGCCCGGCCACGCCTGGCGTAAAACGCAGGCAAGGGTAAACCCCGCCCCTACGAAGAAAAGGCCTCTTACCGCCTTTGGTTTTCGTGGGGGCGGGGGTTACCCCCGCCCGCTTGTTTTCTCGGCCCGGCCGCCGCCGGCGCCCACCCGCCGCCCGTCACCCAGGCGGCCGGCCCGGCCCGCCTAGGGCTTGACCGGCACCGCCGTCTCCAAGGCCATCTTGATCTTGTTCTTCAGCTCGGTCAGATCAAAGGACTTGATGACGTAGAAGTCGGCGGCGATGGACTTCATGTCCTCCTTGAAGGTGTCGTAGGCCGTGCATAGGATCACCGGCAGGTCGTAATACTTGTTGCGTATGTCCTGCAAGAGGTCCAGGCCGTTGTAATCCACCATCTTGATGTCCAGGATGATGAGGTCCGGCTTTTCCGCGTCTATGCGCTCCAGGAGCTTGAAGCCCGAGTCGGCGGTCACCACCTCGTAGCCCTCGTCGGTCAACTCCTCGGAGTAGAGGAAGCGGATGTGCTCTTCATCGTCCACGATCAGTATCTTTGGCATTCGTACACCTCGGGGAGGGCGTTCACGACCCCCAACGGTCCACCAGGTAGGGCTTGGACTCCTCGAAGACCATGCACTCGTTTTCTATGAATTCCTCGGCCTGCTGCACGCTCATGCGGGCGGTCTTGCGCACGTAGGAGAGCGTCTTGCCGAAATACAACGGAATGAGCGAGCCCAGGAGCTCCTCGCGTTCCACCCGCCGGGACTGATGGCAGACGGCGAAGTCGTAGAGCGCCTTGGCCCACAGTTGGGTGGGGAAGTCGAACTGGTCGGGGGGCAGATCGCCGATCTCCAGGAGCTTGGTCATGATGTCCGGCGCCACGATGCGCGCCCAGGTGTCCTGGTAGCGGGCGAAGCCCTCGCGGAAGTTGGCCGCCAGCTTCTCCTCGCTGACCTTAACCGGCGGGGGCATCTCCACCTCGCCCAGGCCGAAGCCGTAGATGGAGGTGGGCTTGGACCACTTGACCCGCATCCAGTAGCCGGTGGTGGATGCCATCAAATCGAAGATGGGGCCCACCACATAGTTGAACATGGGCCCTGACAC
>JACQYR010000154.1 GCA_016208115.1 Desulfarculus sp.
CCTTGGCCTCGCGCTCGATGATGCTGGCCAGGGTCACGGCCTGCAAACGGCTGAGCCCCAGACGGCGGGCGGCCGGGGCCAAGGGTTCCCAGGCCTGCTGGAAGCGCTTGGCCATGGCCCCCAGCACCGCGCGGGCGGTCAGCCCCCGGGGCAGTTGATAGGTATCGGGAAAGAGAAGCCCTCCAGGCCCTGGCCGGGCAGGCCCAGGGAGGCCAGGAAAGAGGGGTCCTGGGCCAGGGCATAAGCCTCCTGGCGGTCAATGAGCCGCTCCTCGGCCAGGCGCTCCACGATCTGGGCCAGGGTGAAGCCCTCGGGGATGAGCACCAAGTGCTGGAGCACCCGGCCCTGGGAGAGCATCTCCAGTATCTCGCGCAGGCGCATGGAGGGAGTGAAGGCGTACTCGCCGGCCTTGAGCCTCCCAGGCTGCTCCACCAGGCGCGAGGCCAGGGCAAACAGCCAGGCGTGCTCCACCACCCCGGCCTTGGCGAGCATCTCGCCCACCTGCACCGCGCCGGCCCCCCGGGGTATCTCCAGCACCACCTCCGGGCCGGACTCGGCCAGCCGGTGCTCCAGGATGAGGTGTTTGGCCAGGAAATAGGCCGGCGCCAACAGGGCCAGGGCCAGCACCAGCACCAGGGCCAGGCGCTTGGCATCCAGCCGCCGCCCCGGTGGGGGGCTGGCCGGCTGGGAGGGCTCAGGCGGCGGCGGGGACGCGCTATCTGGTTTTTGCTCACCGGACATCAGACGTTTTCCACCCCCCTGCCCTCCAGGAAGCGCCGCAGGATCAGGGCCGCGGCCAGCTTGTCCACCACCTGGCGGCGCCGCGCGCGGGAGGCCCCGCCGCTGATGAGCAGTTCCTGGGCCTCCACGGTGGTCTCCCATTCGTCCACGTAGGCCACGGGCAACCCCAGCACCCGCCCCAGGCGCTTGCCGAAGGCCAGGGCCTTTGCGGCCTCGGGGCCCAGGGTGTCGTCGGTGCGCCGGGGCAGGCCCAGGACGATCAGCGTGGCTTCTTGGGCCACGGCCACCTGGCCGATGGCGGCCACGTCCTGGTCGCGGCCCGCGCACGCGATGACGCACAGGGGCTGGGCGATGGCGCGCTCGGGGTCGCTCACCGCCACGCCGATGCGCTTGTGCCCCAGGTCCAGGGCCAGGACGCGGCCTGCGGGTTGGTTGGACATGGCGTGTATTATGATGTCTACCGCCTGGTTTAACAAGGCGGCGCGGGATGGTGTATAGTCGCTAACCAGGCGGGCGGCGCGCGCCGCCCCTAAGGCAACCCCCTAGACGAGGCAGGCCCGAGAGCCCATGCCCAAACCCCGCCTGGCCCTGGTGCTGGCCAACTCCTTCGCGGTGCGCAACACCCTGCGCACGCCGGTCTTGGCCGAGCTGGCCGCCCGCGCCGAGATGGAAGTGGTGATCCTCACGCCCTTCCCCCAGGACCAGGAGATCATCCAGGCCACGGGGGCCGGGCACCTCTCCTGGGCGCTGCTGTCGAAGCCCGCGCAGGGCGTGGGACTGGCCCACGGCGGGGCCTGGGCCACGGCCCGGCGCCTGGCCCAGCGGGCCTGCATGCGCCCCCTTCATGGCCTGGCCGGCTTCGGCAACCTGGTCTATCGCTTCAACGAGATACACCAGTTCGTGGGCCACCTCCAGAAGAAGGACCTGCCGCCCCGGCAACGCGCCCGCGAGGCCCAGGCCGGCAACTTCGTGGACCCGGAGCTGGGCCGCCCCTGGCCCGCCAGCCGGGCCATGCTGGACCTGCTTTACCGCCTCTACTACGCCACCTGGTACGATGAGCCGGCGGTGGAGGCCTTCCTGGACCGCTTCCAACCCCACCTCATGGTCCTGCATCACCTGCAATTCGAGAGCATAAGGCCCTACAACACCGCCGCCCGCCGCAGGGGCATGCCCATCCTGGGCATCGTGGCCAGTTGGGACCAGCCCACCACCAAGGGTCCCCTGTGCCCTGACGTGGGGCGCTACCTGGTGCACAGCCGACGGATGCGGGAGGAACTGGCCCGCTGGCACGGCGTGGCGCCGGAACGGGTGGAGGTGGTGGGCTGGCCCCAGATGGACATCTACCATCAACCGGGGACCATCAGGCCGCGCGCCCAGTTCCTGGCCGAGCTGGGATTGGACCCGGGCCGCCGGCTCCTGCTCCTGGGGGCCAACAGCGCCCGCCTGGGCCCCCACGAGCCGGGCATCGCCCGCCATCTGGCCGGGCGCATCGCCCAGGACCCGGCCTGGGCCGACGTTACCCTGGTGGTGCGCCCCCACCCCAACGACAACCAGTGGGGCATACGCTTCAGCGGCCTGCACCAGCCGCCCGGAGTGTTGCTCCTGGCCCCCGAGTGGGGGCGGCTGGACTTTTTGGCCAACCTGCTGGCCCACAGCCAGGTGCTCCTGGCCACCGGCGGCACCATACACCTGGACGCCCTGGCCCTGGACACCTGCGCGGTGGCCATCGGCTTTGCCGGGGACTTGGCCGGCGAGATGGGGGCCAAGGTGCGCCAGTGGTACCAGATGGACCACTACGCCCCGGTGCTCAATAGCGGCGGCGTGCGCCTGGCCGCCAGCTACGCCGAGTTGGACCAGGCCCTGGAGGCCTATTTGGCCGACCCCGGCCTGGACGCCCAAGGCCGCGCCCGCTGCCGGGCCGAGCAACTGGAGCCCCTGGACGGCGGGGCCTCCCGGCGCCTGGTGCAGGCCCTGCTGGAGGCCGCCCGCCAGGCGGCAAGGGCGGGGTAGGCGGCGGGGACGTCCCCCCCTGGCCGATCGCCGCCCTCGCGGGGCTTTAACCTCTTATCGTCAAGGAAAACGCCATGCTAACTATTACCTTGTTTCCGGGACGCTACATTCAGGGTCAGGGCGCGTTGTCCAGGCTGGGCGGCGAGTGCGCCCGCCTGGGCCGCAAGGCCCTCTTGATCGCCTCGCCGCATCCCCGGCAGCACCTGCTGCCCCCCCTGCTGCCCGCCCTTCAGGAGCAGTGCCAAGTGGCGGTGGAGTCCTTTGGCCGGGAGTGTTGCGACAGCGAGATTCAAAGGCTCTTCAAGCTGTTGGGAGAAACGGGCGCCGACCTGGTGGTGGGCCTGGGCGGGGGCAAGACCCTGGACGCGGCCAAGGCCGTGGCCCATCTGGCCCAGGTGCCGGCCATCATGGTCCCCACCATAGCCTCCACGGACGCTCCCTGCAGCTCCGTGGCCGTGATCTACACCCCCCAGGGCACCTTCCAGCGGGCGGAATACCTGCCGCGCAACCCGGAGGTGCTGATCGTGGATACCCAGGTCATGGCCCAGGCCCCGGCCCGCAGGCTCTGCTGGGACACCCTGCGAGACTACGGCGCCCTGGCCCTGGCCTCCTGCTCCGCCCGGGCCGTCACCCCGGCCCTGGAGCGGGTGGTGGAGGCCAACACCCTGCTCAGCGGCCTGGGGTTCGAGAGCGCCGGCCTGGCCTCGGCCCACTCCCTGCACAACGGCCTGACGGCCCTGCCCCAGGCCAAGGCCTATTATCACGGCGAAAAAGTGGCCTTCGGCACCCTGGCTTCCCTTTTCTTAACCGATAAGCCCCCCGCGGTGGTGGACCAGGTCTATGACTTCTGCCAGTCCGTGGGCCTGCCCACCACCTTGGCCGGCCTGGGCCTGGAGGGGGTCACGGACCAGGACCTGCGCCAGGTGGCCGAAAAGGCCTGCGCGCCAGGGGAGAGCATGCACAACGAGCCCTGCGAGACCTCCCCGGCGGTGGTGCTGGACGCCATCAAGGCCGCCGACGCCTGGGGCAGGGCCAGGAAATAGGCCCTGGGCGCGGGCGCCGCGGGAGACGCTTAGGCTTGGCCAGGGGCGGCGGGGCGTTGGCGCATGGAGAGGCGGCAAACAGATCGGGTGGCCCCTTTTGGGGGGCTTCAGGCATTTTGGGGAGGAAGGTTGGTCTGGTCTCAGCGCCAGAAGAGGAACTCTAGAACCGTTTTAACGTCAAAGAGGTTGGCCATCTCTGGCCAACCTCTTGATTGATTTTGGTAGCGGGGACAGGATTTGAACCTGTGACCTTCGGGTTATGAGCCCCAAAAAATTAGTTTTCATTGATTTGCATCTATTATTAAATATATTGATATTGCATCACAATATATAAATTACAGTTTCATTGACATACTCCAATTTTCACCGTAATCTACAAAATGTGTTGGGGATAGTGTTGGGGACTTTTTGGCTTCGGGCCATTTTCGGCTTGTCCCCAACATCCAAACAGCGGGCTCGCGGCCGATGGAGGAGCCATGCCCAAGCAGGCGCGTGTCAAGACCAGCTACCCCGGTGTGTTCTACGTGGTCGGCAGACAAGTGGGCACAGGCAAGCCGGAACGCATCTACTATATTGCCTACCGGCGTAACGGAAGGCTTGTCGAGGAGAAGGCGGGTAAGCAGTTTCAGGATGCCATGACGCCGGCCAGGGCGGCCACCTTACGAGCGGAGCGGATAAATGGCTCGCCTTCGAACAAGGCTCGTCGGGAGACGCGTCGGGCCAAAGCGGAGGCCGAAGCCTCCCGTTGGACCATCGACCGGCTATGGCAGGAGTACAAGCGCCAGCGTCCCGACCTCAAGGGCCTAGTCACTGACCAGAACCGCTACCAGAATCACCTCAAGCCCGCCTTCGGCGACAAGGAGCCAGCCCAGATAGTCCCCCTGGACATGGATCGGCTGCGCCTCAACCTCCGCAAGACCCTGCAACCGGCTACAGTGAGGAACGCTCTGGAGCTGCTCAGGCGCATCATCAACTTCGGAGTAAAAAAGCACCTCTGCCCAGCGCCGGCCTTACGCATTGAGATGCCCAAGGTCAACAACCTCAAGACCGAGGACCTCACTCCGGACCAGCTCGGCCGCCTGCTCCAAGCTATTGATGATGACCATCACCCCCACGCCGGCCGGGTAATGAGGCTGGCCCTGTTCACCGGCCTGCGCCGAGGAGAAATTTTCAGCCTGCGTTGGGAAGACCTGGACTTTGAACGCGGTTTCATCCAAATCCACGACCCAAAGTGCGGCCAGGACCAACGCATACCCCTGAACAAGGCCGCCCGAGACTTGCTGCAATCCTTGCCCCGCATCGACAGCCCGTATGTCTTCCCTGGCCGAGGTGGCGGCAAACGAACCTGCATGAACAAACAGTTCAACCGCATGAAGATCGCTGCCGGCCTGCCCGAGGACTTTCGGGCCATGCACGGCCTACGCCACGTTTACGCCTCCATGCTGGCCTCATCCGGCCAGGTAGACCTTTACACTCTCCAGAAACTGCTGACCCACAAAAGTGCAGCCATGACCCAACGCTATGCCCACTTGCGGGACCAATCCTTGAGAGATGCAGCCGATCTTGCTGGCACGATGATTGATAAAGCATATAACAATACAGGCAAAGGCATAAAGATAAGGTAAACTAGTTTACTGCTAGCAATAGTTTAGATTTGTTAATTTTTGGTGTTTTGCTTCTTTCGTAATTTTGCCTCCGCCTCAGCCCTAGTAATTACTTCGCACATCGAATCAAAGCATGCCGGACATTCTTCTTGTATAGGCCTTATTCCTTGGCACTTCTTGCACCAAAATACCCAATTATCATTATTATCACGCTCCTTCTTTGCGCCTGGTCTCGCTTGGGTAACAAGTGCCGTTTCAAATAACTTTGCTAATCCTCCAAAGTCTGTAAATACTTTAACGACTAATCTTTCAAGTGCCCTATAACCTTCTATTGATTTTCCACGGTTTTTCCGCTCGGCATCTAATGTTTCTAGGAGACCAATGCACGGCAATCGCGACGAAATAATGCTTTAACATCTTGATATAATGGTATAAGATGCTCTCGACGGCTTAGCTGGAGGGCATCGATGAGCAATCGTTTCGAGAGTCGGCTGTGCGGATTCCTAGACATG
>JACQYR010000155.1 GCA_016208115.1 Desulfarculus sp.
GCGCTGGACCAGAGCAGTACCAAGGCCTTCTTACGCAGGGTGGCGATGAGAGGGGCCAAGTCCGAGGACTTGGGCAGGGCGCACAGGTCGTCGCCCTCCGGGGGGCGGCGCCGCTGGTCCAGGCCCAGTACCACCACCGGGCCGGAGTGCACCCGCCGGGCGGCGGGCAACCAGCAGCCCACCTCACCGCCCATGGAGGGCTCGTCGGTGACCAGGACCTGGGCCGGCCGCCGGCGCAAATCGGCCACGGCGGCGTCGAGGCCCGGCCGCACGCGCACCGAGAAGCCCGCCTCGGCCAGCTCCTCGCTGTAGAGCCTGGCCACCGAGGGATCGCGTTCCACGATAAGCACCGAGATCATGGTCTGCCCCCTGCCCGGCTGGGTCCATGGGCCTGGCGTTGTCTTAAAGCTTGGGCTCGAGCTTATTTCAAGTCCCATGGCGTTGGTCCCGCAACCACATCGCCGCCTTGGTTGGGCGTCCCGGGTGACAGGTTAGCCTGACGCGCTGAACTTAATGCTGTTGAATGACCGTGCCTGGTGGGTCCCGCCCTTAGTTTGTCATCAAATGCAATATGAATGCCATGGGCCGGCATGACATCCCGCGCCCTTAGGACAGGCCGCTGGGCGCAAAAATGTACGAAAACCGACAGAAGCCGTGGCTGGATCGGCCCCCTGGCTAAATATGCCAGATAATCAGGGGCCTAGCGGCCAGTGTCCGCATTTCGCCATATGTCTGATTTGCGGCATATGCAAAGCCCTCCTAACAAGGCCCGGCCGGCTGCTCTTGGGAGGACC
The DNA here is from genome assembly GCA_016208115.1 of Desulfarculus sp. Taxonomy (GTDB): domain Bacteria; phylum Desulfobacterota; class Desulfarculia; order Desulfarculales; family Desulfarculaceae; genus JACRDC01. The sequence goes on from JACQYR010000155.1 coordinate 795, forward strand.
GGTAGGAAGGCTGTTGGTAGCTTTTCCCAATTTATTTATCCGGTTGGGCTGGCGGGTCCCATTAAACGCGTGGCGGCCCAGCCGCGTGGCACAAAGTTTGCTTTAGTTAGGGGCCAAATTAAAGGCGAAACTCCAACTCTGCGACCAAGGAGTAAACCATGCGCCGGACCAGGAAGACCCGCGGCAAGGCCCTGCCCTTCACCCCTTCGTTGGACGTCAGCGCTTGGCTCCAGACCCATCCCGACGCACTGATCGCCTGCCCCAACCAGCCCGGCAACCTCAAGCTGATGCCGGCCTCCTGCGTCAAGCGCCACCTGACGGCCAACGAGCCGCGCTGGGCCACCATCGGCGCCGAGCCCTTCCACCTCTTCGTGTTCAAGATGAACCTGGTGCCCTGCCGCGAGTGCAAGATCGGCGCGCGGCTGGCCCGCCAGCATAAGGAAATAGCCGCTTAACCCAAAGCCCACTCCTCCGCGCCCCGTGGCCGGCGTTCCCTCGCGCCGGCCGAACGAAGCCCACGCCCCCCGGCGTGGGCTCGTTTTTGGGGGCGGGGTTGCGGGCCGGCGGCCCCACCCCTAAAATGCACATTGGCGGCCTGGCCAAACCCCTAATCAAGGCGGGAGGTTACTGAAATGCCCCAGAACCTGGCCCAGAAGATCATCGCGGCCCACCTGAGGGAAGGCGTGGCCCGGCCGGGCCAAGAGATCGCCCTGTCCATTGACCAAACGCTGCCCCAGGACGCCACCGGCACCCTGGCGGCCCTGGAGTTCGAGGCTCTGGGGTTACCCAGGGTGCGCACCGAGGTCTCGGTCTCCTACGTGGACCACAACCTCCTGCAGACCGATTTCAAGAACCCCGACGACCACCGCTTCCTGCGCTCCATGGCCGCCCGCCACGGCCTGTGGTTCTCGCCGCCGGGCAACGGCATCTGCCACCAACTGCACCTCCTGAACTTCGGCCGCCCCGGGGCCACCCTGCTGGGCTCCGACTCCCACACCCCCCACGGGGGCGGCCTGGCCATGTTGGCCATGGGCGCCGGCGGCCTGGACGTGGCCGCGGCCATGGCCGGCTACCCCTTTTATTTGTCTTGTCCGGCAGTACTGGGCGTGCGACTGACAGGACAACTGTCTCCTTGGATAGGACCAAAGGACGTCATCCTGGAGCTGCTCAGTCGCCTGAGTGTCAAGGGCGGGCTGGGCTACGTGTTGGAGTATTTCGGCCCCGGGGTGGAGGCCTTAAGCGTGACCCAGCGGGCGGCCATCTGCAACATGGGCGCCGAGTTGGGGGCCACGGCCAGCCTCTTTCCCAGCGACGGCCAGACCCTGGCCTTCCTGGAGGCCCAGGGCCGCGGCCAGGTCTACACCCCCCTGGCCGCCGACCCGGGCGCCGCCTATGACCGCATCGAGGAGATTGACCTGGCCAGCCTGGAGCCCCTGGTGGCCTGCCCCTCCAGCCCGGACCAGGTGCGCCCCGTGAGCGAGCTGGGCCAGGTGGCCGTGGAGCAGGTGATCGTGGGCTCCTGCGGAGGTGGGGCCTACGAGGACCTCATGACCCTGGCCCTGGCCCTGAAGGGGCGCCGCATCGCGCCGGGGGTTAACCTCTACGTCAACCCCGGCTCCCGCCAGGCCTTGGCCCAGGCCGCGGCCGCCGGCGGCCTGATGCTCCTCCTGGAGGCCGGGGCCAGCATTTTCCAGGCCGGCTGCCTGGGCTGCATCGGCATGAGCCAGGCCCCGGCCACGGGCACCGCCAGCCTGCGCACCTTCCCGCGCAACTTCCCCGGCCGCTCGGGCACCAAGGACGACGCCGTGTACCTGTGCGGCCCCCAGGTGGCGGCGGCCACGGCCCTGGCCGGCCACCTGGCCGACCCCCGGGAACTGGGCCAGCCGCTGGTCATTCCCCCAGCCCCGCCGGTGCGCCCCGAGGCCCTGGTGCCGCCCCTGGCCGACGGCTCGGGCGTGGAGATACTGCGCGGACCCAACATCGCGCCCTTCCCCCAGCTTGAGGCCCTGCCCGAAAGCCTGGCCTGCACCGTGGTCCTCAAGGTGGGCGACAACATCACCACCGACCACATCATGCCCGCCGGCAGCCAGATATTGCCCCTGCGCTCCAACGTGCCGGCCATCAGCCGCCACGTCTTCGCCGCCCTGGACCCCCAGTTCGCCAGCAAGGCCCAGGACAGCGCCCCGGTGGCGGTGCTGGGCGGCGAGAACTACGGCCAGGGCTCCTCGCGGGAGCACGCTGCCCTGGCCCCCCGCTACCTGGGCGTACAGGTCAAGATCGCGAAATCCTTTGCCCGCATCCACCGCGCCAACCTGGTCAACTTTGGCATCGTGCCCCTGGTGCTGGCCAACCCGGCGGACTACGACTGGCTGGAGGCGGGCCAAACCGTCGAGCTGCCGGGTCTGCGGCAGGCCATCCTGGAGGGACGCGAGGAGATCGCGGCCACGGCGCAAGGCCGGCCCCTGCCCCTGGTGCTGAAGGCCAGCCCCCGCGAGCGCCGCATCCTGGCCGCCGGCGGCCTGCTCAACCTCATCAAGGGCAGTCTGTAGACCCCCGCCCGCTGCCCGCCGGCAGCGCGGGAAAGGCCCTTTTCGATGTGCCGGCCATGGCCAAAACCGCTTGCCAAACCAAGCCTGGCCGCATACTATTGTGACCATGTGGTCACTCCGGATGGTCCGGGGCGGGGCCTTTTTTCTTGGCCCCCTTGTGACCACCTGGTCATAGCCTTTGCGCCAACGAGGTAGC
>JACQYR010000041.1 GCA_016208115.1 Desulfarculus sp.
TTTCCCTACAGACGTCTTCCGATCTAGCCTCGTTGCGCTGCCGGCCGTCGCCGGAGGCGCCTTGCAGGGCCTGGTCCATCCTGGCCAACAGCCCGCTGAACAGGCTGGTGAGGGTGACGTTTTTCTCTTGGTTGGGCAGGGTGTCGGGCAGGTCCAGGTGGTCTTCCAGGGCCTCGCAGGCAGGCTCGGCGCCGCGCCGGGCATAGTAGTCCTTGAGCACGTTGCGGGTGATGGCCTGGGTCCAGGCCTCGAAGTGCTCCACGCGGTTGCCCCGGCGCAGGCTGGACCAGGCCCGGATGAAGACCTCTTGGGCCAGGTCCTGGGCGTCGCTGACCGAGTTGGTGCGCAGGGTGAGATAGGCGGTGATCTTGGGGCCTTGGCGGCGCAGCAAGGCCTCAAAGGCCTCGCGGTCCAGGGGCTGGCCCGCCGGGGGGAGCGCCTGCGGCGGGGAGCCTGCCCCACCCTGGCCGGAGGCACCCCCGCCCGGCCCTCCCCCCCCTGGGACCTGGCGCCTGATTTTACGGGATCGCTCGCCCCCGGAATTCACCGCCCCACCTCGGCACCTATAGAGTGGGCAAGGTACACTGGCCTGACCGGGACCAGCGGCGCAATGTGCCGCCGCCACCCTCCGCCGGGAGGGTGAAGGATCAGGTCGGTGTGGGGCAGGTGATAAAGACCTCGGCCAAGGCTTGGGCCGCTCACGTCAGGAGCCGGCCGCGTGGCGGACGCCTTACTACCTGGCGGGGATCAAGACTTGGCGCCCAGATAATAATGCAGCCGGTCGCGGATCGTCAAGGCGCAAAAGACCCCGCCTGGCCCCTCGATATTAGCCTGCACCTGTTGAGTTATTAATAGTATTATAATATTAAGGTGTTCACCCTCAAAGCCCGTCAGGTACCCGCGCCAGGGAGGGAGTGAATGCGCATAATCCGCCTTCGTTCCTGTCACCGGGCCTTGGTGGCTTTCTGGGCCTGGAATTGCCTGGGCCGCCGGCCTCACCGGCCGGTGCACCGGCCACGCCGGCAACAACTTCCTCCTCTGGGCCTGAGAAGATAGCAAACGGCAAGGATGGCACTGGCGCCAAGCTGCTCTTTCCTCCAGCCGAAAATGTTGACCGCAACCTTTCGTCTCGAAATCAACGCATGGGAAGCAAGAATCTTTCCGCCGCGCGCTTGGGCGTGGCAAACATGGCGGAGGGCTCGGAGGGATGTGGCATGAGCCCCGCAAACACGGGGAAACGGCTCATAATATGCTATGCTTATCCATCGAGATGCCGGGCTATGCAAACCCATGACCCGAGGCCTTATGCGTGTAGCCGCCCTGATCCTGCTTCTGCTGCTGGCCGGCTGCGACTCTGGCTCGGATACCCAGGCGGTGGATTTATCGCGCACCGCGCCCGTGGCCAAGCCGGGACAGGAAACAACGGCCCAGGGCCAGTTGACCATGGCCGTCTCGGCCATGACCAGCCCCCAGGAAACCTTCCTGGCCTATGCCCAGGTGATGGACTACCTTTCCCGGCGCTTGGGCCGGCCCATCGTCCTGGTGCAGCGCAAGACCTATGCCCAGATAGACCAACTGCTGGCCAAGGGCGAGTTGGATGTGGCCTTTGTCTGCTCCGGCCCCTATGCCGCCCAGGGCCGGGACCCCGCCTTCGAGCTGCTGGCCGCGCCCCGCATCAGGGGCAAGACCACCTACCAGGCCTATCTGATCGTGGGCCAGGACAGCCCTTACCAGGCCCTGGAGGACCTCAAGGGCAAGGTTTTCGCCTTCACCGACCCCGATTCCAACACCGGCCGCCTGGTGCCCCTGGCCTGGCTGGTGGAGATGGGCCAGGGGCCGGCCACGTTTTTCAGCCGTACCATCTACACCTATAGCCATGACAACTCCATCCAGGCCGTGGCCCGGGGCCTGGTGGACGGGGCCTCGGTGGACGGCCTGGTCTGGGATTACTTCGCCAGCCGCCGCCCCGAAATCACCGAGCGCACCCGCATCATCCGCATGTCCGAGCCCCACGGCATCCCGCCGGTGGTGGTCCGCTCCTCCCTGGCCCCGGAGATAAAGCAGCGCTTGCGGGCCGAGCTTTTGGCCATGGCCCAGGACCCCGAGGGGCGGCGCATCCTGGACGCCTTGATGATAGAAGCCTTCGTGCCGGCCCAGAGCGCCTGGTATGACTCCATTCGCCGCCTGCGGGAGGGGCTCCATGCCACCTTGGGACAGCCTTAGGACCCGTCTGCTGGCCGGGGTGATGGCCCTGGTGCTCCTGGCCAGCCTGGGTGTCTCCCTGCTGGTTTCCCAGCGCTACGCCGCCAGCCTGCGGGCCGAGCTGACCGCCCAGGCCCAGAGCGTGGCCCAGGCCCTGGCCCTGCAGGCCTCGGACAAGGTGCTGGTCAACGACCTGGTGGGCCTGCAAACCATGCTGGACCATCAGATGTCCAGCGACCCCAACCTGGCCTATCTGTTCGTGGTGCGCGACCAGAGGGTATTGGCCCACACCTTCGCGCAAGGCATGCCCATGGAACTGGCCGCCGCCAACCAGCCCCAGGACGCCGGGCCCCACCAAAGGCGCATCGCCTCCCAGGACGGCCACGTCTACCTGGACCTGGCCTGGCCCATCTTCGAGGGCAAGGCCGGGTTTCTGCGCGTGGGCTGGTCGGAGAGCTCCTACCAGGGCCGCCTGGAGCGGTTGTGGTGGGAGATGGCCCTCTTGACCCTGGGGGTGCTCTTCCTGGCCGTGGCGGCGGCCATGCTCTTCGTGCACCGGCTCACCAAACCCCTGGCCGCCCTGTCACGGGCCACCCAGGCCCTGGACCAGGGCAATCTGAAGGTGAGCGTGCCGGTGGAGGGGGTGGGGGAGGTGCGCCACTTGGCCGCCGCCTTCCAGATCGTCCCGGGAGTGGGCTCGCAGGCAAACCTGGACGCCATGGCCGGCTTCCTGGTGCGCCGCCTGGGGGGCATGGTGGACGCCGGCGCCCTCTGCCTGGTGCTGACCGGCCCCAGCGAGGACCGGCTGCACCTTCTGGAGGCGGACGGCTGCCGGACGGTGGAAAACCCGGAACAGGTCCGCGCCGCGCACCAGGTGCTGGCGGGCCTGAACGGCATCGTCAGCTCGGCCAACCCCTGGCTGCCCAGCCCGCCCCTGGCCCCGGCCTTCCAGGCCCCGGGCCGCCACAGCCTGGTGCCTCTGCGGCACGAGGGGGTGGCAAGAGGCGCCCTGGTGCTGGCCTGCCCCCGGGATTGCCGTTGCGAGGAGCAGGACTTGAGCCTGCTGGAGCTTTCCCTGGGCCAGGCCGCCGGGGTTATCATGCGCGCCCTGGCCCACGGCCAGGAGTTGGAGCGCCTGCGCGCCCGGGTGAGCGGCGGCAGCGACTACCAGGGCATCGTGGGCAAGGACCCCAAGATGCGGCAGGTCTTCAGCCTGCTGGAGGAGGTGGCCCCCTCGGAGGCCGCCGTGCTCATCGAGGGCGAGAGCGGCACCGGCAAGGAGTTGGTGGCCCGGGCCATCCACCAGAAGAGCCGCCGCGCCGATAAGCCCTTCGTGGTCATCAACTGCGCCGCCTATCCCCAGACCCTCCTGGAGAGCGAGCTGTTCGGGCACGAGAAGGGGGCCTTCACCGGCGCGGCCCGCCAGAAGGCCGGGCGCTTCGAACTGGCTGACGGCGGCACCATATTTCTAGACGAGGTGGGGGAGATCCCCCTGCCAGCCCAGGTCAGGCTGCTCAGGGTGCTCCAGGACCAGCGCTTCGAGCGCGTGGGCGGCGAGAGGACGCTCAAGGTCAACGTAAGGGTGCTGGCCGCCACCAACAAGAACCTCCTGGCCGAGGTGCGCGCCGGCCGCTTCCGCGACGACCTCTATTACAGGCTCAACGTCATCCCCATTCACTTGCCCCCCTTGCGTGAACGTCCCGGGGATGTTCCCTTGCTGGCGCGCCACTTCCTGCGCCTGTTCGCCGGGCAGCAGGGCAAGGCCGTGGAGGACTTCAGCCGCGAGGCTCTGCGCCTGCTGCTGGACTACCCCTGGCCGGGCAACGTGCGCGAGCTGCAAAACAGCGTGGAGCACGCGGTGGTCCTGGCCAAGGGCAGCCAGGTGCTGCCCGCCGACCTGCCGGCCTCCCTGCGCCTGCCCGCCCCCAGCGCCTCGCCCACCATCGCCGGCCATGAGCGGCGCCTCTTGGAGGAGACCCTGGCCGCCTGCGGCTGGAACAAGAAGCTGGCCGCCCAGCGCCTGGGCATCAGCCGCAGCGCCTTGTACCAAAAGCTCAAGCGCCACGGCCTGGACGAGCCCACCTCCCATTGATCCGCCCTGGCCGTGTCCATAATGTGGACACTGATCAACCACCTAAAATATCAATTTATTTGGCTCGCCAGCCTTGAAGCGTGTGCGCATTCACGCCACGGGGCAGGCCACTTGTCAGGGCCTTGTCCGGGTCTGTCAGACACAACCAGCTTTAAATCAACAGGTTAGCACGGACAAACCGGCAGGCCCGTCCCGGCACGGGCCTTGCTCAAGCATGGGGAAGCAAGCAAGCGCATTCCCCCATGCCAGGAGGTGCCCATGGGCATGCCCCTACCCGTCGAGGATCACCTAATAACCATGCAGCGGGACCTGAAGCGCGCCCTGGCCAAGGAGCCGGGGCACGTGCGCTGGACCATGGTCATTGATCTGGCCCGCTGCATCGGTTGCCACGCCTGCACCATCGGCTGCGTGGCGGAGAACAAGCTGCCGCCCGGGGTGGTCTACCGCCCGGTGGTGGAGGAAGAGTTGGGGCGCTACCCCGACGTGCGCCGGCGCTTCACTCCCCGGCCCTGCCAGCAGTGCCAGAATCCGCCCTGCACCAAGGTCTGCCCGGTCACCGCCACCTACAAGAACGCCCAGGGCGTGGTGGTGGTGGATTATGACCGCTGCATCGGCTGCCGTTACTGCCTGGTGGCCTGCCCCTACAACGCCCGCACCTCCGACTTCGGCGAATGGTACGTCAAGGGCACGGCAATGGCCGAGGGCAAGCTGGTGGGCAGGGAAAAGGCCGGCCAGGGTTACGAGGCCACCCCGGCGGCCGAATACGGCCGCCAGTGGCCGGTCCGGGGCCAGGGCTCACCCATGGGCAACGCCCGCAAGTGCCACTTCTGCCTGCACCGCCTGGCCGTGGGCCTGTTGCCGGCCTGCGTCACCACCTGCGTGGGCAGGGCGACCTACTTCGGCGACCGCAACGACGCCGCCAGCCTGGTATCCGAGCTTCTGGGCTCGCCCCGGCTGCGCACCCTGAAGCCGGAGCTGGGCACCCAACCGGCTGTTTACTACCTAAACTGATGCGGGAGGTGGTCATGAGCGTCTCATCTTTTCGCATCCTGGCCGGCGCGGCCCTCTTGGGCCTGTTGGCCGGGGCCTGGGGCATCATCGAGCGCCTGCTCCATGGGCTCAATCCCGTGGCCTTCGGCTCCCACGTGCCCTGGGGACTGTGGGTGGCCTTCTACCTATTCTTCCTGGGGCTATCGGCGGGGGCCTTCCTGGTCACCATGCTGGCCTATCTCTTTGGCCAGGAACGCTACGAATCCCTGGGACGGCTGGCCGCTTTCACGGTGCTGGTCTGCATAGCCTGCGAGCTGCTCTTCATCACCCTGGACCTGGGCCGCTTCGAGCGCATCTACCAGTTCGTGCTGAGCCCCAACCCCAGTTCGCTGATGTTCTGGATGTTCGTGCTGGTAAATGCCATGGGAGCCATCTACACCTTCAAGCTCTGGTTCCTCATCAAGGGCGATCTGGGCAAGGTCAAGGCCTTGTCCTGGCTGAGCATGCCCGTGGGCCTGCTCTTCTACGGGGCCAACGGCGCCTTCTTCGCCATTCTGCTGGGCCGGCCTCTGTGGAACAGCGCCCTGACCCCGGTGATGTTCGTGCTGGCGGCCCTGGTCTCGGGCGGGGCCTTGGTGGCCTTCCTGTGCTGGGCCATCAAGCGGGATGACGGGCTCACCCTGGGCCTGGGCCGCGTGGTGGCCTGGCTGCTGGTGGCCCTCTTGCTCATGGAACTGGCGCAGATAATCATTGCCCACCAGTCCGCCACCCCGGCGGCCAACGCCGCCCTGGGCTCCATGCTCTCCGGCCTGCCCTGGTGGCTACATGTCATCCTGGGCGGTGTCGTTCCCCTTTGGCTGCTTTTCGGGGGCCAGACCCCCAAGGGCGTAGCGGCGGCCTGCCTGCTCATCCTGGTCACCTTCGTGGCCGCCCGCTACGCCTTCCTGCTGCCCGACCTCGGCGTGACCCGCCTGGAGGGCCTGGGACCCTTCTTCGTCCACGCCCGCCTGAGCACCGATTACACGCCCAACCTGAACGAGTGGCTGGTGAGCATCTGGGTGGTCTCCCTGGGGGTTTTGTTGTTCGCCCTGGGTGCGCGTTACCTGCCGGTTACCGGCGGGCGGGAGGAAGGAGCGGAGCATGTCTAGGCGGCGCGGCGACGCGGAAATGTTGAAGTCTCAAGCCCAAGCGCCGGCCGGCGGCCTGGACCGCCGGGACTTTCTGAAGTGCTCGGCCCTGCTGGGCGGCTCCCTGGCCCTGGCCGGGGCCTTGCCAGCGGCCCTGCGCCTGGCCCAGGCCGGCGAGGCCCACGCCCAGGACCAGGCCACCGGGGCCTATGTCCATCACCTGCCCGAGAACCAGATCATGAGCGTCTGCCAGCAGTGCAACACCAACTGCGGCATCAAGGTCAAGATCGTTGACGGCAGGGTGGCCAAGATTGACGGCAGTCCCTACAACCCCTTCACCATGACCCCCCAACTGCCCTATGCCACGCCGCTGAAGGAGGCGGCCAAGGTGGAGGGCGCCCTGTGCCCCAAGGGCCAGGCCGGCATCCAGACCCTCTACGACCCCTACCGCATCGTCAAGGTGCTCAAGCGCGCCGGCAAGCGCGGCGAGAACAAGTGGCGGGCCATCGCCTTCGAGCAGGCCGTCGCCGAGATCGTGGAGGGCGGCAACCTCTTTGGCGAAGGCCCCGTGGAGGGTCTCAAGGACATCTGCGCCCTGCGCGACGCCAAGGTGCACGAGGCCCTGGCCAAGGACGCCGCGGCGGTGGCGGGCAAGAAGATGACCCTGGAGGAGTTCAAGGCCAAGCACGCCGAAAACCTGAAGTACCTAATTGACCCCGAGCACCCCGACCTGGGGCCCAGGAACAACCAGTTCTGCTTCAACTGGGGCCGCTTGAAGGGCGGGCGCAGCGAGCTAATCAAGCGCCTGGTCAACGACGGCCTGGGCACCAACAACGCCCACGGCCACACCACCGTGTGCCAGGGCTCGCTCTACTTTACCTGCAAGGCCATGAGCGACCAGTTCGTGGAGGGCAAGTTCACCGGCGGCTCCAAGTTCTACTGGCAGGCCGACACCGGCAACTGCGAGTTCATCCTCTTCGTGGGGGCCAACCCCGCCGAGGCCAACTACGGTCCGCCCCACCGCATGCCCAAGGTCACCCGCCTGCAAAGCGAGGGCGGGGTGAAGATCGCCGTGGCCGACCCCCGGCTCTCCAAGACCGCCGCCCGGGCCTGGAAGTGGCTGCCGGTCAGGCCCGAGGGCGTGGGCGCCCTGGGCATGGCCATGATTAACTGGATCATGGAGAACCGGCGCTTTGACGCGCGCTATCTGGCATGCGCCAACAAGGGCGCGGCCAAGGCCGCCGGCGAGCCCACCTGGACCCAGGCCACCTGGCTGGTAAAGCTGACCCCCGAGGGCAAGCCCGGTCCCTTCCTGCGCGCCTCGGACTTGGGCATCGCCCCGGTCAAGCGGCCCAAGGCCAAGGCCGAGGAGGGCGAGTGGGAGTTCGACGCCTTCGTGGCCCTGGCCGGCGACAAGCCCGTGACCTTCGACCCCAACGACGACAAGAATGCCGTGACCGGTGACCTGCTGGTGGACCGGGAGATCAATGGCCTCAAGGCCAAGAGCGTATTCCAGATCTACAAGGAAGCCGCCACGGCCAAGAGCTTCAAGCAGTGGGCCGAACTGGCGGGCCTGGAGCCCGCCGACATCGACGAGGTGGCCTGGGAGTTCACCAACCACGTCGAGCGCGCCGCCGCCGACCTGCACCGGGGCGTGAGCCAGCACACGCAAGGATTCTACAACGTGGTGGTCTGGATGTTCGTCAACATCCTCATCGGCAACCACGACTGGATGGGCGGCCTGGCCAAGGCCACCACCTATGGCTATGACGGCAAGAAGGAGGGCCAGCCCTTCGACACCAGCAAGTCGCCGGGCAAGATCAAGCCCTGGGGCCTGGACATCATCCGCCACGGGGTCTACGACAAGAGCACCCTGTTCCAGGGCTACCCGGCCAAGCGGGTGTGGTATCCCTTCGCCACCGATATCTACCAAGAGGTCATCCCCAGCGCCGGCGACATGTACCCCTACCAGATCAAGGCCCTGATGATCTACATGGGCACCCCGGTCTACGCCCTGCCGGCGGGCCACGCCCTGGTGGAGATACTGCGCGACCCCAAGAAGATTCCCCTCATCATCGCCAGTGACATCACCGTGGGCGAGACCAGCATCTACGCCGACTACGTCTTCCCCGACCTCACCTACCTGGAGCGCTGGGAGTTCAGTGGCAGCCATCCCTCCATGGCCCCCAAGATCGGCCCCTTCCGCCAGCCCGCCGCGGCCCCCCTGACCGAGACGGTTACGGTCTACGGCGAGAAGATGCCCCTGTCCCTGGAGTCGCTGCTGCTGGGCCTGGCCGAGAAGCTGGGGCTCAAGAACTTCGGCCCCAACGCCCTGGGCGAGGGCCGGCACCTCAGGCGCCAGGAGGACATGTATCTGCGCATGGTGGCCAACCTGGCCGCCGGCGAAAAGGCCGACGGCTCGGACCGGGTGCCGGCCGCCAGCCCCGAGGAGATGGAGATATTCATCAAGGCCCGGCGCCACCTGCCGCCCACGGTCTTCGACGCGGCGCGCTGGCGGGCTGTGGTGGGGCCGGAGCTGTGGCCCCACGTGGTCTACGTGCTCAACCGGGGAGGCCGCTTCCAGGAGTACGCCAAGGCCTTCAAGGACGGGCAACTGACCAACAAGTACGGCAAGATGGTGGGCATCTACTTCGACAATCTGGCCAAGACCAAGCACTCCATGACCGGCCAGACCTACCTGCCCCATGGCGATTACCTGCCCGGCCCGGCCGACTGCACCGGCAAGCTCATCGAGGACCCGGGCTATGACCTGACGCTCATCACCTACAAGGCCGTGACCCAGACCAAGAGCCGCACCGTGGGCAACTACTGGCTGCAAGCGGTATACCCGGAGAACCGCCTGGACATCTCCGCCGCCGACGCCTTGCGTATGGGGCTCAAGGACGGCGACCTGGTCAAGGTGGTCTCGGCCAGCAACAGCGAGGGCGTCTGGGACCTGGGTCCGCTGGGCAAGAAGCCCATGGCCGGCAAGGTCAAGGTGCTTGAGGGCATGCGGCCGGGGGTGGTGGCCTTCTCTCTGGGCCACGGCCACTGGGCGCAAGGAGCGGGGGCCTGGGAGATTGACGGCGTGGCCCTGACGCCCGATTCCCGCCGGGCCACCGGCATCCACGCCAACGCGGCCATGCGCCTGGACCCGGTGCTGGGGAACACCGGCCTGGTGGACGTGGTGGGTGGCAGCGCGGTCTTCTATCAGAGCCGGGTCAAGCTGATAAGGGTCTAGCCGCCTCCACATGGCCATAAGCAAGGGGACCCCGGAAATTCTCCGGGGTCCCATCTTTTTGCCCAAGCCGTGCCGTGGTGGTGGGCTGGTCCATGTCTGGCCGCATGGCCAGAAGATTGGTGCTGGGCGCCCTGGATCCAGTACTCCCCAAAGGTCAAGGGGCTAGGCCTTAAGACCTAACCCCTTGATATGGTGGCGGGGACGACGAGGCTCGAACTCGCGGCCTCCGGCGTGACAGGCCGGCGCTCTAACCAAACTGAGCTACGCCCCCGCACGGGCTACTGATTGTCAAATTCGCGCCAGGCTCGCTCCGGCATGCCTGCCACCCAACGTTCTTGAACGGTGGTAGGCGGAACAGGACTCGAACCTGTGACCCCCGGCTTGTAAGGCCGATGCTCTCCCAACTGAGCTACCCGCCCACTGATCGGGGCCAAGCGCGCCGAGGTTCGGCTGACCCGGCGCGCCCCGCGAAGGGGATTCCTATTTATCAACAGAACGCCTGCTTGTCAAGGGCCTGGGCGCTGGTTTGGCCAGGTCCGGCCAGCACCTAGGCAATCAAAGCCATGGACGGCTTTGATTGCATCCTGAATTAATGCGCCACCACCTCGCCGGCCGGCTCGACCGGGGCGGCGGTGGGCAGGCAGTAGGGCTCGTCGGGGCACTTGAACAGGCCCGGGAATCTCCTTGATGTCCTTTTCGTTGTCCTTGGGGATCAGCACCTTCTTGATGTTGACCCGGTGGGCGGCCAGGATCTTCTCGCGCAGGCCGCCGATGGGCAGCACCCGGCCGCGCAGGGTGATCTCGCCGGTCATGGCCACGTCGGCGCGCACGGGTATGCGGGTAAGCGCGCTGACCAGGCTGGTGGCCAGGGTGATGCCCGCCGAGGGGCCGTCCTTGGGTATGGCGCCCTCGGGCACGTGGATGTGGATGTCCACCTGGCGGTAGAAGTCCTCGGGCAGGCCCAGGGCCTTGGCCCGGGAGCGCACGTAGCTGAGGGCCGCCTGGGCCGACTCCTGCATCACCTCGCCCAGCTTGCCGGTGATGGTCAGCTTGCCCTTGCCGGGCATTATCATGGCCTCGGTGGTGAGCACCTCGCCGCCCACCTCGGTCCAGGCCAGGCCGTTGGCCAGGCCCACGTAGTCGCGGTCCTCGGGCAGCCCGTGGCGGAACTTGGGCACCCCCAGGTAGCCCTCCACGGCGCTGACCGCTACGCTGACCTGGCCCTCGCGCTGGTCCTCGCTCACCAGCTTCTTGGCCACCTTGCGGCAGATGCTGGCCAGCTCGCGCTCCAGGTTGCGCACCCCGGCCTCGCGGGTGTAGCGCTGGATGATCTCCAGGATGGACTTGTCGCTTACCTGCACCTGGCTGGGCTTGAGCCCGTTGGCCTTGGCCTGCTTGGGCATCAGGAACTGCTTGGCGATGGAGAGCTTCTCCAGCTCGGTGTAGCCGGGCAGGCGGATGATCTCCATCCGGTCCTGCAAGGGGGCCGGGATGGAGTAGAGGGTGTTGGCCGTGGTGATGAACATCACCTCGGAGAGGTTGTAGTCCACGTCCAGGTAGTGGTCGTTGAAGGCGTAGTTCTGCTCGGGGTCCAGGACCTCCAACAGCGCCGCCGAGGGGTCGCCCCGGAAGTCGGTGGACATCTTGTCCACCTCGTCCAGGCAGAAGACCGGGTTGACCGTGCGGGCGCGGCGCAGGGACTGGATGACCTTGCCGGGCAGAGCGCCGATGTAGGTGCGGCGATGCCCCCTGATCTCGGCCTCGTCGCGCACCCCGCCCAGGGACAGGCGGATGAAGTTGCGCCCCATGGCCCGGGCGATGGAGCGGGCCAGGGAGGTCTTGCCCACGCCGGGAGGCCCCACGAAGCACAGGATGGGCCCCTTGATCTTGCGCATCAGGGCCTGCACGGCCAGGAACTCCAGGATGCGCTCCTTGGGCTTGTCCAGGCCGTAGTGGTCCTCGTCCAGGATGCGCTTGGCCTCGTTAAGGTCCAGCTTGTCGCGGGTGCGCTCGTTCCAGGGCAGGGCCAACAGCCAGTCCACGTAGTTGCGCACCACCGTGGCCTCGGCGCTCATGGGCGACATCATCTTGAGCTTCTTCAGCTCGGCCTTGACCTTCTCGGCGGCCTCGCGGGGCAGGCGCTTGGCCTTGAGCTTCTCCTCCAGCTCCTTGACCTCGTTCTTGCTGTCGTCCTTGTCGCCCATCTCCTTCTGGATGGCGCGCATCTGCTCGTTGAGATAGTACTCGCGCTGGGTCTTTTCCATCTGGCGTTTGACCCGGCTCTTGATGCGCTGCTCGATCTGCAATATTTCGATCTCCGAGCGCATCAACTCGAACAGCCGCTCCAGGCGGCGGTTGGGCTCGATGATCTCCAGAAGCCTCTGCTTGTCCTCCAGCTTGAGCGGCAAATGCCCCACCACGGTGTCGGCAAGAAGGCCGGGGTCGGTCAGCGCCGCCACCGACAAGAGCACCTCCTGGGGGATCTTCTTGTGCAGCTTGGCGAACTGCTCGAAGGAGGCGTTGACCGAGCGGATCAGGGCCTCGGACTCCAGATCGGCGGGGAAGACGTCGTCGAGCTGTTCCAGCTCCACCAGGAAGAGCTCCTGGTTGGGCAGGAAGGACTTGACCCGCGCCCGCTCCTTGCCCTCGATCAGGGCCTTGACCGTGCCGTCGGGCAGGCGCAGCAGTTGCAGCACGGTGCTGATGGTGCCGATGGCGTGGATGTCGCCCTGGCCGGGCTCGTCCACGCGGGCGTCGCGCTGGGTGGCCAAAAAGATGGTGCGGTCGTGCTCCATGGCGTGGGAAAGGGCGGCCACGGATTTCTCGCGGCCCACGAACAGGGGCACCACCATATGGGGAAAGACGACGATGTCTCTTAAAGGCAACAGGGGGGCGTGCATGGATGAGCCTCTCTCCCCGGGAGGGGTCGGGCATTATGGTTTAACTGGGTGCGCGGACAGGCACGGGGCCAAAATATCGCCTGGCGCCGCCGGGGTTGCCGGCCCCGGTCTGGCCGGCGCCCCCAAAATCAACGGGCGCCGCGCCGATCGGGGCGCGGCGCCCGTCTCACCTGCTTATGTGTCCGCGGCAGGCCTGGGACGGTTTTGGGGGCGTCCTAGGCGTATTCGGCGGCCTGCTTGGCGTAGAGCAGGATGGGCTGCTCGCCGCGGGTGATGACCTCCTCGCCGATCACGCACTCCTGCACGTCCTTGAGGGAGGGCAGGTCGTACATGATGTCCAGCATGGCCGACTCCAGGATGGAGCGCAGGCCGCGGGCGCCGCTCTTGCGGTTCAGGGCCTCCTTGGCCACGGCCTGCAGGGCCTCGTCGGTGAACTTCAACTCCACGCCCTCGAACTCAAACAGCTTGGCATACTGCTTGGTGAGCGCGTTCTTGGGCTCGCGCAGGATGCGGATCATGGCGTCCTCGCTGAGCTCGTCCAGGGTGGCGGCCACGGGCAGGCGCCCCACGAACTCGGGGATGAGCCCGCACTTTATCAGGTCCTCGGGCTGGCACTGGGCCAGCACGTCGCCCAAGGGCAACTCCTGGCTGCGGTCGCGCACGTCGGCGGTGAAGCCGAGCGTCTTGGCGCCGATGCGGTTCTTGATGATCTTTTCCAGGCCCACGAAGGCCCCGCCGCACACGAACAGGATGTTGGTGGTGTCCACCTTGACGAATTCCTGCTGGGGGTGCTTGCGCCCGCCCTTGGGCGGCACCGAGGCCATGGTGCCCTCGATGATCGTGAGCAGGGCCTGCTGCACGCCCTCGCCCGAGACGTCGCGGGTGATGGAGGGGTTCTCGCTCTTGCGGGCGATCTTGTCTATCTCGTCAATGTAGACGATGCCCCGCTGGGCGCGCTCCACGTCGTAGTCGGCGGCCTGCAAGAGGTTGAGGATGATGTTCTCCACGTCCTCGCCCACGTAGCCAGCCTCGGTGAGCGTGGTGGCGTCGGCGATGGTGAAGGGCACGTTGAGTATGCGGGCCAGGGTCTGGGCCAAGAGGGTCTTGCCGCTGCCGGTGGGGCCGACCAGAAGGATGTTGCTCTTCTGCAACTCCACGCCGCCCATCTCCACCCGCGCGTCAATGCGCTTGTAGTGGTTGTGCACGGCCACGGCCAGGATCTTCTTGGCCCGCTCCTGCTCAATGACGTACTCGTCAATGATGGCCTTGATCTCCTTGGGCTTGGGAATGGAGACCCGGCTGGCGGCCTCTTCCTTTTGGTACTCCTCCTCGATGATCTCGTTGCACAGCTCGATGCACTCGTCGCAGATGTACACCGAGGGGCCGGCGATGAGTTTCTTGACCTCATCCTGGCTCTTGCCGCAGAAGGAGCAGACCAGATCCGATCCCTTGCCGCCGTTGGTCTTCTTGGTCATGTACTATGGCCTCCCTGTTGGGCCGGGGTACGCTGCGTCCTAGGCCAGCTCGCGGTGGGTGATGACCTTGTCCACCAGGCCGTACTCCCGGGCCGCCTCGCCGCTCATGAAGTAGTCGCGCTCGGTGTCCTGGCTGATCTTTTCCAGGGGCTGGCCGGTGTGGCTGGCCAGTATCTGGTTGAGCTCCTCGCGCAGTTTCAATATCTCGCGGGCGTGGATGTCAATGTCCGTGGCCTGGCCCGAGAAGCCGCCCATGGGCTGATGGATGAGGATGCGCGAGTGGGGCAGGCTGTAGCGCATGCCCTTCTCGCCGGCGGCCAAGAGCAGGGCGGCCATGGAGGAGGCCTGGCCCAGGCACAGGGTGCTGACCTTGGGCTTGATGTACTGCATGGTGTCGTAGATGGCCAGGCCCGAGGTGACGATGCCGCCCGGGGAGTTGATGTAGAGGTGGATGTCCTTGGTGGGGTCCTCGGCCTCCAGGAACAGGAACTGGGCGATGACGACGTTGGCCACGGTGTCGTCCACCTGCTGGCCCAGCATCACGATGCGGTCTTTCAGGAGCCGCGAGTAGATGTCGTAGGAGCGCTCGCCGCGGCTGGTCTGTTCGATGACAAAGGGAATGAGCGTCATTATGAATGCCTTGCCCCGCTGGGGGGCCTAAGGGGTTAAGCTTCGGTTTCCTTGGCCAATTCGGCTGGGTCCACTTGTTCAATGATAGCATCGGCCCTGATGACCTGCAACGTCTTTTCTTCTAGAATGCGGGCCTGCAATGTGGGCATCATGTTGTTTTTTATGTACATTTCCTTGATGGCCCCCAGGGGTTGCCCCATGCGCTCGGCCATCTTGCCCAGGTCCTTGTCGAGGTCCTCGGCCTTGACCTCGACGTTCTCCTGCTCGGCTATGCGCCCCAGCACGATGCCGGCGCGCACCTTCTTCTGGGCCTGCTCGTCAAACCCCTCGGCCAGCTTGGCCTGGTCCAGGCCCACGGCGTCGGGGTCCATGCCCTGCTGGCGCATGCGGTTCTTGAAGCTCTCCACCATGCCCTCCACCTCGGCGCGCACCAGGGTGGACGGCACCTCGAACTCGCCCTTCTCCCGGAGCTGATCCAGTATCTGGGTGCGCAGGGCCATGTCGCGCTGGGCCTGGTAGGACTCCTCCAGGTCGGCCACGATGCGGTCCTTGAGGGCCTTTAGGTCCTTGAACTCCGGGGACAGCGAGCGGGCGAAGTCGTCATCTATCTCGGGCAGGAGCTTCTTCTTGATGTCCTTGACCTGCATCACGAAGCGCACGTCCTGGTCCTGAAGCTCGGGATTGCTGGCCTCGGGTCCGTAGTGCACCGTGGTCTCCACCGACTCGCCCACCTGGGCGCGCAGAAGAGCCAGCTCGATCTCGGTCTGCACCTGGCCGCTGCCCAGCTCCACTTCCACGTTCTCGGCCTGGCCGCCGGCCACGGGCTCCTCGCCCTTGAAGGACTGGTAGTCCATGATGACCACGTCGCCGGTCTGGGCCGGCCGGGGCTCATCCAGGGGCGCCAGCACGGCCTGGCGTCCGGCCAGGGCGGTAAGGCGCTGCTCCACCTCGGCCTCGCTGACCTGAAGCCTGGGCTCCTTGAGCTTCAGGCCCTTGTAGATCGAGCCGTCCAGGGTGAACTCGGGCTTGACGTCCAGGGTGACGCTGAAGACGTAATCCTGGCCGGCCTGGGGTATGCCGAAGTCAAAGTCAGGGCGGGCCACCGGCTCCAGCTTGGTCTCGGCCAAGGCCTCGGGGTACTTGTCGCCGATGAGGCTCTCGGCCGACTCGGCCGCCACCTGGGGGCCGTAGTATTTTTCCAGGATGCTGCGCGGCACCNCACCTTGCCGGGACGGAAACCCTTGATCCTGGCCTGGCGGGCCAGGCGCTTGAACAGGGTCTCCATGGTCTTGTCCACTTCTTGGGCCGGGACCTCCACGGTCACCTTGCGCTGCACCGAGCTGAGTTCTTCCACGCTGACTTTCATGGGTCCAATCCTTAGGGCAATATGCGATGGTTTACAGTTATTCCAAAATTCTAGACCTATATCACCCGTAAGCCAGCGCTGCAACCAAAGATTCCCCCGCCGGGCCCAAGAGGCGCCCCAGGGCCGCCGAAAACCGGCCGCCGTGGCGAATTCCAGCGCCTCGGCGGCCCCCTCTCCTGGCAGCGCCGCGGCCCCGGGCCGCAACGCGCATGTTTAGAATGTTATGCCCGGCCAGATCATTTGCAAGCGAGAGGCGGGTATTTTTCGCTTCAGCCCGGGTATTCGGCGATCTGGGCGCGCACCAACTCCAGGTCGGCGGGCTCCAGGGTAAAGGGATAGTTGCGCAGGTCCGGGCCGGGCTTCTCGTTGCCAAAGGGGCGGTTGCAGGCCACTTGGCCCGAGGCCCCGGGGCAGCCCGAGGTCAGGAAGGGCCGCCCCGAGGCCAGGGCCGCCTCCAGCGCCTCTGGCGCCACGCCAAAGTCCACGACCCTGCCCTCGTGGTCAAAGGCCATGCCCGCGGCGCGGGCCAGGCCCTGGTCAATGAGCCAGCGGGCCATCTGCGCCCGCCGGTAGCCGCTGGCCGGGGGCTGGGGCTGCTCGGCCAGGGCGCTGAAGCGCTCGGGGAAGAAGCAGAACAGATGGGTGCGGCCGCCCAGGCCCCGGGCGCGGTCCATGGCCAGGACCAGCTCTTGCTCGCTCTCGCCCAGGCCGTGGATCAGGTGCACACCAGCCATGCCCTGGCCGAAGACCTGGAGCGCCCGCTCGAAGATGCGCCAGTAGTGCTCCCAGCGGTGGGGGCCGCCCACGGGCCGGCCGCGCAGGTTTTCGAAAAGCTCCGGCGTGGCCGCGTCAATGGCCACGCCCACCCGGTCGGCGCCGGCCTCAAGCATGGCCTCCAGGTCGCCGCCTTTCAGCAGGGTGGGGGCGATGAGGATGCTCACCGGCAGGCCGGTGGCGGCCCGCACCCGGCGACAGACGGCCAGGGCGTCGGCCTTGGCCTGGGGGTGGGTAATCATGGAGACGCAGACCCGCTCCACCCAAGGCGGGGCGGACTGGCAGCGCTCCAGGATTTCCTCCAGGGCGTAGTCCTTCCAGGAAACGCGGATGAACTTCTCGTAGCGGGGATCGCCCCGGCGGGGCTGGTTTTCCCGCGCCAGGCCGCAGAAGGCGCAGTTGGCCCGGCAGCCGCCGGGGTAGGTGAGCAGCAGGTTGACGCAGCCCAGGCGGGCATTGCGGAAGAAGCTGCCCCCCGCCAGGCCCAGGGTCATGGCCGCGGCCAGGGACAGACGCAGGCGCTCCGGGCTTTGCGGGGCGGGATCGGCGAGAGGGACGGGCTGGGCCATGGCGTTTCTCCTGGGCCGGTGCCGGCTTTGACACTTAGGAATGTATCGGACCTTCCTCGGGGTCCCCGGGGTCCCCAAGCCTACGCGGTTGGCTTGGGAAAGGTCCTGGCCGGCTGGGCAAGCGGGTCAAGTTTGTCATAAAACCACCGCCCCGGCAACGGGGGCGGCCCGGAGATCACCCCGCCCGCCCCACAGTGCCGGCCAGATAGGGCCCCTGGGGTATCACCACCACTTGGCCGGCCTGGGCGCACAGGCTGTCCAAGGCGCCTTGCAGGTCGTTCACCGGGGTCATGCCCAGCAGGGCGAAGTCCGCCGCCGCCAGGCCCGGGGCATGGAGCAGCAGGCGGCTGAAGTGCTCCTTGGCCTGAAAGAAACGCTGGGCCGCCCACTGGTCCTTGACGAAGCGGCCCCCCTGGCCGTGGCGGGCCGCGAAGGCCGCCGGGGTGGGGTTTTCTTGCAGGATGCGGCGGAAATCCGCCTCGCCCAGACCGCCCTGGCAGCCGGCCACCATCAGCACCGTGGCCCCGGGGCGGGCCAGGTCGCGGGCCGTGACCAGGCCCTTGTTGGCCTGGAAGAAGGTGTGGTCCAGGGGCAGGCCGCCGCCGCTGGTGATGACCAGGTCGGCCGGGCGCTCCAGGCTGACCATGGCCTGCTCCCGGCAGGCCCGGCAGCCGGCCCGGTGGGCCATGAGCCAATGCCCGGCAAAGACCCCCGTGGGCCGGCGGTCGTGGCCGATGACCGCGTTGACCAGGAAGTCCACCCCCAGGCGGCCCACCACGCGGCCTATGTAGTCCTGGAAGGGGTTGCCCTCCAGGCGGCCGGTGGCCAGGCCGGGGTGGGCCACCAGGCCATAGGAGTGCAAAAAGCGCATGGTCTCCAGGCTGGCCAGGCCGGGCAGCACCGACTTGCCGCCGCCCGAGAAGCCGGCAAAGGTGTGGGGCTCGATCAGGCCGGGGCGTATCTTGAGGTCGGCGGCCAGGAAGCGGGCGTTAATCTCGATGGGGTGGCCTTCAATGCGGTCCACCAGAACATTGCCCTGGCGGCAGTCGTGGTTGAGCACCCGGTAACGCCGGGCTATCTGGCTGCCCAACATCTCCTCCAGGGCGCGGGCCGGCATGGGGGGGTGCATGCCCGTGGCCACCAGGATGGTCACCCGCTCCGGCCCCAGGCCGGCCTCCTCCAGCGTCTCCAGGATGGGCGGCAACAGCGCTTGGTTGGGCACTGGCCGGGTGCCGTCGCTGACCACCAGGCAGGCGTCGCGGCGGCCTGGGGCCAGCTCCGCCAGGGGCGGGCAGCCCAGGGGACTGGCCAGGGCCGCCCGCACGGCGGCCAGGGGGTCGGCCAGGGCCGGGGCCGGCCGGGTACGCAAGTGCCTGGCATGCCCCGGCAGGCGCGCCTGAAGCCGCTCTTGCCCGCAGGGCAGTTCCACCGAACAGGTTGCGGACATGCTGTTCCTTGCCGCCAGGGGACGGGGCTGGGGGCTTAAATGTATTCGATATAATCGAAAACATTACGTTATATTGGTCTATTGCTCGCATATAATAAAAACCTGCCCGAGCCTTGTCAAGCCTGGCACGCCCTGCCCCACCCGACGCCAGGGCGTCCCCAGGGCTGGCCGCTGGGGGCTTCCTATCTGCTATTGTCCATTTATTACGACGCATTGACTATAATGAAACCGTCCCGCCTTATTTCTTGACAGGCCAACATCCCCTATCCTAATATTGCAATCAAAACTCGAATATACCGAAAGGTAAGCGTACTTGCCTAACCAGTCCATCCAAAGGGCCACCAGGATACTCTCCCTGTTCTCCTACTCGCGCCCCCGCCTGCGCGTCAGCCAGATCGCCCGCGAGATGGGCCTGCCCGTGGGCACCGTGCATGGCTTGGTGCGCACCCTGGAACAGGAAGGCTTCTTAAGCCAGGACCCCCAAACCCGCCAGTACCGCCTGGGCATGCGTCTGCACGAGCTGGGCTCCATCCACCTGGCCACCTTGGAGATCAACCAGAAGGCCGCCATACCGCTCTCCTACCTGGCCCGAGAAACCGGCCTGGTGGGGCGGCTGGGGGTGCTGGAGCGGGGGGTTATCGTGGTCACCCTGGACACCCTGCCCCTGTCCAAGGCCTCGGTGGCCCCCTTCATCGGCGCCGCCGCCCCGGCCTACTGCACCTCCATGGGCCGGGCCATCCTGGCCCATTTGCCCCAGGAGGCGGTTGGGGATTACTTTGACAAGGCGGCCCTGGTAAAATTCACCCCGCGCACCATCGTGGACCGGGCGGCCCTGCTGGAGGAGCTGGCCGTCACCCGTCAGCGGGGCTACTCGCTGTCCCTCCAGGAATTCCTGGTCAACCTGGACAGCGTGGGCGCACCCGTTTTCGGTGAGGGCGGCCAGGTGGCCGGGGCCTTGAGCCTCAACGGCGAGCCCCGCCTGGTCAGCGAGGCCAACTTGCAAGACCTGGCCCGCCGGGTCATGGAGACCGCCGCCGAGGTCTCCCGCCAACTGGGCCACTACCAATACCTTGAACCCATGAGGGAGGGCTAAAATGAAGAAACAATCCTGGCTGGCGATCTACCTGTGCGCCGCGCTGGCCCTAATGCTGGCCCCGGGCGCGGCCCTGGCCGCCAAGACCATCAAGGTGGGCATCGTGGACACCTACAGCGGCCCGCCCAGCACCTACACCAACGACGTGCGCGACGGCTTCAAGCTGGAGGTGGACAAAATCAACGCCGCTGGCGGCGTCTTGGGCAGCAAGATCGAGTTCGTCACCCGCGACGACAAGTTCAAGGTGGACCTGGGCCTGTCGGCGGCCAAGGAACTCATCATGCGCGAGGGCGTGGACATCCTCATGGGCACCATCAACAGCGCCACCGCGCTGGCCGTCTCCGATCTGGTCAAGAACGAGAAGATTCCCTTCTTCGCCACCTTTGCCAAGACTGACAAACTCTCCGGCGAGAAGGGCCACCGCTACGTCTTCCAGATCACCGAGAACACCGCATCCGCCGGCAAGGCCGGGGCCGTGGGCCTGGCCAAGCAGAAATTCGTGAAATACTGGATCGCCGGCGACGACTACGAGTACGGCCACGCCCTGGCCGAGGACCTGTGGAAGAACCTCAAGAAGCTCAAGCCCGAGGTGGAGCTCATGGGCCAGTCCTGGTGGAAGGTGGGCGAGCCCGACTTCACGCCCTACATCACCTCCATCCTGGCCGCCAAGCCCGACGCGGTCATCATCGCCACCGGCGGCGCCGGCTGCGTGCCCTTCCTCAAGGCCGCCAAGGCCACCGGCTTCAACGACAAGGTGCCCTTCTACATGCACACCGCCACCGAGTTGAGCACCTTGAAGCCCCTGGGCCTGGATGCCCCCGAGGGCGTCATCGGCTCCTCCAACTACTTCTTCTATTACCCCGCCACGCCGGCCAACAAGGCCTTCGTGGAGGAGTTCAAGAAGGCCTACGGCCGCGAGCCCAAGGTGGGCGCCCTCTACGGCTACCTCACGGCCCGCTTCATCATCGAGGGCTACAAGAAGGCCGGCGCCCTGGACAAGGAAAAGCTCATCAACGCCATCGAGGGCATGACCCTGGACAGCCCCGTGGGTCCCGTGACCCTGCGCGCCGAGGACCACCAGGCCCTCTTGCCCATGTACATGGGCGTGACCAAGAAGGCGCCCGGATACGACTTCCTGATCGCCGGCGACATCGTCACCATCTCCGGCCAGGACGCGGCCCCCTCCCTGGAGGACATCAAGAAGGCCCGCGCCAAGTAATTAACCCCCTGGCCCACGGGATGCCCCCGTGGGTCAGGTTTTCGTAGGGGCGGGGTTTTTCCCCGCCCGCCCTGTAATTGAGTGGGCACCATGGAGATCGCCTCGCACATAACCCTGGCCGCCCTGGGCCAACAGATCCTGGTGGGCCTTAGCCGCACCACCATCCTGTTCATCGTCTCCTCGGGCCTGAGCCTGATCCTGGGGGTTCTGCGCATACCCAACGTCTCCCACGGCTCCCTGTACATGATCGGGGCCTTTGCCACCTATTCGGTGGCCACCCTCATCGGCGGCACCACGGGCTTCTGGCTAGCCCTGGTCCTGGCCCCCCTGCTGGTGGCCCTCTTGAGCCTGGTGGTGGAGCGCGGGCTCTTCTGCCACCTCTACGAGCGCGAGCACCTGATGCTCCTGTTGTTCACCTTCTCGCTGACCCTGGTCTTCGGCGACCTGGTCAAGCTGGTCTGGGGCTCCGACTTCCGCTCGCTCTCCCTGCCGCCAACCATCCAGGGCTCCTTCACCCTGCTGGGCCTGCCCTTCCCGCGCTACAACCTGTTCCTGCTGGTGCTGGGTCCCCTGGTGGCCTGGGGCCTGTGGTTTCTGACCAACCGCACCAAGATCGGCAAGATCGCCCGCGCCGCCGCCGTGGACCGCGAGATGGTGGCGGCCATGGGCATCAACGTCAGTTGGATATTCGCGGCCGTGTTCTGCATCGGCTGCTTTTTGGCCGGCCTGGGCGGCGCCTTGGTGGCCCCCACCCAGAACATCACCCAGGGAATGGGGCACGCCATCATCATGGAGGGCTTCCTCATCGTCATCATCGGCGGCCTGGGCAACATCTGGGGCGCCCTGCTGGGGGCCTTGATCTTCGGCCTCACCGACGCCGTGGGCATCCTGGTCTGGCCCCAGTTCGCCATCGTCTTCCCCTACCTGGCGGTGGTAGTGGTGCTCCTGTTCCGCCCCCGCGGGCTCTTGAGGTCCACCTGGTGATGCCGCGAACCGGCCTCGCCAGCAATTAGGAGAAAGCCCCCTTGCCGCCCCTGACACCGCAACGCCGCAACCTGGTCCTGCTCCTGGTCCTGGGCCTGGGCCTGGCGCTCATGCCCGCCGTGGCCAGCCGCTATTACATCTACTTCACGGCCCTGATCCTGGTCACCGGCCTATTGGCCACCAGCCTGAACATGGTGCTGGGCTTCGGCGGCATGTACCAGTTCCACCACGCGGTCTTTTACGGCCTGGGGGCCTACGCCGCGGCCCTGACCCTGAACAAGACCGCCCTCTGGCCCTGGCTGGGCCTGCTGGCCGGGCCGCTGGCCGCCGCGCTATTGAGCCTGGTCATGGGGCTCATCTGCCTCAGGCTGTCCAAGCTCTACTTCGGCATGCTGCAAATCTCCCTGGGCTCCCTGGTGTGGGCCATCGTGTTCCGCTGGTACTCCTTCACCGGCGGCGACGACGGCATCCACGGCATCACTCTGCCATCGGCCATCGCGGGCATCACCGGCTCCTATTACTTCGTCCTGGCGGTGACGGCGGTCTGCCTCTTCCTGATGCACCGCGTCATCACCTCGCCCTTTGGTCAGACCTTCCAGGCCATCCGCGACAACCCCGAGCGGGCCGCCGCCCTGGGCGTGCCAGTTAGGCGCCACCAATTGCTGGGCCTGGTCATCGCCGGCTTCTTCGGGGGCGTGGCCGGGGTGCTCTTCATGGCCGTGGAGAACTCGGTCTTCCCCGACCTCTTGTTCTGGACGCTGTCCCTGGAGGTGTTGGTGATGTGCCTGCTGGGGGGCTGGTACACCTTCCTGGGGCCCATGCTGGGCGCGGCCATCATCGTCAGCCTGCGCACCGTGGTGGGCATCTACACCGAGTACTGGACCCTGGTGCTGGGCGTGATACTGATGCTCCTGATCTTCTTTTTGCCCCAGGGCGTGCTGGGCTATCTGCTCAGCCGCTGGCAGGGGCCCGGCCAGCCGGCCTTGGCCAAGGACAAGTAGATGCTCAAGGTACAGGGACTGCAAAAAACCTTCGGCGCCTTCATGGCCGTGGGAGACGCCAACCTGGAGGTGGCGCCGGGTCAGATCGTGGCCGTGATCGGCCCCAACGGCGCCGGCAAGACCACCCTGTTCAAGCTCATAACCGGCCAGCTCAGGCCCGACGCCGGGCGCATCCTCTTCGAGGGCCAGGACATCGCCGGCCTGCCTCCCCACCGCATCGCCCAAAAGGGCGTCAGCCTGTCCTACCAGGTGGTCAGCGTCTTCAGCCGCTTGAGCGTCTTCGACAACGTGCGCGTGGCCGTGCTGGCCCAGCAGAAGCGGGTGCTCAACCTCTTCACCCCGGCCAGGCGGCTGGTCGAGAAAGAAACCCGCGAGATACTGGAGAGCCTGGGCCTGGCCCACAAGGCCGACGCCATCAGCGGTTCCCTAAGCCATGGCGACGGCAAGGTGCTGGAGCTGGCCATCGCCTTGGCCAACCGGCCCCGGCTCCTCATCATGGACGAGCCCACGGCCGGCATGTCGCCCGAGGAGACCCAGGCCGCCATCGCCCTGATACGGCGCCTGACCCGGGAGCTGGGGCTGACGGTGCTGTTCTGCGAGCACGACATAGAGATGGTCTTCAGTCTGGCCCAGCGCATCATGGTCATGCAGCAGGGGCGCACCATCGCCCAGGGCACCTGCGACGAGGTGCGTTGCGACCAGCATGTGCAAGAGGCCTACCTGGGAGTCAGCGCCGATGCTTGAGATCAAGGGCATCCACACCTACTACGGCCTGAGCCACATCCTCTTCGGCGTGTCGCTGAGCGTAAAGAAGGGCGAGATCGTCTGCGTGCTGGGGCGCAACGGCGCCGGCAAGAGCACCATCATGCGCAGCATCATGGGGCTCACCCCGCCCCGCGAGGGCTCCATCGCCTTCAAGGGGCGCGAGGTGGCCGGGGTCAAGCCCCACCTGCTGGCCCGTCAGGGCCTGGGCTACGTGCCCGACGACCGCCGGGTCTTCGCCGACCTGACCGTGGGCGAGAACCTGGAGATCGTGGCCCGGCCGGGCATGGGCGGCGGCTGGAGCAAGGGGCGGGTCTATGAGTTCTTCCCGCCGCTGGGGGCCATTGACGGCCGCCAGGCCGGCTTCTTGAGCGGCGGCGAGCAGCAGATGCTCACCATCGCCCGCGCCCTGATGACCAACCCCGACTTTTTGCTATTGGACGAGCCCACCGAGGGGCTGGCGCCGCTGGTGGTGAAGATGCTGGCCGAGCAGATCGCCCGCCTCAAGGAAACCGGCCTGACCGTGCTCTTGGCCGAGCAGAATCAGGAGGTGGCCCTCAACTTGAGCGACAGGGGCTACATCCTGGACAACGGCCAGATACGCTACTCGGGCAGCATTGACGACCTCAGGGCCAACGAGGAAATCCGCCGCAAATACCTGCTGGTCTGAGCCGGCCAATTGGCTTTCGCCAATCAAGCCAACCACGGGCCTGGATAATGGGGTCGCCGCCGCCCTCTGGCGCTGATCGCGGCCGTGCGGCCTCGCCCTAGTCCTTCTTGCCCTCTTGGCGGGCGGCGGCCATCTGGCAGCCCCAGGCCGCCACCACCAAAAACAAGAGCACCGTGCCCAAGAGGGTCATGCTGGCCTTGGTGCCCAGCCACAGGATGAGGAAAAAGCTGGTGCCGATGGTGCCCAGGATGCTGCCGCAGGTACCGATGGCGTAGAGGTTGCCCGCGCCCTGCCCGGCCAGGCGGTGATCGCGCACCAAGAGCTGCACGGTGTAGGGCGAGACGGTGCCCAAAAAGGCCGTGGGCAGGGTGAAGAGAAACAGCGAGGCGAACAAGGGACCCAGGCGCTGGCCCAGGTCCAACTCGAAGAGCCACTCGCAGATGGGCCAGGCGTAGATGGGGAAGAAGGAGATGAGCAGGGCCGGCGCGAACAGGAGCAGCGCCAGCCCCTTGAATGAACTGCCCCGGCTGCTCAAGACCCCGCCCGCGTAGTAGCCCGCCGCCAGGCCCAGCATGAAGACGCTTATCAGGCTGCCCCACACGAAGATGGAGTTGCCGAAGAAGGGCGCCAGCACCCGGCTGCCCAGGATCTCGAAGGCCATCACCACCGCGCCGCTGACAAAGGCGATGAAGTAGACGGTCCAGGCCAAAAAGCGCGCGCTCATGGCCGGCCTTCCCCGGGCGCCGAGGCCTCCATGGTTTTCAGCAGGTTCACCGGCGCGAAGTCGTCGGTGAGCGTCTTGGCCTCCACCCGCCGGCTGGTGTAGCAGGCGTACTCGGTCTTTACCCGCGCCGCCAGATCGAAGCTCCAGGTCCGGCCCTGCGTCAAGGCGCGCGCCCGCTGCTCGGCCTGCTCGGCGCTGACAGGCCTGGCGTCCTGGGTGGCGATGAAGATGTAGTTGGCCCCACCGCCAGCCTGCAAGAGGTACAACTGGGGAAACACCTCCTGGTAGGTCTTGATCTGGGCCGTGAAGTAGCGGTTGAGCCCCTGGCTCCAGACGTTGCTGGCCACCACCCCGCCGGGCTTGAGCCGCGCGCGCGCAAGCTCCAGGAACTCCCGCGTGGTGAGGTGGAAGGGCACGGCGTGGTCGTTGTAGGCGTCCAGGAAGATCAGGTCGTAGCTCTTGGGGTTGCGCTTCATGAACAGGCGACCGTCGTTGACCGCCACCTGGATTTTGTCGTCGGCCTTGAAGCCCAGGTATTTCTCGGCCACCCGCACCACCTCGGGGTCAATCTCGGCGATGTCCATGCGCGCCTGGGGAAAGAGCAGGCGCAGGTACATGGGCATGGAGCCGCCGCCCAGGCCCATGAAGAGCACCTCCTGGGGCTCGCGCTCCAGAAAGGCCAGGGCCGCGAAGGCGCTCTGGGTGTAGGCGAAGGTCAGCACCTCGGGCCGGCCGGGCATCACGGCGCTCTGATGGCCCATGGCCCGGTTGAAGGACAGGTAGCGCAGGCCGCTCTGTGCCTCTATGACCATGATGTGGTGATAGAGGGAGTCGGTCTCGAAGAGCATGCGCCCGGTCTCCACGGCCGGCGCGGTCACGGGCCAGAAGAGGAGCAGGGCCAGGAGCGCCAGGGCCGGTCCAGGGAGCGGCCGGCGGCGGCGATGTGGCGTGGTGGTGACGGTCATGTTGGTCCTATCGGGTTGTTGATCCGGTGGCGGTTCTAATTGCGCAGCGCCCCGATGGGCGCCGGCAGCCGGCCGCCCCGGGCGATGAATTTCTCGCCGCTGAAGGGGTTCAGGGCCATCACCGGGGCGCGGCCCAGGAGCCCGCCGAAGTCCACGGCCTGGCCGGCCTTGAGCCCCGGCGCCGGGATGACCCGCACGCCGGTGGTCTTGTTGCCCACCATGCCTATGGCCAATTCATCGGCGATGAGCGCGGCCAGGGCATGGGCCGGGGTGTCGCCGGGCACCGCGAACATGTCCAGGCCCACCGAGCAGACCGCGGTCATGGCCTCCAGCTTCTCCAGGGTGAGCGCCCCGCACTCCACGGCCTCGATCATGGCCAGGTCCTCGCTGACCGGGATGAAGGTGCCCGAGAGCCCGCCCACGTGGCCGCTGGCCATGGCCCCGCCGCGCTTGACGGCGTCTATCAAGAGCGCCAGGGCGGCGGTGGTGCCGGGCGCCCCCACGCGCTCCAGGCCCATGGCCTCCAGGATGCGCCCCACCGAGTCGCCGATCATGGTGGTGGGGGCCAGGCTGATGTCCACCACCCCGAAGGAGACCCCCAGGCGGCGGGCCAACTCGCGCCCCACCATCTCGCCGGCCCGGGTGATCTTGAAGACCGTGCGGCGGATGACGTCGCTCAGGGTGGTGAGGTCGCAGTCCGGGTGTTTGGCCACCACGGCCCGCACCACGCCGGGGCCGCTGATGCCCACGTTCAGCGCGCAGTCGCCCTCGCCGGCGCCGTGGAAGGCCCCGGCCATGAAGGGGTTGTCCTCGGGGGCGTTGGCAAAGGCCACGAACTTGGCGCAGGCGATGCCCAAGGGCGCCGCCGCGGCCATGTCCTTCAGGATGTGCCCCAGGCGGGCGATGGCGTCCAGGTTCATGCCCGCGGCCGTGCTGGCCAGGTTGAGGAACCCGCACAGCCGAGAGGTCTGGCCCAAGGCCTGGGGCAGGGACTCCATGAGCCGCTGGTCGGCCCGGGTGGCGGCCTTGTGTACCAGGGCCCCGAAGCCGCCGATGAAGTCCACGCCCGCCTCGCTGGCGGCCTGGTCCAGGGCCTGGGCCAGGTACAGGGGCGCGCGCTCTTCGGGGCAGGGCTCGATGAGCCAGGACGCCGGGGTGATGGACAGGCGCTTGTTGACGATGGGCAGGCCCAGGGCCTCGCTGACCTCGCCGGCCTCGCGCACCAGCCGGCTGCCCAGGTCGCTCAGGCGCCGCCGGCAGGCCTCGGCCAGGCGCAGGTGGTCGGGGTGGGCCAGGTCCTTGAGATTGACGCCCAGGGTCACCGCGCGGATGTCGAAGTTGTGGAACAGGATCATCCCGGCGGTTTCGTAGGCTTCTTCCACGCTGATGGTCATGGCCCTATACCCTGTGCATGGCCTTGACCACGGACTCGTTGTGCACCATCACGGTCAGCCCCATGGCGGCGCCTACCTCCTCCAGGCCCTGGCGCAGGCCCGAGAGCCCCACCTTGCAGCCGCTGACGTCGGCCAGCATGGTCATGACGAAGGTGCCGTCCATGACCTTTTGCTGCACGTCCTCGATGTTGGCGCCGTGCTCGAACAGAAGCGTGCTGACCCGGGCGATGATGCCCTTCTGGTCGGTGCCGATGACCACCACGAAGACGCGTTCCCGTTCCATGATCCTATCACTCCTGCCTAGACCGGGGCGTGTTCCTGGCCATAGGGGCAATGGGGCAAGAGAAGACACTGCTGGCAGCGGGGCTTCCTGGCCTGGCACACCTGCCGGCCGTGCAATATCACCTGGTGGCTGAAGAGCGTCCAGCGCGCTAAAGGCACACACGCCATCAGTTCGAACTCCACCTTGACCGGGTCGTCCTGGCTGGTGAAGCCCAGGCGCTTGGCCACCCGGCCCACGTGGGTGTCCACGGTGATGCCGGGAATGCCAAAGGCGTCGCCCAGCACCACGTTGGCGGTCTTGCGCCCCACGCCCGGCAGCTTGACCAGCTCCTCCAGGCTGCCTGGCACCACCCCGCCGTGGCGCTCCACCAGGGCCCGGGCCGCGCCCAGGATGGACTTGGCCTTGTTGTGGAAAAAGCCCGTGGAGCGGATCAGCTCCTCCAGTTCCGCCGGCTCGGCCGTGGCCATGGCCGCCGGGTCGGCGAAGCGGGCGAAGAGCCCCGGCGTGACCTGGTTGACCCGCTGGTCGGTGCACTGGGCCGAGAGGATGGTGGCCACCAGGAGCTGCCAGGGGTCCTGGTGGTCCAGGGTACACCTGGCCTGGGGGTAGAGCTGGTCCAGGACGGCCAGCACCGCCCGCACCCGGCTGGGCGCGGGCGGTGCGTCGGGCCTGGCGGCCCGGGCGCTCAAGGCCTTAACAGGCTGTTGAAAAACAGCCTGTTAGCGGGCCATGGACGGCCCGCCAAAAAGCGCAGGCGTAAAACGCCAAGCTTTTTGGGAGAGTTAGCCGAATTCATTTCGGCTAACTCGAGTTGAAAAAGTCCATGGATGGACTTTTTTAACATCCTGCATTAGTCCTCCACCACCTCGGCCTTGATGATGGTCACCGCCTCCCGGGGCACGTCGTCGAACATGCCCTTGCTGCCGGTGGGCACGCCCTTGCTCTTGTTGATAACGCCCTGGCCCTTGACCACCTTGCCGAAGACCGTGTAGCCCCAGCCCTGGGGGGTCTTGGAGGTGTGGTTGAGGAAGTCGTTGTTCTTGACGTTGATGAAGAACTGGGCGCTGGCGCTGTGGGGGTCCTGGGTGCGGGCCATGGCCAGGGTGTAGGCCTCGTTCTTCAGGCCGTTGTCAGCCTCGTTCTCCACGGGGTTCTTGGTGGGCTTTTGCTTCATGTCGGCGGTGAAGCCACCCCCCTGGATCATGAAGCCGCTGATGACCCGGTGGAAGATGGTGCCGTCGTAGTGGCCGTCCTTGACGTAGGCCAGGAAGTTGGCCACCGATTTGGGGGCCTTGTCCTCGTAGAGCTCGACCTCGATCTCGCCCAGGCTGGTTTCGATCTTTACCACGAAATTTCTCCTTATCTCTGATGGCTTTGGCGCTTAAGCCCTAAGGCCGCACCACTTCGGCCTTGATGATGGTCACCGGCTCCTTGGGCACGTTTTCAAACATGCCCTTGCTGCTGGTGGATACGGACTCGATCTTGTTGACCACGCCTTGGCCCTTGACCACCTCGCCGAAGACCGTGTAGCCCCAGCCCCGGGGGGTCTTGGAGGTGTGGTTAAGGAAGTCATTGTTCTTGACGTTGATGAAGAACTGGGCGCTGGCGCTGTGGGGGTCCGAGGTGCGGGCCATGGCCAGGGTGTAGGTCTCGTTCTTCAGGCCGTTGTCGGCCTCGCTCTCCACCGGGCCCTTGGTGGGCCTTTCCCTCATGTCGGCGGTGAACCCTCCCCCCTGGATCATGAAGCCGCTGATGACCCGGTGGAAGATGGTGCCGTCGTAGTGGCCCGCCTTGACGTAGGCCAGGAAGTTGGCCACCGATTTGGGGGCCTTGTCCTCGTTAAGCTCGACCTCGATGTCGCCCAGGCTGGTCTGGAGCCTCACCCGGGGATGGCCCTCCGCGGCGTTGGCCAGGTCCACGGAAAAAAGGCCGGCCACACAGAGCAGGCCCACGGCCAGAAACGCCAGCCGGCTCAGGCCCAACCGGCGGGTCTGCGAGCGAGAATGCACCAAACACCTCCGCGGCTCAGGGGGTTGGGAGGATCGGCCACCACGGCCGTCCCCAAAAGTTCATTTTTACCACAATCATGAGCTATAGCCAGCCCTGGCCTCGCGGGCTCAGAGGATCACCAACTGCTTTATAAGGCGCACGGCGTCGTTGGGGTTGTCCATGATGCGCAAGAGGTCCATGTCGTCGGGACTTATCATCTCGTGCTTGAGCTGCACGTCGCGCATCCAGTCAATCAGGCCGGTCCAGTAGTCGCTGCCCATGAGCACCACCGGGAAGGGGCGGATGCGCTGGGTCTGGATGAGGGTGATGGCCTCGGCCAGCTCGTCCAGGGTACCGAAGCCGCCGGGCATGACGATGTAGGCCACCGAATACTTGACGAAAATTACCTTGCGCACGAAGAAATAGCGGAAGGAGAGGCGCACGTTGGCGTAGGGGTTGGGGCGCTGCTCAAAGGGCAGCTCGATGTTGAGCCCCACCGAGTGCCCGCCGGCCTCGGCGGCGCCCTTGTTGGCAGACTCCATCACCCCGCCGCCGCCGCCGGTGATGACCGAGAAGCCGGCCTCCACCAGCCTTTTGCCCAGGTCCTCGGCCTGGCGGTAGACCTCGGTGCCCGGCTTGACCCGGGCCGAGCCGAAGATGCTCACGCCCTTGGTGATGCCGCCCATGGTGTCAATGGCGTCCACGAACTCGCTGATGATGCGGAACATGCGCCAGGATTCGGTGGCGCTCAGGTTGTCTATGACGTATTGCTGCGAATTGAGGTCCTTCATGTGGCATCCCAGCCTTGGCAAGAGGGGTGGCGCGGGGGCGGCCCAAGGGGGGTCAAGCCGCCAAATGGGCGATCCTGGTTGAATAACGGCTAACCGCCTTATACTATTGTCCAACGCAAATAAGTGTCAAGCGGACGTCACCTGGACGGGCCGCCAAACCTCCCCACGCCGGAGTTGACATGAAAATCACCTGCTTGGGCGCGGCGCGCACCGTCACCGGCTCCTCCTACCTGGTGGAAAAAGACGACGACTCCTGTTTTTTGGTGGACTGCGGCCTGTTCCAGGGCTCGCGCCAGATCGAGCGGCGCAACTGGCTGGGTACCGTGTACCGGCCCAGGGACCTGGAGGCCATCATCATCACCCACGCCCACATAGACCACTCGGGCCTGACGCCCCGGGTGGTGCGCCAGGGCTACAACCAGCCCATCCATGCCACCGAGGCCACCTGCGAATTGTTGCGCATCCTGTGGCTGGACTCGGCCCACATCCAGGAGATGGAGGCCGAGTGGCAGAGCCGCAAGAACAAGCGCCAGGGCAAGCTGGGCGTGGAGCCCCTGTATGAGACCCGCGACGCCGAGGCGGCCATCGCCCTGCTCAGGCCCCTGGACATGGACAAGGAATACGCCCTGCTGCCGGGGGTGCGCGCCCATTTCGTGGGTGCTGGCCACATCTTGGGCGCCGCCAGCCTGCTACTGACCATCTCCGGCAAGGGCGGCTGCCACAGGGTGGGCTTCTCCGGCGATTTGGGGCGGCCGGGCCAACTCATCCTGCCCGAGGCCGACGACCTGCCCAAGCCCGACACCCTGTTCATGGAGACCACCTACGGTAGCCGGCTGCACAAGACCCTGGACGACAGCCAGCGGGAGCTGGTGGAGGTGGTCAAGGAGGCCTACGCCTCGGGCGGCAAGGTCATCATCCCGGCCTTTGCCGTGGAGCGCACCCAGGAGCTCCTGTACACCCTGGCCGCCGCCTCCCGGGCCGGCGAGCTGCCGGCGGACATGCCGGTGTATCTGGTCTCGCCCCTGGCCATCGCCGCCACCGAGATTTTCCGCCGCCACCCCGAGCTTTTTGACGCCGAGGCCCTGGAGCTCTTGAACAACGGCCACAAACCCTTTGACTTCCCCAACCTCAAGTTCACCCCCTCCACCGAGGACAGCCGGGCCATCAACGAGCACCAGGGGCCGGCGGTGATAATCGCCGGCAACGGCATGGCCACCGCCGGGCGGGTCAAGCACCACCTGAAACACAACCTCTGGCGCCCCGATTGCCACGTGGTCATCGTGGGCTTCCAGGCCCAGGGCACCACGGGCCGCCTCTTGATTGACGGCGTCCAAAAGGTCAAGATTTTCCGCGAGGACGTGGCGGTCAAGGCCAAGGTGCACACCATCGGCGGCTTCAGCGCCCACGCCGACCAGAACGAGCTTTTGGCCTGGCTGGGCGCCCTGGCCCACCCCGGGCTCAAGGTCAACCTGATGCACGGCGAGGAGACCTCGGCCATGGCCTTCCGCCGGGTGGCCGGCGAGCGCTATCCCGGCGTGCAGTTCCACCTGCCCCACTGGAACGAGAGCCTGGAACTCAAGCCCCTGCACCCCGAGGGCCAGGCGCCCTGCCAACCGGCCAGCGCCGACGACCTGACCCGGCGGGCGCGCCAGGCCCAGGAGCGCCTGGCCAGCCTGGCCAGCCGTTGGCAACAGGAGGGCGCCCCCGCCGACGCCAGCGGCCTGGAGGCCCTGGAGCGGGCCTTGAGCGCCCTGGAGGGGCAGGACCCGGAAGGGACGGCGAATTGAGGACCGTGCAACACGAACGCCTGATCTGCGCGGTGGAGAAGCCGGCCCGCTACGTGGGCGGCGAGGCCGGCGGCGTGGTCAAGGACCCCGGCCAGGTGCGCCTGTCCCTGGCCCTGGTCTTTCCCGAGGTCTACGAGATCGCCATGAGCCATCTGGGGCTCAAGGTGCTCTACGAGTCCCTGGCCCCCCGGCCCGAGCTGGCCGTGGAGCGGGTCTTCGCGCCCTGGACCGACCTCATGGACCTCATGGACCAGGAGGGGGTGCCCCCCTGGTCCCTGGAGAGCGGCCGGCCCCTGGGCGACTTCGACGTCATCGGCTTCTCCCTGCCCTACGAGCTGACCTACACCAACCTCTTGCACATGCTGCGCCTGGCCGGGGTGCCCTTGCGCCGCGCAGAGCGCGGCCCAGGCCATCCCCTGGTCATCGCCGGCGGTCCGGCCATGGTCAACCCCGAGCCCCTGGCCGATTTCCTGGACCTGGCCGTGGTGGGCGAGGCCGAGGAGCTGATTCACCCCCTGATGGATTTGTTCCTTGAGGCCAAGGAGGCGGGCTGGCAGCGCGGCAGGCTCTACCAGGAGGCCAGCCGCATCGAGGGCGTGTACGCCCCGGCGCTCTTCGAGCCGGTGTACGAAGGCGGACGCCTAATGGAAATACGCGCCCTGGACCCGCAAGTCCCCCGGGTGCGGCGGCGCATAGTGGCCGACTTGAACGCCCACCAGCCGCCCTTGAACGTGGTGGTGCCCTCGGTCAAGCCGGTGCACGACCGCGTGGGCCTGGAGGTGGCCCGGGGCTGCACCCGGGGCTGCCGCTTCTGCCAGGCCGGCTACATCTACCGGCCGGTGCGCGAGCGCGCCCCGAGCGCGGTGCTGGAGGCGGCGCTGAAGGCCCTGGATCTGACCGGCCTGGAGGAGTTGGCCCTGCTGTCCTTGTCCACCGGCGACTATTCCTGCGTGCAGGAGCTGGCCACGGCCCTGATGGACGCCCTGGCCGCCCGCCACGTCAGCCTGAGCCTGCCCTCCCTGCGGGTGGATTCGCTCAGCGACCAGTTGATCGAGCAGATCAAGCGGGTGCGCAAGACCGGCTTCACCCTGGCCCCCGAGGCCGGCAGCATGCGCCTGCGCCAGGTCATCAACAAGGACCTGAGCGAGGAGCAGATCGTGGACACCGCCCGCCGGGTCTTCGGCCTGGGCTGGAACCTCATCAAGCTTTACTTCATGATCGGCCTGCCCACCGAGACCGACCAGGACCTGGCCGAGATCGGCCGGCTGTGCTCGGCGGTGGCGGCTTTATCTGGCAAGGGGCGCGGCAGGGGGCGGGCCCAAGCCCCACACGGCCTTCCAGTGGGAGGCCCAGATCGGCCTGGACGAGGCCCGCCGGCGCCTGAGCCTGGCCAAGTCCAACCTGGGAGACCGCCGGGTCAAGGCCAAGTGGAACACCCCGGAGCAGAGCATCCTGGAGGGCGTGTTGAGCCGCGGCGACCGCCGGCTCTCCCAGGTCCTGGAACTGGCCATGTTGGCCGGCTGCCGCTTCGACGGCTGGAGCGACCAGTTCAACTACCAGGCCTGGATGCAGGCCCTCAGCCAGGCCGGCCTCTGCGTGGAGGAATACCTGCGCGCCCGCGAGCCCGGCGAGGCCCTGCCCTGGGACCACATTGACGTGGGCCTGTCCAAGGACTTCCTATTGGCCGAGCGCGACCGGGCCCACGGCCAGGAGCCCACCCAGGATTGCCGGGCCGGCCGTTGCCACGACTGCGGGGTCTGCGACCATAAGCGGATCAAGCCCCGCCTGGCCCCGGCGGGGCTCACCCCGCCGGCCCCGCCGCCACCCCCTCCGCCGGACAGGATGACCTACCGCTTCCGCCTGGAGAAGACCGGACCGGCCCGCTTCCTGGGGCACCTGGAGACCATGCACCACCTGGGCCGGGCCTTTCGCCGGGCCGGGGTGGATTTGGCCCACAGCCAGGGCTTCCACCCCCACGCCCAGATCAAGTCCGACTCGGCCCTGCCGCTGGGCGTGGAGAGCCTGGTGGAGGTGCTGGAGATCACCACCCTGGGGATCCAGCGCCCCGAGAGCCTGGCCGAGCGGGTCAACCCCGTGTTGCCCGTTGGGCTCAAGTTGGCCGATGGACGCCTGGCCGCGCCGGGCGAGGATTTGCGCGAGCCCGACGAGGTGACATATCATCTACTGAGCCCGGCGCCCCTGGAACCCGGCCGCCTGGAGGATTTCCGCCAGGCCCCCCAGGTGCTGGTGACGCGCGACACCCCCAAGGGCCGCAAGGTGTTGGACCTCAAGACCACGCTCAAGCACATGGAGCTGGTGGAGGGCGGCCTCAAGGTGGTGGTGGGCCGCGACGGCGGCCGGCCCAAGCCGGCCGAGATTCTAAAGGCCGTCTTCGGCCTGAGCCAGGAGGAGGCCCAGGCGGCGCGGGCCATCAAGATCGGCGCCCGCCGGCTGGAGGAGGCTTAGCCATGGCCAACACCCTGCTCATCAACGCCCGCTCCTACGAGACCCGCGTGGCCCTGGTGGAGAACGGCCAGGTGGTGGAGGTCTACGTGGAGCGCCACAAGCAGGGCTCTCTTGCCGGCAACATCTACGCCGGCCGGGTGGCCCGGGTGCTGCCGGGCATGCAGGCGGCCTTCGTGGACATCGGCCTGACCAAGGCGGCTTTCCTCTATGTCAGCGACGTGCACGAGGAGCCCGACCTGAGCGAGCTGGTGCCCGGCGAGGCCCCGCCCCAGCGCGCCAACCGCGGCGAAACCCCGCCACGCATCGAGGCCCTGTTGCGCGAGGGGCAGGAAATCATGGTGCAGGTGGCCAAGGAGCCCCTGGGCAACAAGGGCGCCCGCATCACCTGCCACATCACCCTGCCCGGGCGCAATCTGGTCTTCATGCCCACCATCAACCACGTGGGCATCAGCCGGCGCATCGAGGAGGAGATCGAGCGCGGACGCCTGCGCTCCCTGATCCAGGAGATGCGCCCCGCCGCCCAGGGCTTCATCGCCCGCACAGTCAGCGAGGGCCAGGACGCCGACAAGCTCAAGGCCGAGATGGACTTTTTGTGCTCGCTGTGGGACGCCATCGTGCGCCGCCGCGAGAGCGCCACCATCCCCAGCCTCTTGCACCAAGACCTCTCGGTGAGCTTAAGGGCCGTGCGCGACCTGTTCACTCGCGAGGTGGATCACCTGGTCATTGACTGCCGGGCCGAGTACCAGCAGGTGGTGGATTTCGTCAGCGCCTTCATGCCCCGGCTCCTGCCCTGCGTGGAGCTCTACAGCGGCGGCGAGCCCATCTTCGACGCCTTCGGCGTGGAGCCCGAGCTGGCCCGCGCCCTGGGGCGCAAGGTCTGGCTCAAAAGCGGCGGCTACGTGGTCATCGAAAAGACCGAGGCGCTCACGGCCGTGGACGTCAACACCGGCCGCTACGTGGGCGGGCACAACCTGGAGGAGACCATCCTCAAGACCAACCTGGAGGCCGTGAAGGAGATCGCCTACCAGTTGCGCCTGCGCGACATCGGCGGGCTCATCGTCATAGACTTCATTGACATGGAGCGCGAGTCCAACCGCGCCAAGGTGGTGACGGCCCTCAAGGAGGCCCTGGCCCGCGACCGCTCCAAGACCAACGTGCTGGGCATGAGCGCGCTCGGCCTGGTGGAGATGACCCGTAAGCGCGTGCGCGAGTCCTTGGGCGAGAGCCTGAACGAGCCCTGCTTCTACTGCGACGGCGTGGGCTTCATCAAGGACACCACCACGGTGTGCTACGAGATATTCCGCACCCTGGAGCGCGAGCTCAAGGGCTCCTCGGCCCCGGCGGTGGACGTGCGCGTCAACCCCCGGGTGGCCGAGGTGCTCCTTCAGGAAGAGCGCTATGCCCTGGAGGAGCTGGAGTCCTTCCTGGGGCTGACCATCCACGTGCTGCCCGACGGCGATCTGCACCGCGAGCACTTCGAGATCAGGCCCTTCCACCCCCGCTAGCCGAGTGCCTCGGCTGGCGTAACCGGGTCGGGTGGCGTTGCGCCAAGGGCAATTGCAGGCGGCTCCCGTTGAGGGGCAGTCCAGGCCAAACCGAGCCGCCAGCCGCGAGCCGCCGCTGGCAACAAGAGTCGGGTGGCGCCGTAGTGACTGGCGTAGGTTGGCGGCTGTCATGCTTGCGTGACCCCACGGCCTTCTGGGGCCAACAACCTTGGCTCTTTTTAAACCAGACCCCGTGCCCCGTGCTTAGCCCGGCCATTGCTTAGAGCCCCGGCAGGGGGCCGATCGGAACTGAGCCGGACCAGGGCTGGGCCACCTGAGGCCTGGCCGCCCACGCCAACGGGGCAAGCCGACCCGCGCCGGCCTAATGCACCGGCAGAGCAAGTATGGCCGGGCGTGGCGCGGGGCACAAAAAAGACCCGCTGGGATTTTTTGCTTTCTGCCCGCGCCGGACCGAGTAATTGGCACGGGGCGGGGTATACGCCAAGTTAACCCATCTGGACGCGCCGGGTGTCTCGGGGTATGCTGTAGCTATTATATAGCTTGCATAAAGGCTGGAATCCTTGCCGCCATTTCGCCTGCTGGATACCGGCTGCTTGAGCGCCGCCGAGAACATGGCCCTGGACGAGGTGCTCACCCGCCGGGCCGGCTTGGGGACCAGTCCGCCCACCTTGCGCTTTCTGCGCTTCAAACCCGACGCGGCCCTCTTGGGCTATCACCAGGAGGCGGCCCGCGAGCTGCGCCTGGATTACTGCGCCCAGGAGGGAATCGAGGTCAACCGCCGGCTCACCGGCGGCGGGGCCTTACTGTTCCAGACGTCGGCCCTGGGCTGGGAGCTGATTGCCCCCCTGGGGGCCGCGCCCTTCCAGGGCGGCTTCGAGGTGGCTCTCACCCGCATCTGCGAGGCCGCCGCCCGGGGCTGCTCCCGCTTGGGGCTGGAGGCCCGCTTCAGGCCGCGCAACGACATCGAGGTGGATGGCCGCAAGATTTCGGGCACCGGCGGCATGGTTCTGGAGGGCGGGGCCTTGTTCCAGGGCACGGTGCTGGTCAAGAACGAGATAGGCCGCTTCCTGCGCGCCCTGCGCGTGCCGGTGGAGAAGCTGAAAAAACGCGAGATCGAGTCCCTGATGCAGCGCCTGGCCTTCGTGGAGGACCTGCTTGGCGGCGAGTTGGACCTGGCCGAACTCAAGGCGGCCCTGGTGGCCGAGTTCACCGAAAGCCTGGGCCTGACCCTGACCCCTGGCGAGCTTTCGCCCGAGGAACGCGACGACCTGGCCGCGCGGCTGCCCTATTACCGCTCGCCGGAGTGGCTGCACCTGCGCCGGCCCCGGGAGGACCGCCCCTCCTGGTTGCAGAGCATCACCCAGACCGCCTACGGCACCCTGCGCGTGCACCTGTGGCTGGACAGCCGGGGCAACCGCGTGCAGAAGGCCCTGCTCACGGGCGACTTCTTCAGCCGGCCCCAGCGCCTGGTCATGGACCTGGAGGCGGCCCTCCTGGGCCAGAAGGCCCAGCCGGAGATTCTGTGGCGGGCGGTACTGGATTTCCTGCAAGCACAGGACGGCGGCCTGGAGGGCATTACGCCAGGGGAGGTGGCCCAGGCCGTGGCCAGCGCGGCGGCCCGGCGGGCCTTGGGCCAGAGCTTCGCCCAGGAGGAGGCGGCCCAGCTTTTCCTGGTGGGCCTGGCTCCCGAGGAAGTGGGGCACCGGCGGGCGGGGTGGCTGCTCTTGCCCTACTGCGCCAAGCCGCTGGGCTGCGAGTATCGCGGCGTGGCCGACTGCGGCCGCTGCGGCGATTGCCAGCTTTCCCCCCTCTATGACCTGGCCGAGGAACTGGGGCTAACGCCCACGCCCATCCAGAGCTTCGAGCACCTGATGGCCGTGCTGGCCCAGGTCAAGGCCCAAGGCCTGGCCTTCGTGGGCTCCTGCTGCGAGGCCTTCTACGGCAAGCACCAGCGCGAGCTTCAGCACAGCGGCGCCAGCGGGGTGCTGGTCAACCTGGACTCCACCACCTGCTACGACCTGGGCAAGGGCATGGAGGCCTATGCCGGACGCTTTGACCAGCAGACGACCATGAACGCGCCCCTGATCGAGAAGGTGGCGCGGATCATGAGCAAAGGCTAGGGCCATGGCCACGCGGAGCTTGACGGTGGACGTGCTGGTGGTGGGCGGCGGGCCGGCCGGGGCCTGCGCCGCCAAGGCCGCCGCCTTGGCCGGGGCCAGGGTGCTCTTGGTGGAGGCCAAGCGCCGGGGTGGAGCCCTGCCCCACTGCGCCGAGTTCGTGCCCCAGCTGCTGGGCCTGGAGGTGGAGATCCCCCTCCGGGCGCGGGTGCAGGCTGTGCAGGGCATGGAGACTCGCCTGGCCGGCCAGGCCGTCTTCACCCCCGGACCGGGCTGGGTGCTGGACCGCCAGGTCTTCGACATGGCCCTGATGGAGGACGCCGCCCAGGCCGGGGCCGGGGTGTGGGTGAACTGCGGTCTGCGG
The DNA here is from genome assembly GCA_016208115.1 of Desulfarculus sp. Taxonomy (GTDB): domain Bacteria; phylum Desulfobacterota; class Desulfarculia; order Desulfarculales; family Desulfarculaceae; genus JACRDC01. Next base: position 38,928 of record JACQYR010000041.1, read on the forward strand.
GGCCACCAGGAAGGACGCTGGCTCCTGGCCCGGGGCGGAGAGCGCC
>JACQYR010000156.1:0-18428 GCA_016208115.1 Desulfarculus sp.
GAGATCGCCGGCCGCCTCAAGGCCGCGCTGGAAGAGGTCAAGAACCCCAAGGGCCTGCCCATGTTCGAGCTGCACACCTGGGCCGACCTGGCCCCCTTCGCCCACATCGCCCGCCTGATTGACCTCATGACCGTCTTCATCAAGGCCATCCTGGTGGCGGTGGTGCTCATCAGCATCCTCAACGTGATGATGATGAGCGTTTTCGAGCGGGTGCGCGAGATCGGCACCATCATGGCCATCGGCACCACCCCCGGCAGGGTGGCCCGCCTCTTCCTGGCCGAGGGCTTCACCCTGGGCCTGGCCAGCTCCCTGGCCGGCGCCGCCCTGGGGGTGGGGGTCATCACCGCCCTGCACGCCACCAAGGTCAGCTTCCTCTTCGGCATGGGCCAGCGCATCGTCCTGGCCCCCACCGTGGGGGCCGGCACGGTGCTGGGCGTCTGCCTGATCGTGGTGGCCGTGGCCGCCCTGGCCAGCCTGCAACCGGCCATGAAGGCCGCCCGCCTGGAGCCGGTGGAGGCCCTGCGCCATGTATAGGAGTAACGCCATGCGCAAGTTCATCGTAACGCTGTCGTCCCTGGCGGTCCTGCTGACCCTGCCCGCCGCCGCCCAGGCCCTTGGCGGCCCGGAGATACTTGAGGCCGTGGACGCCAAGCTGCAACCCGGCGACCTGGAGCTGTACCGCAAGCTCATCAACATCGAGCCCGACGGCACCAAGAAGGAATACACTTACTGGTTTTTGCGCAAGGACAAGGACAAGATCGTCACCCTCTTTCTGGCTCCGGCCAGCGACAATGGCCGCGCCACCCTGCGCCTGGGCGAGAACATGTGGCTCTTTATCCCCAACGTGGGCAAGCCCATCCGCATCACCAGCCTGCAATCGGTGGTGGGCGGGGTGTTCAACAACGCCGACATCATGCGCCTGGACTACCACGTGGAGTACGACGTGGCCGAGCTGGCCGAGGAGGGCGGCCAGCACCTGCTTTTCCTCAAGGCCAAGACCAACCAGGTGGCCTACGACAAGCTCAAGATGTGGGTGGAGAAGAAGGACCTCATGCCGGTCCGGGTGGAGTGCTACTCGGCCACCGGCCTATTGATAAAGACGCTCTACTTCAAGGACGTCAAGGACCTGGGTGACGGGGTGGTGGGTCCCACGGTCATCGAGACCGACAGCCCGCTCTACAAGGGCTACCGCTCGGTGATGGTCTCGGCCAAGCTCAAGAAGCGCACCCTGCCCGATGAGGTCTTCACCATCAACTACCTGCCCCGGGTTAAGGACCTGCGGTGAGGCGCCGCCCGTGGCTGGCGGCCCTGGCCCTGGCCCTGGGGATGGGCCTGGCCGTGCCGGGCCTGGCCCTGGCCGAGGACCTGGACCTGAGCATTCCCGAGGCCGAGAAAAAGCCCCTGGAACTGCACGGCATGCTGGAGATGCGCTACATCGCCCACCAGCTCCGGCAGGACTCGGCCCTCTACCGGCTCAAGTATTACAACCAGAAGCCCGGCTCCTACACCGAGGAATGGCGGCCCCAGGTGGAGCTGAAGGCCGACTACCGGGAAGGCATCGCCCACCTCCACCTCTACACCCACCACGAATACCACCAGTTTTATGACGACCAGGAGTGGCTGAACAAGGTCTACGAAGGCTATGTTTCCTTGAAACCCAGCGCCGGGGTGACCATCGAGGCGGGTAAGAAATCCTACTCCTGGGGCAAGGGCTACGCCTGGAACCCGTCCGGCTTCGTCAACCGCCCCAAGGACCCCGACGACCCGGAACTCAACCTGGAGGGCTACACCGCCCTGGGCGCCGACTTCATCAAGAGCTTCGGCGGCCAGGGCTTGCAGACCGTGGCCTTCACTCCGTTGTTCCTGCCGGTGTTCAACAACGAGAACACCGAGCTGGGCCAGACCGGCGACGTCAACCGCGCGGCCAAGCTCTATGTCCTGGCCTTTGACACCGACCTGGATTTCATGTACTACGGCGGACCCAACCAGCCCGACAGTTTTGGCCTGGATTTTTCCAAAAACCTCCTGGAGAACCTGGAGGTGCACGGCGAACTGGCCTACGTCAAGGACGCCCGCAAGCAGAGCGTGGGCGCGGCCGGCGGGGTGAACATCGAGCGCGAGAACCAGCTCAGCTACCTGCTGGGCCTGCGCTACCTCACCGCCCAGGACACCACCTACATCTTGGAGTACTACCACAACGGCGCCGGCTACGATGGCGGGCAGGTGGACGGCTTCTTCGCCTTTCAGGAGATGGCCTGGCGCCAGTGGCAGAAGACCCAGGACCCGCTGGTGATGCGGCAGGCCGACACCAAGACCCGCTCCTACTACCGCCAGAAGAACTACGGCCAGGATTATCTGTATCTCAAGGTCTCCCAGAAGGAGCCCTGGGACATCCTCTATTTCACCCCCTACGCCGCCTTCATGGCCAACCTGGAGGACCTGTCCTTCAGCCTGGCCCCGGGGGCCTCCTACCAGCCCAGGACCAATCTGGAACTTAACGCCCGCCTGATATTCCCCCTGGGCGGCGCGGACACCGAGTTCGGCGAAAAGCTGGACGATCTGCGCGCCGAGTTTTGGGTGCGCTGGTACTACTAAGCCCACCGGCATTTGAGGCCTTCCCATGGCCGGGTCAAGATTGCTATAGAATTAGGCATGCTCTCCTCCAGCACTCCATACGGACCGCCGGCCGCCCAGGCCCCCTCCCCCCTACCCCAGGCCCCGGCGGCCTTTATACGCTGGCTTCAGGCCATGGCCGACGACATCGTCCCCGAATGGGTGGACCGGGTCTCGCGACTAAGCCCCCATTACCGCGGCCGCAGCACCGAAGAGATCAGCATGACCATCGCCCAGTCCTACCAGGCCAACCTCCAGGCCATGGAACAGGGCCGCACGGCGCCCCTGGACAGCTTCGTGGAGTTCATCACCCGCCTGCGCCTGGAGGCCGGCTTCTCGCTGTCGGAGGTGCAGAAGGCCTTTGACCTCTACCGGGTCATCCTGCTGCCCAAGGTCCTGGCCCAGACCCAGTCCCTTGACCCCCTGGCCGCCCTGGAGGCGGTCAACGCCGTGGTCTCCTACCAAATCCACAGCTTCTCCGACCAGTTCCAACAGCGGCACGAGGCGGCCATCCGCCGCCACGCCGAGCACCTCAAAAAGGAGGTGCTGCTGCGCAGCCGGGAGTTGGCGGCCAGCGAGCGCCAGCACAAGACCCTGGTGGAGGAGATCAATGACGGCTACGTGGCGGTGCAGGACATGCGCGTGGCCCTGGCCAACCGCGCCTTTTGCGAGATGCACCAGGCCTCCTGGCACCAGACGGTCAGCCAGCCCTTTTTGGATTTCGTGGCCCCCGAGGACCGCGACAAGGTGCTGCGCGTCTTTCGCCAGACCCTGGCCGGGGGGCCGGCCACTCCGGCCCTGGAATACCAGCGCCTGGGCCGGCAGGGGCAACGGGGGGTGACCGAGATCAGGGCCAGGGTGGTGGACCTGGGCCAAGGCCCGGTGATTATCGGCATCTGCCGCGACTTCACCCAGCGGGTGGAGATGGAGCGCAAGATGCGCGAGAGCGAGCGCCTGGCCTACGTGGGGCACCTCACGGCCTCGCTGTCCCACGAGCTGCGCAACCCCCTGTCCATCATCAAGGTTAATTTGCAGGTCCTCTCCCGCCAGGACTACCTGCCCCAGGTGGACCGCCAGCGCCTGGGCATGGCCGTCACCGAGGTCAGCCGCCTGGAGGGCATCCTGCGCCAACTGCTGGACGTGGCCAAGCCCTTGTCGCTGAGCCTGGGCCGCCACGACCCCAACGCCTTGGCCCAGGGCTGCCTGGACCTGTTTCGCCCCAAGCTGGCCGAGCGCGGCATCCGTCTGCGCCGTCTGCTGGAGCCCCGCCTGGGACCGCAATCCCTGGACCAGGGCAAGCTGGAGCAGGCCCTGGTCAACCTGCTCCTAAACGCCATGGACGCCGTGGCCGACGGCGGCTACATCACCGTGACCACCCGCCTGACCACCTCGCCCGCCGGGCCGGCCTGGGAGCTGTCGGTGCGCGACAACGGGGCCGGCATGTCTCCCCAGGACCTGGCCCAGATATTCACGCCCTTCTTCACCAGGAAAGCCCACGGCACGGGCCTGGGCCTGACCAACGTCAAACGCATCGCCGAGGCCCACGGCGGGTCCGTGGCCGTGGAGAGCACCCCGGGCAAGGGCTCCAAGTTCAGCCTGATAATGCCGAGGCACCTGTGAGCCGCCTGGTCATCATAGACGACGAGGTCAACCTCCAGAAATCCCTGGCCCTGTTCTTGAGCGAGCGGGGCCACGAGGTGCGCACCGCCTCCACGGTGGCCGAGGGCCTGGCCCTGGCGCGCAGCTTCCTGCCCTCGGTGGTGATCCTGGACGTGCGCCTGCCCGACGCCAGCGGCCTGGACATGCTGGGGCCTTTAAAAACCATGCTGCCCCAGTGCCGGGTCATCGTCATCACCGCCTTCCACGACATGGAGACCACCATCCAGGCCATGCGCCTGGGGGCCTTCGATTACCTGCACAAGCCCCTGGACATAGACGAGCTGGAGCAGTGCGTGCGGCGGGCGGCCCACGTGCCGGAGCTGACGGCCGCGCCCCTGGCGCCGCCGCCCCCGGGGGACGACCAGCCCAACCGCCTAGTGGGCAACTCCCGGGCCATGCGCCAGATATTCAAGGCCATCGGCCTGCTGAGCCAAAACCGCGCCACGGTGCTCATCCAGGGGGAGACCGGCACCGGCAAGGAGGTGATCGCCCGGGCCATCCACGACAACTCACCCTTTGGCCGAGAGCCCTTTCTCACCATAGACTGCTCCACCCTGGTGGACAACCTGATGGAGAGCGAGCTCTTTGGCCACGAGAAGGGGTCCTTCACCGGCGCCGCCCTGGCCAAGCGGGGGCGCCTGGAGCTGGCCGAGAAGGGGACCATCTTCTTCGACGAGGTGGGGGAGCTGCCGCTGCACTTGCAGGCCAAGCTCTTGCGCTTTTTGGAGCGCCGGGAGTTCACCCGGGTGGGCGGGGTCAAGACCCTGCGCTCCCAGGCCCGCATCATCGCCGCCACCAACCGCCCCCTGGAGGAGATGGCCGCCAGGGGCCAGTTCCGCGCCGACCTGTTGTTTAGGCTACAGGTCACGGCCATCAAGGTGCCCCCCTTGCGGGAGCGCCGGGAGGACATCGCCGACTTGGTGCCCTTTTTCCTGCGGCGCATCAACCGGGAGATGCACACCCGGGTGGTCCAGGTGGAAAAGACGGCCATGGACCTCCTGACGGCCAGCCGCTGGCCAGGCAACGTGCGCGAGCTCCTCAACATCCTCACCAAGGCCGCCCTGGACTCCCGGGGGCCGGTGCTGCTGGCCGACGCCGTCAAGGCCGCCCTGTCCCTGGGGCAGACGGCCCGCGCCCCCTCGCTGGAGATACTGTCCCTGGCCGAAGCCGAGAAAAGGCACCTCCAGCAGGTCCTGGAGATCACTCGCTGGAACGTCACCGCCGCCGCCCAGGCCCTGGGGATCAGCCGCCCCACCCTGCGCTCCCGCCTGACCCGGCACGGCCTGACGCGGCCCCCCGGCCCTGAGGCCCCCGCGCGCCCTGCCAAGTAACCAGCCACGGTGGCTCGGGGCTTTCCACTCCTTCCGGCCCCCCGTCCTCGGCCCGCCCGCCGATAGCCCCTTAATTCAGCCAGCTACCCCCGGCGCTGAAGCCGCCTCACCTGGGCACGGAACTTGCGGTACAACGTGTCCGGTTGGGATGGCGTTCAGCACTTCAATCCCGTGCAAACGGGCATGGCAAAGAGGGAGGGGCGCATGGCAAGGAAAGCTTTGACGGCGGTGGTGGTCCTATTGGTGGTGACGATGACCTGGTCAATGGCCTGGGCGGCACCCACGGTCAAACTCAGCTACTCCGTTTTCTTCCCGGCCTCCCATGGGCATAGCCTGTTGGCCATGGAGTGGGCCAAGGAGGTGGAGAAACGCACGGGCGGCGCGGTGAAGATTGACGTCTTCCCTGGCGCCACGCTCACGCCGGCCGACCAGTGCTACGACGGCGTGGTCAAGGGCATCTCCGACGTCGGCATGTCGGTCTTGAGCTACGTAAAGGGCCGTTTCCCCCTCACCGAGGTCATAGACCTGCCCCTGGGCTACACCAGCGGCCTGCAGGTGACCCGCTTGGCCAACGCCTATTACCAGAAGATGGCCCCCAAGGAGCTGGATGACGTCAAGGTGATGTACCTGCACGGCCACGGCCCGGGCATCCTGCACACCAAGACGCCGGTGGCCAAGCTTGAGGACCTCAAGGGGCTGAAGATTCGCTGCACCGGCACCAGCGCCAAGGTGGTGTCGGCCCTGGGGGCCACCCCGGTGGCCATGCCCCAGACCGAGACCTACGACGCCCTGCAAAAGGGCGTGGTGGACGGCGTGGTCTCGCCCATCGAGACCCTCAAGGGCTGGAAGTTCGCCGAGGTCGTCAAGTGCTCGGTGCAGAACTTCGGCTCCTCCTACTCCCTGGCCTTCTTCGTGGCCATGAACAAGAAGAAGTGGGATTCCCTGCCCAAGGACATCCAAGAAACCATCACCCAGATCAACCAGGAGTGGATAGACAAGACCGGCAAGGCCTGGGACGACTTCGACAAGATCGGCGTGGAGTTCACCCTGTCCAAGGGCAACCAGGTGGTGGCCCTGTCCAAGGAGGAGGACGCCCGCTGGGCCAAGCAGGTGCAGCCCGTGCTGGCCGAGTACGTGACCGCCACCAAGGCCAAGGGCCTGCCCGGCGAGGAGGCCCTGAAGTTCTGCCAGGACTGGCTCAAGTCCAACCCCTAGGCTTGAGAGGGGCCGTCCGCCCCCGGGCGGCCCCTTGTCCAGCCTCCATGGCCGCCAGGCCTAGGGCAATCAGCGGTCTGGCCAATAGAACACCCTTCCTGGGCAGGACGATCGCATGAGCGGGTTCATCAGATTGGTGGAAAACCTCTGCCGCTATTTGTACTGGGTCGCTGGGGCCTCCCTGGCTTCCATGATGTTCCTCACCGTGGCCGACGTGGTGCTGCGCCTGTTCAAGCGGCCCATCCTGGGCACCTATGAGCTGGTGGGTTTTCTGGGGGCGCTGACCATCGGCTTCGCCATTCCCCAGACCTCCTTGGACCGCGGCCACGTGCTCATGGATTTCCTCACCGAGCGCCTGAAGGGCTCGGGTGGGCGCGCCCTGCACGTGGTCACCCGCCTGCTGGGAGTGGGCCTGTTCGCCATCATCGCCTGGAACCTCTTCCTCATGGGCAACGACCTGTTGGACAAGAGCGAGGTCTCGCTGACCCTGCACCTACCCCAGTACCCCCTGGCCTATGGCATCGCCTTCTGCTGCTTGGTGCAGTGCCTGGTGCTGCTTACCGACTTGGCCCGGAAGGAGGCGGCCTAACCATGGGACACGGAGAGATCGGCGCCCTGGTCATCGGGCTGTTATTCGTCCTATTTTTGATGGGTCTGGAGATCGGCTTCGCCATGGCCTTGGCCGGGTTCATCGGCTTCGCGGCCATCGTCAACCTGGACGCGGCGCTCAACCTGGTGGCCAAGGACATCTTCAGCGTCTTCACCTCCTACAGCCTCACGGTCATCCCCCTGTTCGTGCTCATGGGCCAACTGGGGGCCAGCGGCGGGGTGGCGCGCAATCTATACAACGCCGCCTACAAGTTCGTGGGGCACATCCCGGGCGGCCTGGCCATCGGCACCGTGGCGGCGGCCACGGCCTTCAAGGCCATCTGCGGTTCCTCGCCGGCCACCGCCGCCACCTTCGCCACCATCGCCATCCCCGAGATGGATCGCTACGGGTACGACCGGCGGCTGTCCTGCGGCACCGTGGCCACGGTGGGCACGCTGGGCATCCTCATACCGCCCAGCGTGGTGCTGATCATCTACGGCGTGCTCACCGAGACCAGCATCGGCAAGCTGTTTCTGGCCGGCATCATCCCGGGCCTGCTCCTGGCCTTCTCCTTCGCGGCCACCCTGTTCGTCTGGTGCCGGGCCAACCCCGCCCTGGGGCCCAAGGGCGAGCGCTCCACCTGGGGCGAGCGCTTCAAATCCCTGCTGCCGGTGATCTCGGTGGCGGTCATCTTCCTGCTGGTGGTGGGCGGGCTCATGCAGGGCTTCTTCACCCCGGCCGAGGCCGGCAGCGTGGGCAGCTTCGCGGTGCTGTTGCTCACCCTGAGCAAGCGCGAAATGAACCTGAAAAAGTTCGCGCGCGCCGTCAAGGACACCCTGCGCATAGCCTGCATGGTGCTCTCGCTCATCGCCGGGGCCACCATCCTGGGGCACTTCTTCCTGATCACCCGCACGCCCTTCATCGTGGCCTCCTGGCTGGAGAGCCTCAACGCCCCGGGCCTGGTCATCATGCTCATCATCGTCATGGTGTACCTCATCGGCGGCTCCTTCATCGAGGACCTGGCCTTCCTGATCCTGGCCACCCCCATCTTCCTGCCCGTGGTGCTCAAGATGGTCTACGACCCCATATGGTTCGGCATCATCATCAGCGTGGTGACCATGATCGGCATCATCCTGCCGCCGGTGGCCATCAACGCCTTCGTGGTGGCGGGAGTAACGGGCACGCCCATCGGCACCATCTACAAGGGCATCTATCCCTATCTGGTGGGCATGGCCCTGTGCCTGGTGATCCTGCTCCTGTTCCCCGAGATATCACTGTGGCTGCCGCGGCGCTTCATGGGCCTGTGAGGCTACAACCAACCGCACGGGGGTAAGCATGGCCATAATAACCATTTCGCGCCTGGCCGGCAGCCTGGGAGACGAGATCGCCCGAGCCCTGGCCGCCCAGGACGGCTACCGGCTCCTGGGGCCGGAGGACTTCCAGGAGGCCGCCTCCCGCAACGACCCCGAGCTGGCCTCGCGCCTGGAGCATTTCTTCCGCGAGGAGGGACCGGGCTTCTTCGAGCGCCTGTTCTTCAGCCGGCCGGCCTACCTGAGCCTCTACGAGGCCCTGGTCTTCGAGCTGGCCGCCCAGCGCCGGGTCATCATCATGGGCCGGGGCGCCCAGATCGTGCTACGCGACGTACCCCAGGTGCTCCGGGTGCGGGTGGTGGCCCCCACCCAGCGCCGGGTGCTGCACCTGTGCGGCGCCCACGGCATGGACCCCGAGGGCGCCCTGGAATTCATCCGCGAGCATGACCACCGCCGCGAGGCCCTGGTGCGCCAGATCTACGCCAAGGACCCCGAGCACTGGCGCCTCTACGACCTGATCCTCAACACCGACCGCCTGGACGAACAGGCGGGAGTGGAGGCCATCAGGCTGGCGGTGGAACAGATCAGACGCCTCTACCCCCTGGAGGAGGCCCCGCCGGCCCTGTTGGCCCTGGCCCTGGGCAAGCGCGTGGAGGCCAAGCTGCGCCTTCAGGTGCAGGGGGCGCGCCATGTCTCGGCGCGGGGCGAGGCGGGCGGCAGGCTCACTCTGACCGGCAGCGTGCCCAGCCGCAAGGACCGCCAAGCGGCCGAGCAGATGGCCGCCCAGCAGCCCGGAGTGAGCGAGGTGGTCAATCAACTGAAATACTCCGTCTTCGGCTACGGCGGCTAGGGCGCCGGCCAGGGCGGGACGGCGGGGGCCGCCGCGGCGGGACCCCCTTTGGGATGGGAAAGGAGTAGGCGTGGCCACGGGCATCAAATACTGGAACCCCTACCTGGAAACCATGGACCCCGAGAAACTGCGCCAAGTGCAACTGCGCAAGTTCCAGGGCATCGTGGCCTGGGGTTACGAGCGTTCTCCCTTCTACCGCCGGCTCTACCGCCAGGCGGGCCTGGAGCCGGGGGACATCAAGACCATGGAGGACGTGGCCCGGGTGCCCAAGGTGGACAAGGCCCTGCTGAAGCAGGCCCAGGCCACCGGACCCTTCCCCTACGGCGAGCTGTTGTGCCTGCCCCTGGAGGAGGTGGTGGAGTTCCGCCAGACCTCGGGCACCACCGGCAAGCCCATCTACCAGGCCGACTACTGGCCCGACTGGGAATGGTGGTCCGAGGCCTGGTGCTACATCCTGTGGTCCCAGAGCTACCGGCCCCGGGACCGGGTCTTCCTCCCCTTCGGCTACAACATATTCGCGGCCTTGTGGTGCCCGGCGGCGTGCTGGACACCACGGCCCGCATCCTCAAGATCCAGGAACTCAAGGCCACGGCCATGATGGGCACGCCCACCTATCTGCTCAACATGGCCGACGTGGCCCGGAGCAGGCTGGGCCTGGACCCGGCGGAGCTGACCATCGAGAAGATCACCTGCGCCGGCGAGCCCGGGGCCTCCATCCCCGGCACCAAACAGCGCCTGGAGAAGGCCTGGGGCGCCAAGGTCTTTGACCACGCCGGCGCCACCGAGATCGGGGCCTGGAGCTACGAGTGCGCCGCGCAGCCCGGGGGCCTGCACGTCAACGAGGGGCTGTTCCTGGTGGAGATTGAGGACCTGGTGACCGGCCAGACCATCACCACCCCGGGGCGGCCGGGCAAGATGATAATCACCGCCTTCGACCGCCTGGCCCAGCCCTGCCTACGTTTCGACTCCAAGGACATCATCGAGTGGGACTCGGCCCCCTGCCCCTGCGGCCGCACCTATCGCCTGATAAGAGGCGGAGTGCAAGGGCGCGCCGACGACATCACCAAGGTCAAGGGCGTCTTGCTCTCGCCCTCGGCCATCGAGGCGGTGGTGCGGCGCTGCGCCGCCCTGTCCGACGAGTACGAGGTGGTGGTGGAGCGGATCACCGGCCAGGACCGCATCACCCTCAGGGTGGAGCCCTGCGCCGGCCAGGAGTGCCTGGGCGACGAGGTCCTGGGCCGGCTCAAGGACGAGCTGCGCCTGGAGACCAACCTGGGCTATATCATCGAGGTCCATCAGCCCGGCTCCCTGACCCGCTACGAGGGCAAGGCCCGGCGCTTCAAGGACCTGCGCCAGCAACACTGAGCCGCCAGCGGAGGCCGATGTGGACAGCTACAAGATCGAGGGGCTGATGGTGCGCCTGAGCCTGCTTCGGGAACACGGGCAGGCCCTGCTGGAGCAGGCCGGGGATTTCCCGGCCCTGCAATGCAACTGCCGGCGGGCCTTGGCCAGCCTCAAAATGATGGAGATGGACCTGGGCCTGCTGACCCTGCCGGCCAGGCCGCGTCCGGACGACCAAGGCTAACCGCGCCGGTCTGGCGGCCCGGCGGCCGGGGCGGGGTTCTAACCAGCCTCCAGCGCTGGCCAAGCCGCCGGGGGCCGGCAGGAGGAGACGTACCATGCTGTTACCACGCTTTGAATATCACCGCCCAGCCCGCCTGGACGAGGCCCTGGCCATCCTGGCCCAGCACCAGGGCCAGGCCGCGGTACTGGCCGGCGGCACCGACCTTTTGGTGGGCATGAAGCACAAGCTGCTAAAACCGGCCCATGTGGTGGGCCTGGAGGCCCTGGAGGGTTTTGGCCAGATCCAGGAGCAGGAGTGCTTGCTCCTCCTGGCACCCATGCTCACCGCTTCGCAACCGGGCCACGGTGGGCGGCAACGTGTGCAACGCCCGGCCGGCGGCGGACATGTGCGTGCCGCTCTTGGCCCTGGGGGCCACGGCGGTATTGCAGAGCTCCCAGGGAACGCGGGAGGTGCCTCTGAGTGAGTTCTTCCTGGGGCCGGGACGCACGGTGCGAACCCCCGGGGAGCTGCTGCGGGGCCTTAAGGTGCCGGCCGGCGGGCCGGGGGTGGGCAGCGGCTACCAGAAGCTGGGCCTGCGCCAGGCCCTGGAGATCGCCCTGGTCAACGTGGCGGCTTATGTGGCCCTGGAGGATGACGGCAAGACGGTCAAGACCGCCCGGGTGGCCTTGGGCGCCGTGGCGCCCACGCCGATACTCTCTCCCGGAGCCGCAGCGGCGCTCACCGGCCAGGTCATCAGCGAGGAGTTGATCCGCCAGGCCGCGCAGGCCGCCGCCGCCGACGCTCGCCCCATTGACGACCACCGGGGATCGGCGGACTTCAGGCGCCAGGAAGTAAATGTGCTCACTCGCCGGGCCCTAGAGCAGGCCTGGCAGTCCGCCCGCCGGGACTAGGAGGCAACAACCATGAAAAAGCTAGCGATCACCCTGGTGGTGAACGACACCGAATACGAGCTTCTGGTGGCCCCCAACCGCACCCTGGCCCAGGTGCTCAGGGAGGACCTGGGGCTCACCGGCACCAAGCAGGGCTGCCAGGTGGGGGACTGCGGCTCCTGCACCGTGCTCCTGGACGATGAGCCAGTCAACTCCTGCCTGGTGCTGGCCGTGCAGGTCTCGGGCCGGCGGGTGCGGACCATCGAGGGCGTGGCCGACGGCAACCGCCTGCACCCCATCCAGGAGGCCATGGTGGAGCACGGGGCCATCCAGTGCGGCTTCTGCACGCCGGGCATGATTCTCTCGGCCAAGTCGCTGCTGGAAAAGAACCCGGCGCCTTCCACGGGTGATATCCGCCAGGCCCTGAGCGGCAACCTGTGCCGCTGCACGGGCTACCAAAAGATCGTGGAGGCCGTGGCCGACGCTTCACAAAAGATGGGGAGGGCTTAAGCCATGGGTGCCAAGTACGATGTTATCGGCGGCCGCGCCCGGCGCGTGGACGCCGTGGACAAGGCCACCGGCAAGGCGCTATACGCCGAGGACCTGCGCTTTGTGGGCGAGCTGCACGGCGCGCTCTTGCAAAGCCCCCTGCCCCACGCCCGGGTGTTGAACATAGACACCTCGCGGGCCCTCAAGCTGCCCGGGGTAAAGGCGGTAATAACCCACAAGGACGTGCCGGCCACCCGTTACGGGGTCTCGCCGGCCCGCTACGACGAGAACGTATTCGCCATTGACCGCGTGCGCTACGTGGGCGACGAGGTGGCCGCCGTGGCCGCCGTGGACCTGGAGACCGCCCTGGAGGCGATCGAGCTCATCAAGGTGGACTACGAGCCCCTGCCCCACGTGCTCACCGTGGAACAGGCCCTGGCCCCGGGCGCGCCCCAGTTGCACGGCGAGTATCCCGGCAATCTCTGCGCCGAGGTGCACCAGGAGTTCGGCGACCTGGCGGCGGGCTTCGCCCAATGCGACCTGATCCACGAGCACAAGTTCGTCAACAAGCGCCAGGACGGCGGCTTCATCGAGCCCCAGCACTCAATCGCCGTCTATGACCACACGGGGCAACTCACCCTCTACAGCTCCACCCAGGTGCCCCACTACGTGCAGCGCACCCTGTCCATGGTCACGGGGGTGCCCATCGGCAAGGTGCGCGTGGTCAAGCCCTACGTGGGCGGCGGTTTCGGCCCCAAGGCCGAGGCCAACCCCCTTGACCTGTGCGCCTCCTTCCTGGCCATGCGCACGGGCAAGCCGGTGCGCATGGGCTACACCCGCGCCCAGGTCTTTTTGCACAGCCGGGCGCGGCACCAGTTCTTCCACACCATGAAGACCGGCTTCAAGAAGGACGGCACCATCGTGGCCCTGGACCACCAGTGCTACCTGGAGGGCGGGGCCTACAGCTCCTTTGGCATCGCCACCGTCTACTACGCCGGCTCCCTGCTGGGCGGCCCCTACCGCATGCCCCACATGCGCTACGACGGCTACCGGGTCTACACCAACAAGCCCGCCTGCGGGGCCCAGCGTGGCCATGGCTGCGTGGCGGCGCGGGCCTGCTTCGAGCAGCAATTGGACATCGTGGCCAAGGACCTGGGCCTGGACCCCATCGCGATGCGGCTCAAGAACATCATGGAGAACGGCGACGTCACCTGCAACCACATGTCCATGTCCTCCCTGGGCATGAGAGAGTGCATAGAGGCCGTGCAAACCGGCTCGGGCTGGCAGGAAAAGCGCGGCAAGCTGGCCAAGGGCCGGGGTATCGGCATGGCCACCGGCTTCTTCGTCTCCGGCGCCGGCTACCCCATCTACCGTTCCGACACCTTCCACTGCACCGTGACCATCAAGGTGCAGGAGGACGGCGGCACGGTGCTGGTCAAGACCGGCGCGGCCGAGATCGGCCAGGGCACCGAGACGGCCATGGCCATGATCGCCGCCGAGGCAATCGGCATCCCCCTGGAGGCCGTGCGCCTGCAATCCGGCGACACCGACTACGGCGTGGACCTGGGGGCCTACTCCTCGCGCACCACCCTGATGACCGGCCACGCCACCAAGGAAGCCGGCCTGGCGGTCAAGGAGAAGGTGCTGACGGCCCTGGCCCAGGAGCTTGGCATCGGGCGGGAACGCCTGGACCTCAAGCGGGGCCTGGTGGAGATCAGCGGCGAGCCGGTGGACTTCAGCGCCATCCGCACTAAGTACATCAAGGAGCACCGAGGCTGGACCGACCACCCCAGCGGCGGCCAGCTCACCTTCACCGAGGCCGCGCGGGTGGCCTTCTTGAAGCACGGCACCATCATCGGCACCGGCAAGTACAAGCCCCCCGTCTTGGGCGGCCAGCACAAGGGCGCGGCGGTGGGTACCTCGCCGGCCTACGGCTGCTCGGCCCAGGTGGCCGAGGTGAGCGTGGACCTGGAAACCGGCCAGATCAAGGTGGAGCGCGTCACCGACGCCCACGACTGCGGCCAGGCCATCAACCTGACCCAGGTGGAGGGGCAGATGGAGGGCTCGGTCTCCATGGGCCTGGGCGAGGCCATGTTCGAGGAGGTGAAGTTCGATAAGGACGGCCGGGTGCTCAACCCCTCCCTGGGGGAGTATCATATACCCACGGTGCTGGACATGCCGGAGATGAAGTGCATCGTGGTGGAGACGGGCGAGCCCAACGGACACTTCGCGGCCAAGGAGGTGGGCGAGGGCGCCATCATGCCCACCCTCCCGGCCATACTCAACGCCGTGCACGACGCCATCGGCGTGGCCATTGACGAGCTGCCGCTTACCCCCGAGCGCGTGCTCAAGGCCCTGGCCCAGGCCAAGAAGGGCTAGGCGGGGGCCGGCATGGCGGGTAAGGTCCAGGATGGGCAGGGTGAACCGGTGGCGGCGGCCGGGGGGCGGCGGTCCCCCGCGCCGCCCAATGCCAAGTTCGAGTTGAGCGGCCTGGAAATGATTGACAAGACCGTCACCCGCAGCGGCAAGAGCGGACGGGTGTACCTGCCCTACGAGTGGTGCGGCAAGCACGTCAAGATCATCCGCCTGGACTGATACTAATATGCAACCAAAGCCATCCATGGCTTTGGTTGCTGATCGGCCGGGCAAAAGCGTGCTTACGCCCCACAAAGCTAACGCTTTGTGGGGACCCCGGGTTTTGCCCGGCCTCCCGGGCGCTTTCGCGCCCGGCGGGCCATCCATGGCCCGCATACCAATTTGCGATGAAACTATTCGTTTAATCACAAATTGGTATGAAGGGCAGCGGAGGTTGGCTTGGACGGCGGCGGGCCAGAGATAAGCGTGGTGGTGGACGGCTTTGCCGAGCGCCTGCCGGCCGGCATGAGCCTGACCGCGCTCATCCTTCGCCAGCAGGCCCAACACAAGGACCTGGTGGCGGAGGTCAACGGACGCTTCGTGCACCCCCGCGACTACGATTCCGTGCTGCTTAACGAGGGCGACCGGGTGGAGCTGATCCACCCGGCCTTTGGCGGCTGAGGCCCCCATGGGCAGCCGCTACCAGATGCAGGAGCGCTTCGGCCCCTGGGGCCGGGCCGGCCAGGAGCGCCTGCGCCAGGGCCGGGCCGTGGTGGTGGGCCTGGGCGTCCTGGGCGGCACGGCGGCCATGCTGCTGGCCCGGGCCGGCGTGGGGTTCTTGCGCCTGGTGGACCCCGATCATCCCAGCCTGGACAACCTGCACCGCCAGGTCCTATACAGCGAACAGGACGTGACCGCCGGACGCCCCAAGGTGGAGGCCGGCGCGGCCTATCTGCGCTCGCTCAACAGCGAGGTGAGCATCGAGACCCATCAGGTGGCCCTGGGGCCAGGCAACGCCCTTGATCTGCTGCGCGGCTGCGGCGTGGTCCTGGACGGCCTGGACAGCGCCGCCGCCCGCTACCTGCTCAACGAGGCCTGCCTCAAGCTGGGCATTCCCCTGGTGCACGCCGGGGTGATTAAGGCCCAGGGGCAGCTTGTGGTGGTGCGCCCCGGCCAGGGACCCTGCCTGCGCTGCTGGTTCCCCAGCCGGCGCGAGCCGCCGGCCAGCTCGGCCGAGTTGGGCATTATCGGCCCGGCCGCGGCCTGCCTGGCCAGCCTACAGACCGCCGAGGCCCTGAAAATCCTGGTGGGTGCCCAGGACCAGGTGTTGGAGGGCTTGCTGTCCGTGGACCTCTGGCCGCCGCGCTTCCGCACCCTGGAGCACCGGCACTGGGACCGCCAAGCCTGCCCGGCCTGCCGGGGTCAATATGAATTGCTGCCCGGAGACAGCCCCGGCCTCTGACCCCTTCAGTCCATGCGGATGATCTTGACGCCCTTGCCGACCCACTCCGGCGGCAGGTACACCCGTCCGGAGTTGCCGCTCTGCTTGACCAGCTTCTCGATCATCTCCTCGCCGTAGACCTCGAACTTGGGTTTGCGGAAAGCCAAGGAGGAATAGGCCCCTGAGGGGGGCACCGGCGTTGCGGACTTGGCTTCTTGGCTCTTGCGCATGGTACTCGCTCTGTCCGTGTGGGCTGGGTTGGGCCGGGAGCCTCGGGGCCGCCCTGGAGCCAAGCTGGGGACGGTAAGGTGTTGGGACATGGTTATATCATGTATGACATATATGCGGCCAGCGATCCTGCCGGGAGCCATTTTCGCGATCGCGGGTTATTAGGACTGGGGCTGCTCCGACCAGGCCACCCGCCGGGGGTGGGTGTAGACCGTCGCCCGCGGTGGACGGCAAAAGGCCACCAGGGTGATGTTCAGGCGCTCCAGCAGGGCCACGCACAGGGCGGTGGGCGCCGAGACCGAGGCCACCAGGGGGATGCCCACCCTGGCCACCTTGAGGGCCATCTCGTAGCTCAGGCGGCCGCTGAGCATGGCCAGGCAATGGCCGGGATCGAAGGCCTGGCCTTGGCCGCGCAGGGCCAACCCCAGCGCCTTGTCCAGGGCGTTGTGCCGGCCGATGTCCTCGGCCACGCCGATGATCCGGCCCTGGGGCATGCCCAGGGCCGCGGCGTGGGTGCCGCCCGTGCGCTTAAAGATACTCTGACCCGCTTCCATGGCCCCCAGCAGGCCAAACAGGCAATCCAGGTCCACCGTCAGGCCCGAGTCGGCCACGGGGGTCAATTGGCCGGGCAAGTCCCTGAAGGACTCCAGGCCGCACAGGGCGCAAGAGGTGGCCGCCGGCGCCATGCGGCGCAGCTTGGCCCGGCGGGCCAGCTCGGGGCTCAGGCTCACGTCAACCCAATGGGCCGGGCCAATGGCCGGCAGCTCGACCTGGCCGGCGGTCATGCCCTCCACCTGCCCGGCCTGTTCCACCACTCCCTCGCTGAGGCAATAGCCCAGGGCCAACTCCTCCAACAGCACGGGCGTGGCCATGAGAATGGTGTGGGAGCGGCCGTTGAGGCGCAGCTCCACCGGCGACTCGCAAACCACGGTCTCGGCCAGCCCTGGGGCCTCCGGCTCGCCCAGGCGCTGGGCCTGGACCTGGCACAGCGAACCCGCGGGGGGCTGCGTCGCGGGGCCATGAATATCTGGTGGCGGTGCGTGCTGAAGGCCTGGGCCTGCGGGGGGCGTTGTCTCCGGATGGTTGGGGCAGGCCATGGTTGGGTCCTTGGCGGCGGTTGCTATGTCAATAAAAGCATACCGCACACATTAGTTACCCAGGCCGTGGTTGTCAATAGCGGCCGGCCCGCTTTTTAGCGCTACTGCAAGCCGCCCCCAAGATGACTCCACCAAAATGCCTCAGGCGGTTAGCCCTTATCGAGCTAACCGCCTGATTTCATTCTTGGTAGGCCGGAAGGGATTTGAACCCTTGACTTCCACCGTGTGAGGATGGCACTCTCCCGCTGAGTTACCGGCCTTTATTTTTCGAGGCTGCCGGCCCGCGGGGCTGGCCCTTGGCCACACACCGTTCCCCGCCGGGTCGCGCAGATTTTTTTACACCATGGGGGCTGGGTTTGCAACCGCTTATTAGGCCTGCCGCGGTCTTGAGTTCATGAACCTCGGCGGGTGATAGCCGGCGGCAGGCCCCCTCGGGCAAATCGCCCAGGTGCAAGGGTCCCAGGCCCACGCGCACCAGGCGCTGCACCGGGTGTCCCACCACGGCGCACATCAGGCGGATCTCGCGCTTGCGCCCCTCGTGGATGACGAAGCTGAGCTTGCTGCGCAGGGCGGTGCCGCCTTTTAGGTGCACCCGGGCCGGGGCGGTGGCCCGGCCCTCGATGACCACGCCGGCCCGCAGGCGGGCGATGGTCTCGGCGCTGGGCTGGCCGCTGACCCACACCCGGTAGACCTTGGGCACATAAAAGCGGGGGTGCATCAGGCGGTAAGCCAACTCGCCGTCGTTGGTCATGAGCACCAGGCCCTCGGAGTCGTAGTCCAGCCGGCCCGGCAGGTCC
>JACQYR010000156.1:18459-30887 GCA_016208115.1 Desulfarculus sp.
AGCCGGCCCACGGGATAAAGACGCGCGGCGGCCCCGGGAGGCAACAGGTCCCCCACCCGGCGCCGGCCCTGGGGATCGCGCACCGTGCTGACCACGCCGGTGGGCTTGTGCACCAGCCAGTATTCCTTGGCCTCCGGGCTGGGCAGGGGCTGGCCGTCCAGGGTGATCTTTTGCCGCGAGGCATCGGCCTTGGCGCCGAGCTGGTCCTTTACCACGCCGTCCACGGCCACGCGGCCGCTGGTGATAAGCTCCTCGGCCGCCCGCCGGCTGGCCACGCCGGCCCGGGCCAGGATTTTTTGCAGCCGCTCTTCGGGCATGTGGTTCTCCGGGTGGTTCAGGCCGCCGGGGGCGGATCGTCATCGCCCCCGGGTTCGCTTGGCACGGCGCGCAGGCGCGGGGCCGCCGGCTCCGGCCCGGCCCAGCCCAGGGGGTCGGCCTCGGCGGGCGATGGTTGCCGCGCCAGCGAGGCAGAGGGCCCCGCGCCGGGGCCGGGCTCCTCCGTTTGGACAGCGGCCTCGGCGGGCTGATCGCCGTTCCCGTGCTCGGACGGCCCCTGCTCTTCGTCCTCCAGGTCCTGCCGGCCAGCGGCCCGGGAAAAAAGGTCCTCCTGGGGATCGGCCTCCAGGGCGGTTTCCGGCTCGCCGGCCAGGGCCTCCATCTCCTCCAGGGTGGGCAGGTCGCTCAGGTCCTTGAGGTCGAAGACCTCCAGGAAGCGCTTGGTGGTGCCGTAGACCAAGGGCCGGCCCGGCAGGTCCTTGCGCCCCACCACGCGCACCAGGTCCTTTTCCATGAGCATGCGCAGGACCCCGCCCACCTCCACGCCGCGCAGGCGCTCGATGTCGGCCTTCAGAACCGGCTGCTTATAGGCGATGATGGCTAAAGTCTCCAGGGCGGCCCGCGACAGCCGGGTGACCTGCTCGCGCCTGAGCCTCCTGAGCCAGAAGGCCAGCTCCGAGCGGGTGCGGAAGACGTAGCCGCCGGCCACCTCCACCAGGGTGAAGGCCCGGCCCAACTCCTGGTACTCGACCACCAGTTCCAGGAGGGCGGCCTGCACGGCGTCCTTGTCCTCGGTCTCCAGCACGTGGCTCATCTGGGCCAGGCTCAAGGGGCCCTCGGAGACGAAGATCAGGGCTGATGGTCTGCCGGCTGCGCAGGGTTTCCAAGAGCTGGCCCATGCGCTCCTCCAGGGAGAGCTGGGCGGCGGGCAGGGTGAAGGCCAATTGGCGTCCCTGCTGGGCCAGCATGCGGCGAAAAGCCTCGATAAGGTCAAACAATCCCACGACCACCGCCTCGGCGCCCTGGGAGTCGGCCAGGGCCTGGCTGACCTCCTGCTTGCCGCCGCTGCGGCCGAAGACGTCGCGGTCCAGCCAGGGGCGCCCCTCCAGGCGCGAGGCGGCCAGCTTGATGCGCTGGTGCTCCATGAGCTGGCCGACCAGGTCGGAACGCGGGTCCTCGCCTTCTTCCTCGGTGGCGCTGGCCGCCAGGCTGGGCAGGAGGGTGCGGCTCTTGATGTGGGCCAGGGTAGCGGCCATGACCAAAAAATCGCCGGCCAGGGAGATGTTCAGGTCGCGCATCAGGTCCAGGTAGTCCAGGTATTGCCGGGTGATGAGCGCGATGGGGATGTCCTGGATGTCCACCTCGTTCTTGCGGATGAGGTGGAGGAGCAAGTCCAGCGGCCCCTCGAATATCTCCAGCTTTACGGCTACGTCCATGGCCACGGTCCTTACAGGGGCAGTAGGAGGTCCATCAGTTCCCGGGCCGGCCAGACCACCAACAAGCCGATGAGGTCCGGGAAGGCGGGCACCACCCTGGGCAAAAAGATCAAGGCCAGCAAGAGGGCGAAGCCGTAGCGCTTCAGCTCCTGGTAACGCATGGCCAGGCGCAGGGGCAACAGGCCCGTTACGATGCCCGAGCCGTCCAGGGGCGGCAGGGGCAGCAGGTTGAACATGGCCAGCACCAAGTTGACCTGCACGCCCAGGATGAACATCTGTCCCAGGTAGTAGATGGGCAGGTTGGGCTCCCGGAACAGGCCGGCGGCCACCAGCCCGTGCAGGGCCAGGGCCAACAGGCAGGCGGTAGCCAGGTTGGCCACCGGCCCGGCGGCCGAGACCCAGATGATGTCGCGCAGGGGATTCTTGAGGTTGCGGTAGTCCACGGGCACCGGCTTGGCCCAGCCTATGCCGCTGCCCACCCAGGCGGTGATGAAGAAGACCAGGGTGCCGGCCACGTCCAGGTGCTTGATGGGGTTCAAGGTCAGGCGCCCCTGCCGGCGGGCGGTGTCGTCGCCCCTTATCCAGGCCACCAGGGCGTGGGAGGCCTCGTGCACGGTCAGCGCCAGCAGGATGGGCGGCGCCAGGAGCAGTATCTTGATCCCCAGGCCGATGAGGTAGCTGGTCATGAGGCCTCGCTTTGGGCTTGCGCGCCAAACTCGCGCGCCACCAGGGCGGCTTCGTCCTCCCTGGTCAGGGCCTCCTGGTCCAGGCGGGCGGCCAGGAGGCGGTCCAGAATCTGGCGGTAGATGGGGCCGGGGGCGAAGCCCAGGGCCAGGAGGTCGCCGCCGCCCAGGGAGGGGCGCACCTTGACCAGGCTGGTGAGGTACTGGCTCACCGCCTTCTTGGCCGCTGGCAGACTGGCCTTGCCCATGATGAGCAGCAGGTACTCGGGGCGCACGGACTTGAGCATCTGATAGATGACCGAGGCCGGCGTGGGCCCGCGCTGGAAGCGGTTGAGGGCCACCAGCGCCAGGCCGCGCATCTCCACGATCTCCAGGCGCAGTTTATCGGGCATGGACAGGCGCCGGCAAAAGGCCTCCATATCCTCGTCCTTCAAGGGGTCGCACAGGCCCAGGAAGATCACCAGCCAGCGGCGCAAGGGGTGCTCCAGGAAGGAGAGATGGTACCAGGCCAGGGCCTGCTCCAACTCCTCCATCAGGGCCAGGTCCTTGGGTTCCAGCTTGAGCTTGGGGTGGAACAGCTCCAGGAGCCTGAGGTCCTTGAGGCGCCCCAGGCAGTCCACGGCCTTCTCCTCCTGGAGCATCTGTTGCAGCTCGCCCAGGAAGCGCCGGCCGGACAGCCGCCGGAAGGCGTCTATCTTGATGGCGTTCTTGATGAGCCCCTCGGTGAGCTTGCCGATGCGGAAGCCGAAGCGCTGCTCAAAGCGCACGGCCCTGAACACCCGCGTGGGGTCCTCCACGAAGGAGAGGTTGTGCAGCACCCGGATGGCCTTTTCCTTGATGTCGCGGCTGCCGTCGAAGAAGTCTATGAGGGTGCCGAAGCTGTCGGCGTTGAGCTTGACCGCCAGGGTGTTGATGGTGAAGTCGCGGCGGTAGAGGTCCAGCTTGATGGAGCTCATCTCCACCACCGGCAGGGCAGCCGGCGACTGGTAGTACTCCAGGCGGGCGGTGGCCACGTCCATTATCAGGCCGTCGCTGAAGATCAGCTTGGCGGTGTTGAACTTCTTGTGGGCGCGCACGCGCACATCCTTGCGCTCCTGGGCCACGGCCCGGGCGAAGAGTATGCCGTCGCCCTCCACCACCACGTCCAGGTCCAGGTTGGAGCGGCGCAGGAACAAATCGCGCACCGAGCCGCCCACCAGGTAGACGCTGTAGCCCAGGTCGTCGGCCAGGCGCCCCAGTTGTTGCAGGATGTGTATCACCGGCCGGGGCAGGCGCTCGCGCAAGAGGCTGGTGACGTTCTTCTGGCGGGCGCCGGCGTTGGCGCTTAGCGCGTCGGCGCTGGGCTCGTTGATGACCGGGTGCTCGATGAGGGTGTTCAAAAGGTCGGTGCGGGTGATGACCCCCACCATGCGCCCCTGGTCCATCACCGGCACCAGGCGCTGGCGGCGGTCCACCACGGCCTGCTCCACGGCCGCCAGGTTGGCGTCCACGGCGATGGGCTGCACCCGCTGGTCCATGTACTCGCTGACCGGCAGGTTCTCCAGGCCGTGGTAGATGGCTTTTTCCACGGTCTGGCGGCTGATGATGCCCAGCACCGCCTCGCCGTTGACCACGGGCAGCACATTGATGTTGTAGCGGGTCAGCTTGACGTGGGCCTCCTGGATGCTGGTGGCCGGCTCCACGGTGATGACCGGGCTGGTCATGAGGTCGCGGGCGTGGCGGCTGGGGTTGATGTGGGATTGCAGGGCGGTCATCAGCCGCTCGCGCGCCTCCACCAGGGTCAGGTCGCGCAGGGTGGCGCTGGCCGCCGTGGGGTGGCCGCCGCCGCCCAGGCTCTTGGCTATCTGTCCCACGTCCACCTGGGGCAGGCGCGAGCGCGCCACCAGGTAGACCCGCTCCTCCATGCGCGCCAGCACCAGGATGGCGTCCAGGTTGTCCATGTCCATGAAGCGGTGTACCAGCACCGCCAGTTCGGGCAGGTAGCGGTCGCGGCTGACCTGGCAAATGACCAACTCCACGCCGTTGACGATGACTCGCTGGGCCTCGTGGATCAGGTCGTTAAGTAGTCCCACCTCGTCGGCGGTCAGCTCGCGGGTAATCAGCGAGGAGACCACGTTGAGGTTGGCCCCTTGCTTAAGGAGCCAGGCCGCGGCCTCGTAGTCCTGGGGCGTGGTGGAGACGAAGGTGAAGTTGCCGGTGTCCTCGTAGATGCCCAGCGCCAGCAGGGTGGCCTCGTCCTCGCCCAGCTCCACGCCCTTTTCGCGCAGCAGGCGGGTGAGGATGGTCACCGTGGCCCCGGTGGACTCCACCACCTGCATGGCGGCGGCCACGTCGGTGGGGCTGTCGGGGTGGTGGTCAAAGGCGTGAATCTCCACCAGGGGGTTGTCGGCCAGCTCGCCCAAGGGGCCGATGCGGTCCTTCTGGCGGGTGTCCACCAGGATCAGGCGGCGCACGCGGTCAAAGGGCAGGTTCTTGACCTTGACGAAGTTGTAGAAGTAGCAGGTGGACTCCACGAAGAAGTTGCGCAGGTTGCGCTCCTGGGCGCCCGGGAAGACCAGCATGGCCTCGGGGTAGAGCTTGGCCGCGGCCAGCATGCTGGCTAAAGCGTCGAAGTCGGCGTTGACGTGGGTGGTGATGACGTCCATGGAGCCCCTATCCCCGGGGGTGGTGCTTCCGGTGGATCTTGCACGCTGCGCAGGTCGGCCCCGCCCTCCAGGAGGTGGGTGGCGAAGGTGTGGCGCAGGGTGTGGGGCGTCACCGTGGGGGGCAGCCCGGCCAGCACGAAGTATTTGCGCAAAATCTTCCAGAGGCCCATGCGGCTCAGGCGGCCCCCCTTGCGGTTGAGGAAGACCTCGTCGCGCCGCCCCAGGCCCAACAGGCGGGAGCGGGGGCCTTCCAGATAGGCCCTGAGCACGTCCAGGGCCTTTTGGTGCACGGGCACCAGGCGCTCCTTGGAGCCCTTGCCGCGCACGCAGAGGAGGCCCACCTGGAACTGCACGTCCCCCACCTCCAGGCCAAGGGCCTCGCTGACGCGCAGGCCCGCCGCGTACATCAACTCCAGCAGGGCCTGGTCGCGGGCCCCCAGGTCGCTGTCGAAGTCCGGGGCGGCCAGCAGGCGCTCCACCTCCGCCCGGCTGAGGAAGTGGGGCAGGCCATCGGGCAGGCCCGGGCCTTCCAGGGTGGCCAGGGGGTCATCGCGCAGGAGGCCCTCCTGGTGGAGGAACTTGCACAGCCCCCGGGCCGCCGACAGCCGCCGCGCCCGGGTGCGCGCCGAGAGCCACTGCCGGGAGGCGTGGGCCAGGTAGCCGACCAGGTGCAGGGCGTCCACCTGGGACCAGGCCGTGACTCCCTGCTCCCGCAGATAGGCGCTGACCCGGCCCAGGTCCAGGGCGTAGGCCTCCAGGGTGTTGGCCGCCAGGCCGCGCTCGGCGGCCAAATGCCCCAAGTAGAGGTCCACGTCCTGGTCCAGGCCGGGGGCCGGCGGCGGGCTAGAGGTCATGGAAGCGGTCCAGGCCGTTCAGCAGCCGGCAGCCCGTGGCGGTCAGCACGGCCATCTGCTCCAGGCGCACCCCGCCCCAGCCGGGCAGATAGATACCCGGCTCGATGGTGAAGACCATGCCCGGCTCCAGGACGTCCCGGGAGTTGGGCCCCAGGGAGGGGGCCTCGTGGGTGTAGAGCCCCACTCCGTGCCCCAGGGAGTGACCGAAACGCTCGCCAAAGCCGGCCTGGGCTATCACCTCCCGGGCCAGGGCGTCGGCCTCACTCCCGGTCATGCCGGGCCTGATCTCGGCTATAGCCTTTAGCTGGGCCTGGCGCACCACGGCGTAGACCTGGCGGAACTGCTCGTCGGCCCGCTCCAGCCCGCCGGCCACCACGGTGCGCGAGATGTCGCTCATATAGCCCATCACCAGGGCGCCCACGTCGAAGATCACCGGCTCGCCGGCCTGGATCACCCGCTCGCCGGGCTCGGCGTGGGGCTCGGCGCCGTTGGGGCCGCTGGCCACGATGGGTGGAAAGGCCGGGCCTTCGCCGCCCTGGTCCTCCACGGCCCGCATCAGCTTGAGGGCCAATTGGCGCTCGCTCGTGCCCACCAGGTCCCCGGACAGCACCTGGTCCAGCACCCGCTCCATCAGGGCCAGACTGGCGGTTATCTGTCTCAGCTCCTCGGGGTCCTTGCGGGCGCGCAGGCCGGCCACCAGGCCCCGGGTGGGGACCAGATCAACCCCCTCGAGGGCCTGGGCCAGGCGCTGGTGCTGGTCCAGCAGCAGGGCCTCGGCCTCGATGCCCAGGCGCTTGATCCCCAGCCGCCCGGCCAGGCCGGCCAGTTCCTGGGCCAGGCCCTGGCGGTAGATGCGCACATCGTAATAGGCGGCCTGGGCCTGGGCCGTGAGCATGTAGCGGAAGTCGGTCAAGAGCAGGGCATCGCGCTGGGTCACCAACAGCGAGCCGCAGGACTCGCCCAACTGGCCGTCGGCCGGGGTGAAGCCCGAGAGATAGCGCCGGTTGGCCGGCTGGCTCACCAAGAGGCCGTCCAGCTTTTGCTTGGCCAAGAGCCGGCGCAGCCTGGCCAGCCTCATCTTAATCATGGAGCGCTCCTCGTGGGCCTGACCCTGGGCCAGCGCCCGGCCTGGCGCTGGCGCTCAATGCCGCCGGACACCGGAAAAACCAAGACTAAATATATCTTTATAGCATCGGGTCCTGCCCCTGGCAAGGCCGGGGCCGGGCTGGGCGCGGGCCGCGGAGGAGGCCGTTACAGGCCCGTGGGTCAGTCCTGGGCCGCCTCCACGGCCTTGGCCCCCAGCACGCGGCAGAGTTCGGCGGGGTCTATCTCCACCAAAAAGCCGCGCTTGCCGCCGTTGATGAATATGGCCGGCAGGGACAGGGCGCTACGCTCCACGTACACCGGCAGGGGCCGCTTGGTGCCGAAGGGCGAGACGCCGCCCACCTGGTAGCCGGTGTGCCTGGCCACCGTGGCCTGGTCGCAGGGCATGACCTGCTTCACGCCCAGGATGCGGCCCAGGGCCTTGGTGGAAACCTGGCAATCGCCGTGCATGAGCATCAGAAGGGGGTTATGGCCCTCGTCCTGAAACACCAGGGTCTTGATGACCAGGTGCTCGTCCACATCCAGTTCGCGGGCGGCCACGGCGGTGCCGCCCTTGTCCTCATATTCGTAGGGCCGGGGTATGAAGCTCACCCCCAGGGAGCGCAGGGCACGCACCGCCGGAGTCATGGGTATCTTGTCCTTGGCCACGGCCTTCTCCCGCCAGTTTGGGCGCCACGCTGTGCCAAACACGCCGCCACGCGCCTGGGGTTAAAGTTAGCGCATGGCGTGGCCGATAACAAGTACAGGAGGACCACGCCATGCGGGTGCTGGAGCTGGCCGCCGGCCTCAAGCAATTTTTCGAGGGCCTCAGCCCCCGCCAGACCCAGATGACGGGCTGGTCGCGCCTGCGCTGGGGCATGAGCACCCGCGAGGTGGCCTACAACTTCCCCCAGGCCCAGGCCGACCCCGGCGACGCCAACCAGATGACCCTGGCGCCCGACCCGCCCCAGGACCTGAAATACTCCCTGAGCTTTAGGTTTGGCGGCGCCGGCCGCCAACTGGAGTCGGTCACCCTTTCCTTCGCCGGCAGCCGGGGCGTGGCCGATTTCGCGGCCATCAGCCAGGAGATCAGCGCCCGCCTGGGCGCCCCCCTGAGCCAAACCGAGACCAGCACCACCTGGCAGCGGGACGGCGGCCAACTGACCCTGAGCAAGACCGCCCAGGGCGGCGTGGTGTTGAACGAGAGCGCCTGACCCGCCATTTGAATCCGTCTTTCCCCACGATTTTGGTTGGTCCCCGCCGGTCTGATCGGATACATTCTGGGCCAGGCCGCCCAGTTCAACCACCAGGCAGCCGGTCAACCTCACGGGGACGTGGCGTCATGCGCATGAGCCTGGTCATCCACAGCATGAGCGGCGGCGGGGCCGAGCGGGTCATGAAACTGCTCTGCGACGCCTGGGCCCAGGAAAGGCACGTCCTGACGCTCATTACCCTGGCCGAGGCCCAGGAGGACTTCTTCGTGGTGGACCCCCGGGTGCGCCGGGTGGGCCTGGGGCTCATGGCCGACTCGCCGGGGC
This sequence comes from Desulfarculus sp., assembly GCA_016208115.1. Classification (GTDB taxonomy): domain Bacteria; phylum Desulfobacterota; class Desulfarculia; order Desulfarculales; family Desulfarculaceae; genus JACRDC01. The sequence continues at coordinate 26,975 of JACQYR010000156.1, forward strand.
TGGGGGCGGCCCTGACCAACAACTTGGCGCGCATCAAGGCGCTACGCGGGGCGCTCCGGGAATCCCGGCCCCAGGTCATCATCAGCTTCGGCGACGCCACCAACGTGCTGACCATCCTGGCCGCCCGGGGCCTCAAGGCGCCGGTGGTGGTCTGCGAGCACACCGACCCCTATCACCACCAGGTGGGGCGGCTGTGGGCCTTCATGCGCCGCCTGGTCTATCCCTGGGCCGGGGCGGTGGTGGGGGTGAGCCCGGCGGCCACCCAGTACGTGTCCCGCTTCGTGCGGCGCCGGCCGGTGCTGACCATCCCCAATCCCATCCAACCGCCGCGCCCCGCGCCGGCCAGCGACCTGCGGCCCTGGCCCCTGGGTCCCACGGTGATGGGCATGGGCCGCCTGCACCCCTCCAAGGGCTTTGACCTGCTCCTGGAGGCCTTCGCCAGGTGCGGGCCGGCCATGGCCGATTGGCGGCTGGTGATCCTGGGCGAGGGGCCGGAGCGGCCCCGCCTGGAGGCCCAGGCCATGCGGCTGGGCATTGCCCAGCGGGTGCACCTGCCTGGGCAGGTGGCCGAGCCCCTGCCGCTGCTCCAGCAGGCCGAGTTCTTCGTGATGCCCTCGCGCTACGAGGGCTTTCCCATGGCCCTGTGCGAGGCCATGAGCTGCGGCCTGGCCGTGGTGGCCAGCGACTGCTCAGCCGGTGTGCGCCAGATCGTGAGGCCGGGCGTGGACGGCCTGTTGGTGCCCCCCGGCGACGTGGAGTCCCTGAGTCAGTGCATGCTGTGGCTGATGCAAAACCCCGAGGGCCGCGCCCGCCTGGCCCGGCGCGCCCCCCAGGTGGCCGAGCGCTTCGGCCTCCAGCGGGTGCTGGACCAGTGGGCCGAGCTCTTTGGCCAATTGGGGCTATCCTGAGCCCAGGCGACACCAGCCGCGCCACCGCTTGCCAAGGCCCCTTCCCCCGCGCTAGGTTGGCTGTAGTACTTTTTTAGCCTGGGAGGTGGACCATGGGCCGCGCCGCCCTGTTGGTCATAGACATGCTGCACGACTTCCTGGACCCGGCCGGCGCCCTGTACTGCGGCGATCAGGCCGCGGCCATCGTCCCCCGGGTGCGCCAGTTGCTTCAGGAGCACCGCCAGAGGGGCTCGCTGATAATCTTCGTGGCCGACAGCCACCCCCCCGACGACCTGGAGTTCAACCTCTTCGCGCCCCACTGCCTGGAGGGCAGCCCCGGCGCGGCCCTGCTGCCCGGCCTGGCGGCGCTGCCCGGGGAGCACTTACTGAAGAAGCGCCGCTACAGCGCCTTCTACGGCACCCAATTGGAGGACATCCTGCGCCGCCAAGAAGTGGACGAAGCGCACCTGTGCGGGGTCTGCACCTCCATCTGCGTCATGGAGACCTGCTCGGACCTGCGCGACCGCGACATCCATGCCGTGGTGCACCAAGAGGCCGTGGCCGACTTCGACCCCGAGGCCCACGAATGCGCCCTCAAGCGCATCAAGAACATCCTGGGGGGCGTGCTGGAGCCTTGAAACCTTCCAGGCACCCGGCCTGTACCGGCGAACCGGCGCGGCCTTGGCGGTTCGGCAAGCCCTTCCACGGGAGCCCGCAAGACCAGCCAGCCCATGGCCCCACCCGGCCCATTAATGCCCAGCCGGTTCCCCCGGCTAGAGCAGCGCCTTGGCCGCCTCGATGGCCGCCTGGTAATCCGGCTCCTGGCTGACCTCCTTGACCACCTGGAGGTAGGTGATCTTGCCCTTCTGGTCCACCACCAAGACCGCCCGGGCCAGCAGGCGCAGCTCCTTTATCAGCAGGCCGTAGGCCAGGCCAAAGGAAGCCTCGCGGTGGTCGGAGAGGGTGGTCAGTTGCTCCACCCCGGCGGTCCCGCACCAGCGCTTTTGGGCAAAGGGCAGGTCCATGCTCAGGGTGATTATGCGCACCTGGGGGCCCAGGGCCGCGGCCTCGGCGTTGAAGCGCCGGGTTTGCAGGTCGCAGACGGGGGTATCCAGGGAGGGCACCACCGATATCACCAGGATATGGCCGGCGAAGGCCTTGAGCCCCACGGGGTTGAGGTCAATATCCAGGGCGCTGAAGTCCGGGGCAAGCTGGCCCACTTTCAGTTCCGGCCCCACGAGGGTCAGGGGATTGCCCACGAAGGTGATGGCGCCGCTGCGCTCGGGCATGGTTTCCTCCTTGCTTGCCGCTGGGGCGGGCCGGCCCGCTCCAGGTTAAAGGCCTTCCTCCGGGGCCGGGATGTGCGAGGCGCAGGGCACGGCCACCTGGCACAGCCCGCAGCCCTCGATGTCCAGCCCGTATTCCCGCTGGTTGTGCTCCTTGGCCACCACCCGCACGTGGCGGCTGCATTTCTCCTTGTCGTGACCATGATCGCTAAGCGCCTTCACCGGGCAGCGCGGTATGCACTTGCCGCAGGTGCCGTGGCTGTAGAACAGGCAATAGGCGTGGTGGTCAGAGTAGGGCCGGGGGGTGGGTTCGATGGCGGCGCGCACGATCACCGAGCCCACGCGCATGGCCTTGCCCAGGGGGGTTATCAGGCCGTCGCACAGGCCGAAGGTGCCCAGGCCGGCGGTATGGGCGGCGTGGCGCTCCGACCAGGTGGAGGCGTAGCCATAATCCGGCGAGGTCTCCATCCTCCACTGGGGCAGCAGCATGGGCGCGCACGCCGGCAGGCCTTGGCCGCACAGGGCCTGGGCCAGCTCCCGCCGCAACAGGGCGTTGAATTTCTCGCCAAACAGGCGCACCGCCGCCCAGCGCCGGGAGCAGTAGATGTCCTGGCCGGCGTTCTCGTCCTTGGTGGCCTGGGTCTGGGGCAGTATCCAGCTTATCACCGCCAGCTCGCCGGCCGGGGCCGGGTCATCGGGAAAGGCCAGGGCGTAGGCGGCTTGCGGTGTCCAGAAAAAATCGCCGATGTGGCGGCGATACTCCTGGTACAGGGGGTCGTCGCCAGCCGAGAAGCCCACCAGGGGCTGGCCGAAGGCCCGCTCACCACCGCCTCCGTCCTGCATGGAGTTCTCCGGCGAAGTGGCCACCTGCTCGTTCAGGAAATCGCGGATCCAATCAGCCAAGGCCGGGCCGGCGATTTTGTCTGTCATGGGGGCTCTCCCTGTTGCAGAATATGGGGATAAGGCCGCTGTCTTCGACTATACGCCCCCTGGCGGCCCCAGGCCAAGGCCCTGCCGGGGGGCTTGACCGGCGGCTGGCAGGCTGCTATATTTATCAGTAACAATTCCTAACAAATTAATCAAGCCTTCAGCGCGCAAGGAGGATCCGACCATGTCCAAGACCGAAGAGATGCTCAAAGAGGCCTTTGCCGGCGAGTCCCAGGCCAACCGCAAGTACCTGGCCTTTGCCAAGAAGGCCCTGGAGGAGGGCCATCCCCAGGCGGCGCGCATGTTCAAGGCCGCGGCCGAGGCCGAGACCGTGCACGCCCACGCCCACCTGCGGGCCTTGAAGGGCGTGGGCAGCACCGCCGACAACCTCAAGGCGGCGGTGGCCGGCGAGACCCACGAGTTCACCCACATGTACCCCGACATGATCGCCACCGCCCAGGCCGAGGGGCACAAGGAGGCCGAGCGCTCCTTCACCTATGCCAACGCCGTGGAGAAGATTCACGCCGAGCTGTACCAGAAGCTCTTGGACAACCTCACCGCCGGGGCGCCCCAGGAGGATTACCCCTACTACGTCTGCCCGGTCTGCGGCTCCACCGCCGAGGCCCAGGCCCCCGAGCGCTGCCCGGTGTGCAACGCCAAGGGCGACCGCTTCGTCAAGATTGACTAGGCCCAGGCCAGGATGGGGGGCGGCCGGGCGGCAAGGCATAAACCTGGGTCTGGCGTCGGGCCAAGTGTATAAATGAAAACCAAGACGGGCGGGGGTAAACCCCGCCCCTACGAAAACCAAAGGCA
>JACQYR010000042.1 GCA_016208115.1 Desulfarculus sp.
CCCGGGCCGCGGCGATGGCCGCCTGCACGTCGCGGGCCGCGCCGTCTATGTTGCGGTCCAGGTCGAATTGCAGGGTGATGGAAGTGGTGCCCCGGTAGCTGGTGGAGGTCATCTCGGTGACCCCGGCGATGCGTCCGAACTGGCGCTCCAGGGGCGCGGCCACCGAGGTGGACATGGTCTCCGGGTCGGCGCCGGGCAGGTTGGCGGTGACCATGATGGTGGGGAAGTCCACCTGGGGCAGGGGCGAGACGGGCAGCACCCTAAAGGCCAGGATGCCCGCCAGCATCAGGCCCACGGTGAGCAGGGTGGTGGCCACCGGCCGCCGTATGAAGTGGCTGGCCAGGCTCACGGGGATCAGGCCCGCCGGGCGCGCAGGCGCCTGGCCAGGCGGTCGAAGTAGAGGTAGATCACCGGCGTGGTGTAGAGGGTCAGAGCCTGGCTTATCACCAGGCCGCCGATGATGGCGATGCCCATGGGCACCCGAAGCTCGGAGCCCACGCCGCCGCCCAGGGCCAGGGGCAGGGCGCCCAAGAGGGCGGCCATGGTGGTCATCATGATGGGCCGAAAACGCAGCAGGCAGGCCTCGAAGATGGCCTCCTCGGGGGGCTTGCCCTCGTGCCGCTCGGCCTCCAGGGCGAAGTCAATGACCATGATGCCGTTTTTCTTGACGATGCCGATGAGTAGGATCACGCCGATCACCGCGATGACCGTGAAGTCCAGCTTGAAGGCCATCAAGGCCAGCACCGCCCCCACCCCGGCCGAGGGCAGGGTGGAGAGGATGGTGACCGGGTGGATGTAGCTCTCGTAGAGCACCCCCAGCACGATGTACACCGTCACCAGGGCGGCCAGGATCAACAGGGGCTGGCTTTTCAGCGAGGCCATGAAGGCCAGGGCCGTGCCCTGGAAGCTCAAGCGGGCGCTGGCCGGCAGGTCCATGGCCTGGGCCGTGGTCTGGATGGCCTCCACGGCGTGGCCCAGGGATGAGCCCGGCGCCAGATCGAAGGAGATGGTCACCGCCGGGAACTGGCCCTGGCGGCTGATGGCCAGGGGACCGGTGGTCTGTTCCAGGCGGGCCACGGCCATGAGCGGCACCTGGCCGCCGCCGGCGCCGCGCAGGTAGATGGCGTTTAGGCCCTGGGGACCCTGGGTCACTCCCGCCCCGGCGGCCAGCACCACGCGGTACTGGTTCAACTCGGTGAAGATGGTGGATATCTGGCGCTGGCCAAAGGCGTCGTAGAGCGCGTCGTCAATGGCCTGGGGGGAGATGCCCAGGCGGGCGGCGGTGCCCCGGTCAATGGTCAACTGGGCGCGCAGGCCCTGGTCCTGCTGGTCGCTGCTCACCCCGCTAAGTTCCGGCCGCTGGCCCAGGGCCTCCATCAGGCGGGGGGCCAGTTGATTCAGATGCGCCAGGTCCGGGTCCTCCACGGTGAGCTTGTACTGGGTGCGGCTGACGCGGGCGTCCACGGTGAGGTCCTGCACCGGCTGCATGTACAGAGTTATGCCCTCCACTGGTTCCAGGGCCGGTTGCAGGCGCTCCATGACCTGGCTGGCACTCAGGCGGCGCTGGGCCAAAGGCTTCAAGTTGATCTGGATGCGTCCGCTGTTCAGGGTGGTGTTGGTGCCGTCTATGCCGATGAAGGAGGACAGGCTCTCCACCGCCGGGTCTTTCAGTATCTCGGCGGCCAGGGCCTGCTGGCGGCTGGCCATGGCCGGGAAGGAGATGGACTGGGGCGCCTGGGACATGCCCATGATGACCCCGGTGTCCTGCACCGGGAAGAAGCCCTTGGGAATATGGATGTACAAGAGCACCGTGAGAGCCAGGGTGGCCAGGGCCACCAGCAGGGTGGCTGGCTGATGCCTGAGGACCCACATTAAGGATGTGCCGTAGTGCTCGATAATGCTGTCGAAAGCCGTTTGGGTCCAGTTGAAGAAGCGGCCCTGCTCGTGGCCGGGCTTGAGTAGACGCGCGCACATCATGGGGGTGAGCGTCAGGGAAACCACCGCCGAGATGATGATGGTCACGCCCAGGGTGATGGCGAACTCCCGGAACAGGCGGCCCACCACGTCGCCCATGAAGAGCAGGGGAATGAGCACCGCGATCAGCGAGATGGTCAGCGAGATGATGGTGAAACCGATCTGCTTGGAGCCCTTGAGCGCCGCCGCCAGGGGGGTGTCGCCTTCCTCCACGTAGCGGGCGATGTTCTCGATCATGACTATGGCGTCGTCCACCACGAAGCCGGTGGAGATGGTCAGCGCCATGAGCGAGAGGTTGTTGAGGCTGAAGCCCAAGAGGTACATCACGCCGAAGCTGCCCACCAGGGACAGGGGCACGGCCACGCTGGGGATGGCCGTGGCCGGCAGGTTGCGCAGAAACAGGAAGATGACCAGCACCACCAGCACCACGGCCAGCATCAGCTCGTGCGGCGCTTGATGCGGTCCACCACCTCGATGACGTTGGCCCCGGGCTGGCGCTGGATGTTGACGATCACCGCCGGGGTCTGGTTCATCCAGGCCGCCTGCCTGGTGTCCTCGGCGCCGTCCACCACCTCGGCCACCTCGGATAGGCGCACCGGCGCGGCGTTCTTGTAGGCCACGATCAGGGGCCGATACTCGGCGGCGGTGAAGAGCTGGTCGTTGGCGCCGATGACGTGGGACTGCATGGGGCCGTCAAAGCTGCCCTTGGCTTGGTTGACGTTGGCGGCGGCGATGGCGGCGCGCAGGTCCTCCAGGGTCAGGCCGTAGGCGGCCAGGGCCAGGGGGTTGGCGTGCACGCGCACGGCCGGCCGCTGCCCACCGCTGATGCTCACCAGGCCCACGCCGGGCAACTGGGATATTTTCTGGGCGAAGCGGGTGTCGGCCAGGTCGGCCACCTTGGGCAGGGGCAGGGCCTCGGAGGTCAGCGCCAGGGTGAGGATGGGGGCGTCGGCCGGGTTGACCTTGCTGTAGACCGGCGGGTTGGGCAGGTCCTTGGGCAAAAAGGTGAAGGCCGCGTTGATGGCCGCCTGCACCTGCTGCTCGGCCACGTCCAGGTTCAGCTCCAGGGTGAATTGCAGGGTGACGATGGAGCTGCCGCTAGAGCTGGTGGAGGTCATCTGGGTCAGGCCGGGCATCTGGCCGAACTGGCGCTCCAGGGGCGAGGTGACCGAGGAGGCCATGACGTCGGGGCTGGCGCCCGGGTAGAAGGTGCGCACCTGGATGGTGGGGTAGTCCACCTGGGGCAGGGCCGAGACCGCCAACTGGTGGTAGGCCACGGCCCCGGCCAGCAGGATGGCCACCATCAAGAGGGTGGTGGCCACCGGCCGCTCTATGAAGATGCGGGAGAAGTTCATGGGGCCTTGGGGGCGGCGGGACCGTTGCCTCGTTCCTTGGCCTCCACCTTGGCGCCCTCGCGCAGGCGCTCGGCGCCGTCAATGACCACCAACTCACCGGGCTTGAGCCCCGAGGCCACCACCGTGCGGCCCTCCTGGGTCTGGCCCAGCTTGACCTTGCGCATGGCCGCGGTCTGGTCCTCCTTGACCACGAAGACATAGGTGTCCTGGGGTCCGCGCTGGATGGCCGCCGCCGGCACCACGATGGCGCCCCGCAGGGTTTCCACCAGCAGGCGGGCGTTGACGAACTGGTTGGGGAAGAGTTCGCCCCCTTGGTTGGGCAACAGGGCCTTGAGCTTCACGGTGCCGGTGTTGATGTCTATCTGGTTGTCCATGGTCAGCAGATGGCCCTGGGCCAGCTTGCGCTGCTGCTCGCGGTCCAGGACCTCCACGGGCATTTGGCCGCCGGAGCGGTATTTTTCCAACACCTGGGTCAGGCTGTCCTCGGCGATGGTGAAGACCACGGCGATGGGCCGCATTTGGGCGATGACCAGCAGCCCGCCCTGGTCGCTGGCGCGCACCATGTTGCCCGGATCCACCAGGCGCAGGCCCACGCGGCCGCCCACGGGGGCGGTGATGTGGCAGTAGGTTATCTGCAGCTTGGCGTTGTCCACCAGGCCCTGGTCGGCCTTGACCACGCCCTCGTACTGCCTGACCAGGGCCTCCTGGGTGTCCAGTTGCTGCCGGGGGATGAGGTCCTGGGCGGCCAGGTCCTTGAAGCGCCCCAGGTCCAGGCGGGCGTTCTGCAGCAGGGCCTGGTCCTTGGCCATTTGACCTAATGCTTGGGTGAGCTGCACCTCGAAGGGCCGGGGGTCTATCTTGGCCAGCAGCGCGCCCTGTTTGACGTCCTGGCCCTCCTGGAAATAGACCTCCATGAGGTGGCCGTCCACCCGCGAGCGCACGGTGACGGTGTTGAGCGGCGTGACGGTGCCCAGGCCCGAGATGTACAGGTCCACGTCGCTGGCCTGGGCCGCCACGGCCACCACCGGCACGGGCAGACCGGCGCCGGGGCGGCCCTTTTTTTCGGCGGCCGGCTGGGCCTTGCCCAGGGCGGCGTAGCCGACGGCGGCGGCCAGGCACAATACCGCTCCCAAGACCCACCATTTCCGGGCCGCGGATTGCCGTGCGGGGGGAGGGGGGGCTGGCGTTTGGTCTCGCTCATTGCTGCTAGGCATGATCTGGCTGCCAACTGTTGTTTGGGGCTTTTGTTGTGCGGCTTTCCACCCAAAGCCGCCAGGGGATGTTAGTTGGCCTTGCCCTGCGGTCCGGCCTCGGCTGACCATGGCCGGGCGCCCTGGGAGCGTTCCAGGTTGGCCAGGGCCTGCCAGCGCAGGTAGATGGCCTGCACCAGGTTGCCCTTGGCCTGGGTGAGCAGGTACTGGGCGTCGCTGTACTCGATGGGGCTGCCCACGCCGGCCTTCCAACGCCCCTCGGCCAGGCTCATGTTCTCCTGGGCCTGGCGCAGGGCCACGCGGGCGGCGGTGGTGGCCTCGCCGGTCTGCTTGACGGCCAACAGGGCCACGGAGACGTCCTGGCGCACGGTCAATTCGATCTGCTTGATCTGGGCGTCCACCTTGCGCAACAGGGCCTTGGCCTCGCTGACCGTGCCCTCGGTCTTGAAGCCGCTGAACAGGGGCCAGTTTAGGCTGGCGCCCACCAGCCAACCCTCCTGCAGGGGGAAGTCCACGTTGGAGTAGAGGTAAGCGGCGTTGGCGTTGAGGGAGGGGAAGTAGCCTCCCTGGGCCGAGTCCAATTGGGCCAAGGCGGCCAGCCGCTGGGCCTGCAGGGAGCCCACCTCGGGGCGCTGGGCCAGGGCCTGTTTGAGCAGGGCCTCCAGGGCCGGGGGGTCGTCCTGGGATTCGGCGACCTTGGCCAGGCGGTAGGGACCCGGGGAGAGGGGGCCGCCCATGACGGTCTCCAGGTTGACCTTGGCGGTGTGCAGGGCGTAGGTGGTCTGGATCAGTTGCAGGCGGGTGTTGGCCACGGCCACCTCGGTGTTGGTCACGTCCAGCTTGGCCTTGAGGCCGGTCTGATAATAGGCCTGGGCCTGCCTGAGGTGCTCCAGCTGCACCCTCAAGGAGGTCTCGTAGACGCCGACCAGTTCGTCCTGCTTGAGCACCTCGAAGTAGGAGTTCTTGGCGTCGCGCACCACGTCGGCCTGGGTCTTGACCAGGCCCTTCTGAGTGGACACCAGGGTTTGGCGGCTCTTTTCCACGCGGCCGGGGGTTTGGCCGAAGTCGTAGAGGTACTGGGAGACCGACAGGCTGTTGCTGTAGCTGTTGTACTGGCCGCCGCCGCTGCCGCCCTGGGACAGGGACTGGCGGGAGTTCTCGTACCACTGGCGTTGATAGGCGGACTGGGCGCCCACCTGGGGCCAGTAGGCGCTCTTGGTTTGCACGAGCTGGGCCTGGGCGGCGGCCACGTCCTCCTGGGAGGCGGCCAGGCCGGGGTTGTTGGCCAGGGCGGCCTGTACCACCTGCTCCAGGGTTAGCTCGGGGCCGTCGCCGGGGGCGGGATCATCGGCCGCGCCGGCGGGGCCGGCCAGGGGGGCCGCCAGCAGCCAGGCGGCCAAGAGGGCGATCAGGGACCAAGTTGGAGGCTTGCGTTTCATTTCCACCCGTCATCAAGTCTGGCCATGGCTGGGGGCCGCCGCCTGGCTTGGCTCGCGCCAGCCGTGGCGCGGCCAAAAGCAAGGCGGGCCGTCCTGGGGTCCCCAGCCAGGCGCCAGGCCTGGCTGGGGTGAGTTCTAGGCCCGCCGGGAGAGCCAGGTGGGGCAGTGGCCCCGCCTAGCCTTGCGGCATGCTAGCCACGGGCACGGTGTACTTCTGAGCCACCCATCCCCAGAGGCCGTTGGGCATCTGCACGTTGAGCCAGCCGGCGGCGCCTCCGCGCACCGGCATCTGCTGGCCCTGGTTCACCACCGCCACCGCGGGGTAGTGGGCGCCGGGGCCGGAGCGTACATTGAGCGTGGGGATGGTCACCGCCACCAGGCCGCCGGCCGCGTAGGGCACCGGGTCGGCCATCACCACCGGCGGCGGGGCGGAGACCACGGCGCCGGGAGGCGGGTCCACCACCACGTAGCCGCCGGCGTTCTGCTGGTAATAGATGCCGTTGTAGGTGTAGTAGGTAAGACCCCCCAAGACCACGGCGGCGGCGGCAAAGGGCAGGGCATTCAGGAAGAAGCCCCGGGGCGGCCGCGTCCGGTAGTAATAGCCACCGCGGTGGTGCCGGTTGTAATAGTGGCCACCGTGATAGTAGTAGTTCCGGCCGCCGTGGTGGTAGCGTTGGTGGCCTTGGGGCAGACTGTGGACCCTGCCGCGGTGATCGCCATGGCGGGGCTGGGCCAGGGCCACGGCCGGCACAGCCAGGCTCATGGCCATTAACAGGCACATCCCTCGGCATATCCTTCCCAGAAGATGTTGAAAGCCCAAGTAGGCCACCGTCGGACGCCCTGGCTACCCCCAACCCCCAAGCAGAAGGCGTGCCAACGGCGCCGCGGCGGCCAGTGCTGACTAATTATAGAGAAATCCTGGCCCTGGGGAAAGGAAAGTTGCGGCGGCAACTCATGGGCGCGCGGGGGGTGTATAAAAAGTATGCGCCAAGTATCCAAGGGCGCGAAAGTAATACACACCCCCGGCGCGCCGCCGGGGGCCGGCGGCCAGGGCGAGACGGCCGCCCCAGGCCGTGGACCGTCTGGCCCTGTTCAGCGTAGCTTGCGCACGCGCACCTCGATGCCGGGCGTGTCCTTCATCAGGGCCAAGAGCAGGCCGGGGTCGGTCTGGCCGTAGTGATAGGGGTAGAGCACGCGGGGTTTGAAGGCCTGGGCCGCGTCGGCCACCATCTCCGGGGTCATGGTGAAGGGCAGGCTCATGGGCAGGAAGGCGAGGTCTATGTTCTGGAGCGCCTTCATCTCGGGGGTGTTCTCGGTGTCGCCGGCCAGGTAGACCCTTTTGTCGCCAAAGGTGACCACGTAGCCGTTGCCCACGCCCTGGGGGTGGTAGGGCAGGCCGGGCTGGCGCATGTGCACCAGGTTGTAGGCCGGCACGGCCGCGATGGTCAGACCCAGCAATTGGGTCTGCTGGCCGTTGGCCAACACCTGGCACCCCGGAAGTTTTTCGGCGCCGGCCTGGTTGCAGACCACCAGGGTCTGGGGGGTGCGGATTTTTTCGATGGCCGCCAGGTCCAGGTGGTCGCGGTGCTCGTGGGTGACCAGGATGAGGTCGGCCCGGGGCAGGGCGTCATAATCGCCCTGCTGGCTCCAGGGGTCCACGTGGATGACCTTGCCGCCATGCTCGAACACCAGGCTGGCGTGGCCCACGAAGGTGATGGCCAGGTCCCCCTGGGAGGTGGGGATGACGTCTTGTTCGGGCTGGGCCGAGGCCGGGGCGGCCAGGGCCAGGAGCAGCAGGGCGCAGGTCAAGGCAACAACGCCGCGCATGGCTATCCTCCTTGGTTGGCCCCTGGCCGGCGCCGCCGGCGGGGCCGTGTCTCTGGCGGCGCGGGTGAACCGGGCCTGGCTAGGCCAGGATGTTCACCGCCTCGCGCATCAGTTGACCGATGGGCAGCCGCCGGGGGCAGGCCGCCTCGGCGGGGCTGAAATCGGCGCGCGCCAGCTCCTGGCGCACCTGGCCTGGCAGCCCGGCAAAGCAGTCGCGGGCCAGGCCCGGGTCCTGGTAGGCGCGGTAATACATCAGGTAGCGCATCACGTCGCTCACCGGCAGGGGCTGGCTCAAGCCCTGGGAGCACAGCTCTCCGCAGCCGGCGCAGTAGTCGCCACAGGTCTCGGCGGCGTGGCGGGCCAACAGCGCCCGGTCGCCTTGGCTGAGCCGCACCTGGCCCACGGCGGCGGCGGCGTTGGCCGCCAAGAGGGTCAGGTTGGGCATCTGGGCGCAGATGCTGGCGATGCGGCTGTCCTCCCATACGGCCAGGAGCTTGGCCTGGTAGTCGCTGAAGCCCTTTTGCATGAAACGGCCGGCCATCTTGACCTCGGTGTCGCTGTCGCTTTTAACCGGCCCGCCGCCCATGGTCTTCATGGCCGTCAGCCCGATGCCGGCCCGGTGGCAGGCCTGCACGGCGGCACGCATACGCGGTTCGTGCATCAGACGGTAGTTGTAGGTGAACATGATGCCGTCAATTCAGGCTAGCGGCGCGGCGCCCTCCAGGCAGGCCTCCATATTGGTGTGGGTGGAAAAGCCGAACAGGCGTATCTTGCCAGCCTGTTTCATGGCCTGGCCCCAGGCCTGCAATTGGGGGGTCATCTCGCCCATGCCCGAGATGCCGTGCACGAAAAACAGGTCCACGTGGTCGGTGTGTAGGCGCTTGAGGCAGGCCTCCAGGCGGGGGGTGGGGTCGTCCTGGTTTTTGATCTGGAGCTTGGTGACCAGGAAGACCTCCTGGCGGGTGCCGGGGTTCTTGGCGAACCAGCGGCCGATACCCTCCTCGCTACGGGTGCCGCCGTAGCCCTCGGCGGTGTCCCAGTAGTTGACGCCCCAGTCCAGGGCCAGTTTAAGCATAAGGCGGTTGTTCAAGATGTCGAACATGCCCCCCAGGCTCAAGACTGAAACCATGACCCCCGAGCGGCCAAAGGTCCGCCGGGGCATGGGGGACTGGGGCGCGCTGGCCTCGGCCCGGGCCGGGGGCGCCGGGCTCAGCAGGGAGCCGCCGGCGGCGGCTCCCAGGCCGGCCAGGGCGGTCTTCTTGAAGAAGTCGCGGCGGCTGCAACCAGCGTCGTCTTGGTTCTGCTTGGCCATGGCCAGTATCTCCTTGCCGAGGCGTTAAGCGCTTGGCGCGTGCTAGAGCGGCTTGCCGTCTTGCAGGTCATACCTGGCCGGGAACCCGCCGCCTTGCATCAGGACATCCTCGGGCACCTTCAGGCTGGGCTGGCCATCCTCCACCAGGAAGCGCAGCTCGCCGCCCACGGTCAAGCCCTGGGCCAGGGCCTTTTCCAGGCCGCTCTGGGTCTGGCCGTAATAGGCCTTGGCCTTGCTCTTGTGGTAACTCCAGCGCTCGTCGAACCACTCCTGGGCGTTCTTGTGGGGCAGCACCACGAAGACCCAATACACCGGCCCGGCCGGTCCGGCGGCCTCCAGGTAGACGGTGTACTCGAAGTTCTTGCCCTGGCCGGCCAGGCGCTCCTGGCGCTGTTGCTCGTCCTGCTCGATGAGCCAGGCCGTGGGGCAGTTCAGCGACTTGACGAAGTCGGCCACGCTGCCGAAGAGGTAGCGCGGCCCCACCTCGCGGGCCACGAAATGCCCATCCAGGAACCAGGCGGGCGGGGTGAAGGCCACCAGGTCGTTCTGCTGGCGGAAGTCCGGGGAGGCCAGCCCGGCGGTGGGATGGAGGCCCAACATCAGGACCAGGACCAGCGCGGCCAGGGGCAGCGTCAATCTAGACATGGCCTTCCTCGCGGCGATAATGTTGATTGACTTAGTGTGCCAAAGGCAGGAGCGGCGCGCAACAGGCTTTACGGGCCAGGTGCCCCGGTTGGCAATGCGGGCCGGTTTTGGCTGTCATCCTGGCCGGCCCCACAGGCTTACGTTGGAGCGCGCTCCTTGATAATGGATTTACGGGCCGCTATTCGTGGCGCAGGGCGGCGGCGGGGTCCAGGCTGGCGGCGCGCAGGGCCGGGTAGAGCCCCGAGAGGATGCCCACGCCCACGGCCATGCCCAGGGACAGGGCCACGGGCCAGAAGGTGACCACCGACTTCCAGCCGGCCACCAGGTTGATGAACAGTACTCCGGCCATGCCAAGGAGGATGCCCATGAGGCCGCCGCCCAGGGTGAGGAGCACCGCCTCGCCCAGGAAGTGGGCGGCGATGTGGGCGGCGCTAGCGCCGATGGCCCGGCGGATGCCGATCTCGCGGGTGCGCTCGGAGACGCTGGCCAGCATCATGTTCATAATGCCGATGCCGCCCACCAAAAGCGAGATGCCGGCGATGCCAAACAGCACCACGTTGAAGACCCGCTGGGTGCGCTGGGCCTGGTTGATGAGCTCCTGGGGCACCACCACCTGAAAGTCCTCGAAGCCGCCGTGGCTCTGCATCAGCACCTGGCGGGCAACGGCGGAGGCCGGGCTGACCTGCTCGGCCTGGGCCATGCGCAAGAGTATCTCGTTCAGCTCGGGCTCGCGCTTGTCGCCCAGGCGGGGGGCGGGCTGGGCGCCCAGGGGCACGAAGATGGCGCGGTTGTAGTTGCGGGCGGCGATGGCCGCGCTCTTGCCCTTGACCCAGCGGCGCTCGCGCAGGATGCCCACCACCAAGAAGGGCCGGTCCTCCAGGCTGACCATGCCGCCCAAGACCCCCTGGGCTCCCAGCAGGCGCGAAGACTCCCAGCCCAGCACGCAGACCTGGTTTTTGTTCAGCACGTCCAGGGGCGCGATGAAGCGGCCCTGGGCCAGGTCCAGGCTCAAGGCCCGCGGGTAGGCGGCGGTGACGGCCAGCACCTCCAGGGGGTCGTCCTTGCTGGCCCCGGCCACGGCGGCGCGCACCTGCTTGAGCCCGGCCACGGCGGCCACCCCGGGCACCAGGCGCTCCAGCAGGGCCGCGTCATCCTGCCGAAGCCCCCGGGAGAGCCTCTCGCGGGCGGCGGCCTCCTGCCCTTGGGTGAGCGCCGCCTGGCGCACGATGATGTTCTGGGTGCCCAGTTGGCCGATCTGCTCCAGGGTTTCGCGCTTGGCGCCCTCGGCCATGGCCAGCATGGCGATGACCGCCATCACCGCGAAGACGATGCCCAGCATGCTTAGCCCCGTGCGCAGCTTGTGCTGTATGAGGGCCTGGCCCGAAGTGATGAGCAGTTTAACCCAGTTCACGGGGTCTGCTCCCCGGCGTCCAGGGGCCGGCCGTCCAGCAGGTGGATGGTGCGGCCGGCCCGGGCGGCCACCTGGGGGTCGTGGGTGACCACCACCAGGGTGACGCCTTGGCTGTTCAGCTCCTGGAAGAGGGCCAGGATGGCCTGGCTGTTCCTGGAGTCCAGATTGCCGGTGGGCTCGTCGGCCAATATCAGCCAGGGCTTGATGGCCAAGGCCCGGGCGATGGCCACCCGCTGCATCTCGCCGCCCGATAGCTGGGCCGGCCGGTGGTCCTGACGGTGGCCCAAGCCCACCCGCAGGATGGCCTGCGCCACCTGGTTCTTGACCAACTCGGGCGCCTGCTGGCGGTAGAGGAAGGGCAGGGCCACGTTTTCGGCCACCGTGAGCTGGGGCAGCAGGTTGAAGGTCTGAAAGATGAAGCCGATGTGGTTGGCGCGTAGCCTCGACAGGTCGCGGTCGCAGGGTGGACTTGCCCGAGCCCGAGGCGCCCATGATGGCCAGGTACTCGCCAGCGGCCATGGTCAGGTCAATGCCGCGCAGGGCCTCCACCTGGCCGAACTGGGTGGGGTAGAACTTGCACAGACCCTGGGCCAGCACCAGGGGCTGGCCGGCGGGGGGCTCGGCGGCGGCCTGGGGGAAGGCGGCGGGGCGCAGGAGGTCCTGGCAGAGCTCGCGCAGGGCCGCCAGGGGGGCGCGCTGGGCCAAGGGGGGAGGCGCCCCTAGTAGCCGGCCGCCGCGGCGGCCTTCTGCCGGATAAGGGGCACCCGCCCCTTGACGCGCTCCTCGGGCGGGCGCGACAGGGCCACGCGTTCGCCGTCGCCCAGGCCGGCGCGCACCTGGGCGAAGCTCTCGTTCTGGGTGCCCAGGGAGACCTCGCGCAGCTCGAAGCCCTGGCCGCGCTCCACGTAGCAGTAGTCCTTGTCGCCCTCGCGGAAGACCGCCGAGACCGGCACGCTCAAAGCGTCCTCCACCTGGCCGCAGTCCACCACCAGGCGGCAGGTCATGCCCGGCCGCAGGCGGGGGTCGCCCTCGGGGATGCTGATGGTGAGCTGGAAGTACTTGTCCGGGCTCTGCACGTCGCCGCGGGTCTTGGCCAGCACGCCGATGAAGTCGGCCTTGCCCATGAGCCGCAGGTCGGGGTAGGCGTCCACGGTGATGTGGGCCTGCCGGCCGAGCGATATCTTGTGCAGGTCCACCTCGCGCACCTGGGTTTTGACGATCATGCGCGAGACGTCGGGCAGAAAGACCAGGGGCTGGTTTTGCAGCACCAGGTCGCCCACCTTGGGCTTCTGCTTCTGGCCGTTGAAGTATTCCTCCCGCAAGACCACCAGGCCCGAGATGGGGGCGCGGATGACGGTGTTGGCCAGGTCCTGGCGGGCCACTCTGGCCTCCTCGGTCAAGGTATGTATCTCCTGCTGGGCCTGCTTGAGGGCGGCCATGGCCTGGCCCACCTTGAAGCCGGTGCCTTTCTTGAGCTGCTCCAGGTTGGTTTCCAGCTTCTGCACGCCGGTGCGGGCCTTTTGCAGCGAGGAGGGCAGCACGTGGTCGCGGAAGCTCTCCAGCTTGCGCTTGGCCAGATCGGCCTTGCGCTTGCTCTCCTCGGCCTTTTGCTTGGACTGGGCCACCTCGGTGGGGTTGGCGAAGCCCCGCTTGGCCAGGGCCTCCAGGTCCTCGATGTAGCGGGTCTTCTTCTGGAGGTCCTCGCGGGCGTCCTGGGCGTCGCCCTCCAGGCGGGCCAGCTCCAGGGGGCCGTCGCCCTTCTCCAGCTTGATGAGGTCCAGGCGGGCGGCCTGCAACTCGTATTGCAGGGCCTTCTCCTCGCGCTCCGACTGGTTGCGCTCCCACTGCACCACCTGCTCCAGGGCGGCGGCCTTGGTCCTGGCCTCCTGGAGCTTGCCCTCCAACTGGGCGACCTTTTCCTCGAAGGGGGTGGGGTCCAGGCGCACCAGCGTGTCGCCCTGCTCCACCCTGGTGCCGTCCTCGATGATCTGTATGATCTTGCCGCGGTCGCCGCGCACCTCCGAGCCCAGGACCACGGCTTTGGCCGCCTCTAGCTCGCCCACCGAGCGCACCCGCACCTCGAAGCTCAGGCGGGCCACGCGCTCGCTCAGGGTGGCGCCGTCCTCGCCGCCTGGGCCGCCCTTGCGGGTCAGGCCGATGAGCAACAACAACACCGCCACTCCCAGGAGGGCGGCCATCACCGGCCGGTGCCGCAGCCAATAGGTCAGGTTCATGGTTTCACCATGGCGCTGGTTTCCACTTCCTTGGGCAAAGGGGGGCCGCCGCGCTCCACCAGGGTGCCCAGGACGGCGCGTATGCGGTAGGTACCCACGATATAGTCCACCACCAGGGACAACAGCGTGGTCTGTGACTGGCGCAGGCGGTTCTCGGCCTCCAGCAGGGTGAAGTTGTCGGTGAGCCCGTGCTGGAACTTCACCTGGGCCAACTCCAGTTGGCCCTCGGCCTGCCGGATCTGCTCCTGCTGGTTGGCGATGCGCTCCTGGCCGCGCCTTAGGCTACGCAGCTCGCGGCGCACCTGGCGGATGACGTCGTCGCGGCGGTCCTCGCGGTTGCGCACCGCCGCCTGCACGCTCAAAAGGCTTCTCTGGAAGGTGGCGTTCTCAGCGGTGCGGTTCAAGTCGCTGCTGGTCACCAGGCTCAGTCCCTTGCTGTCGCGGTCGAAGAGGAAGCTGTCGTTGAAATTTCTGTTTGAGCTGGATGGAGGCCCTAAAGACGTCTATGGGGGTGGCCAGGCCGGCCTTTTCCTTGGCCATGGCCGCCTGGGCGAAGCCGCTCAGGCGGCGGGCGGCGTCCTCGTTGAGGCGCACCAACTCCCGTTGGCGGATGACCTCTTAGACCCCGGCCACCGTCTCCACCACGGTGCTCACCTGGGCCAGGTAGAAGGCGCGGCGGGCGGTGCGGTCGTAGTATTGGGCCCCATGCACCGGCGCGAGGTTGTATTCGCGGTTGGTGCCCCTGAACAGGGGCTGAGTCAGGCGCATGTCCAGGCCGCTCTTGTAGGTGTCGCCGCTCAAGGAGACCACGGGGGCCACGCTGGCCTTGGTGCCATAGGATATCTTTTTCTCCAGCTTGAAGCCCAGGGCATAGGTGCTGGCGCCGTCGTCGCTGTTGGCGGCATTGAAGGAGACCCCGGCTTGGGGATATATCTTGAGCTCGAAATCAGACTCGGCCACCACGATGCCCAGGCGGGCGCTCTCCAGGTTGTCCTGGCTGTTGGCCAGGCCCCGGTTGGCGGCCAGGGCGCGGTTGATGGCCTCGGCCAGGTTGAGCCTTAAAGGGGCGTCGGGCCGGGAGGGCAGGCGGGCCTCCCGCCCGGGCTGGATGGCACAAGTCTGGGTGGCGTTACTGCGTGCAAACCGTGAAGTTCTGTTCGTCGCCCGCCATCAGGGACCAGTTCAGCTTGAAGGGCTTGCCCGGGGCCTGGTCGGTGATTTGCAGGGCGCCGCGGTTGGGCGGGTCGTCTGACTGATTGATGGCCACCACGGTGATGGTGTTGACGCTGGGGCAGGCGTTGAGGCTGATGGTGGTGGTGGCGCCGGTGTGATTGAGCACCTCGTTGGCAAAGACGAAGTTGCCGTTGACCTTCACGTGTACCACCATGTCGTCGTCGCGCACGGTCTCGTCGTCCACCAGGACGGTGAGGTTGACGGTGGTCTTGGTGACCGTGGTGTCGCCGGTGCACTGACAACCGGGAGCGGGAGTGCTGCCCCCGCCGCCGCCGCCGCCACCGCCGCCGCCGCTGGCCGCCGCCGCGATGGCGATGCCGCCGCCCACCAGCACGGCGCCGCCGGCGATCAGCAGGGCGGTGTTGGTGGAGATGCCGCCGTAGGTCACGGGCACGGCGCCGGCGAAGGAGGCCCCGGCGGCCGAGGTGGCGCTGGCCGGGGCGTCGGTCAGCCCGGCTAGGGCGCCATAGCACTGGGAGGCGTCGGTGCCGGTGATGCTCAGGTTGTCTTCAAAACCGGCCAGGGTAGTGGGGGTGGGGGTGCGCTCCATGGAGACCGCGATTTTGCGGGCGGAGGTGGCCGACTGCCAGGCGGGCACGGACTGGTCGTACTTGGCCGGCACCAAGAGGTTGCCGGACTTGGCGATGGAGCGCTGGCCGTTGACCACCAAGAGGGCGTACTCGATGCCCGTGGAGCCCGAGGCCGGGGCGGGCAGCTCGGCCACGAAGGTGTTCTCGCCGGTCTTGACCATGTCCACGTGGGCAAAGGGAGTGGATGTCTTGGCGGCGCGGAAGTAGCAGCGCACCAACTGCACTCCCTTGGGGTCGGTGACCTTGGCTTCTATCTTGATGCGCTTGGCCGGCACCACGAACTCGAGCGGCTGGTGCTCGATGGCGGTTTCGGCCTTGGCCGCGGCGGCGTAGCGGGGGGTGAGCCCCAGCATCATGCTGAGGCAGAGCAGGGCCACCAGGGGCGGGCTGGCAAATTTCTGTAAGAATCTCGGCATGTACGATTCCTTTCCACTGCTGACTCGGTCGTGGTTGATCCGCCTGTCCGGCCGGACAGGCGCGCCCTTTGTTAATGCCACGGCCCCCATAGTCCCTGGCGCCTTGGCGGGTGGTTCCTCGCACGGGGACAATGCCCACGATTTACTAAAAGAAGTCAGGCTTGGTACGGGGTCGGACCGTATGTTGGGAAGGCTCCCAAGTCATGACCCACTACAGGTTGTCTCTTGGAGAACTACCATACACAAAATATGGGAGCAAATCTAGCTTTTCGTGGGGCTGGCCGGCAGGAATTTTCAGACCCCGTGCCCGGCGGGCCGGGCAAGAGGCGGGGTGGGGCATGTAAGAAACAGGGATACTAGATTGTTACAGCATCAGCCGCTGGCGGGTTAACCCAGGGGGGATTCCATGCGTGATAGGATATCCTGGAGCAAGTCACCAGGCGTCCTTTCAAGGCCGGGGCCGCGCAGCCAGGACAGACAATAGAAGCCCGCGCCGTTTTGAGGCACGTCTCGGGGTGGTTCGCCCTGGCTGAGAATAACAAAATCCCGTGGCGCCAGAGCGGCCAACACGCTGCTTAGGCAGCCATAGACAAGTTGATAGGCCGCGAAGAGGCGGTGGTAGTCCAGCCCGGGGCAGGAGCCGACCCTCTGCACGGCGCTCAGGCCCACCCCCAGCACCTCCACCGAGGGCAGGTCCAGGGCCACGGCCAGCCTTAGCCGGTCCACTCCATAGAGCGCCGCCTCCTCCTGGGTGCTGTCCTGGATTCGTTGGCACAGCAACTGCTGGTCTTCTTCCGTTAATAGGTAATCGCCGCGAAATCCCTGGGCCAAGAGGGAAGGTAGGAGATCGGCGGGGTAGGCCGTCCGCGAGCTGAGCAGGCCCCCTGGCCAGCCGGCCACGGCCCAGCGGCAGCCGGTGGGCAGGGGATGACCCAGGGGCGCCGCCATGAGACCCAGGGAGTATTGGCTGGCCAGGGCGCTCCACAGGTTGGGCGCCGGCGGGCTGCCCAGCCTGGGCGGGGCGCCGCTGGTGGCGTTTGCCAGCCAGCCAGACTTTTGCGCACGGTCGCCGGTTAGCAAGCTTGCCCAGGCAGCCTCATCGGACCATTGGCCGCCGCTGGGCAACACCACCTCCCCCCACCCCCGGCCAGCCAGGAATTCCGGCGGCGCGGCCGCGACCTTGCGCGGGTCCAGGCCCTCCACCAGAAATACCAGCAGACGCGGCGGTTGCTGGCGCACGCTGGACCCAGGCGGCTGGCCGGCCAGGCGCCGTTGGCAAACCTGAAGACGGGCCCGCGACTCCTGGTTGCCCAGGGCCTGGGCCTGTTGGTAGCACACCAGGGCGGCTCCGTGGGAGCGTTGGGCAAAGTAGTGCTCCCCCAGCAGTTTCCAGGCCAGGGCATTGCCGCCGGCCAGGTTAAGCGAGCGGGCCAGATCATCGGCGGCCTGCGCCCGCTGTCCGGCCCGTAGCCGGGCCAGGGCCAGGTAATAATGTAGCTCGGCGTCTAACTCAGAGCAGGTCAGGGCCTCCTCAAGCAGGGTGATGGCCGCGCCGGGGTCTGGCAGGCCAAGGGCCTGGAGCCCCTTTTCCTTCAGTTCGGCGCCCCGCGCCCGCCTTTCCACGCGCCGGCAAAAGCCCGCCAATTCGGCTGGCCAGGACCAAGAGGCCCTTCTCTGGCCCGCCAACTGGGCCATGCGGGCGGCCAGGGATGTCGGTGAAAGCGTCAGTGCGCGGTGCGGCACCTCGCGGGCCAGTTGCTCCGCGTCTTCCCGCTCCAATAGCCGCTGATACACCGCCAGGGCCTGCTCCTGGTCGTCCAGCGCCAGGCAGGCCAAGGCCCAGCGCTGCCAGGCCGAGGCGGCGTAGGCCGAGGTGGCCACCCCGCTTATCATCAACAACTCGGGATACTGGCCCACCTGCTCCAGGGAGTCGCGGTAACGGCCAAAGGCCTCCCGGGCCTTTTCCCACTGCCCCATGCGGTAGTGGGCGCCAGCCAGGAAGTAGTAGGGGTCGGGGTGGCGAGGCTCCAGGGCCACGCATTCCAGGGCCTTTTCAATGGCCTCCTGGTCGCGCTGAAGAAAAGTGAGCACGCTCAGCACCGGGAAATACAGGAGGGGGTAATAGCGCCGGTCCGCGCCTTGGCGCCTGGCCAGGGCCAGGGAAGCCAAGCCGGCCTCCAGGGCCTGGGGCATGGTGTGGGGGTTCTCCAGGCAGGCCAGGGCCAGGTACTTACGGGCCAGGAAGTCCTCGGGGCAGTTCTCCACCCAGCGCGCGATCATGCCCAGCCGGCGTTGGCGTTTGGCCTCCATGATCTGGGGGGTTTCGTTGTAGCCGTGGTGGTGCACGCGAATGGGAGATTTGGTGGCAGCGCCCTTTAGCACCGGTCGCTCGTGGATGGGTCCATCGAAGCGCAGGCCCGCCGCCCGGCGGAACAGCCGGGGCACCAGGTCCAGGCTGTGGCCGCCGCCGGGATAGTAGCTTATCATCTCCACCAGCAGACAGTCCGCCGTGGTGGAGCGGCATATCTCCCGCAGGGCCGGGGCGGTTTCCTGGTCCAACTCCTCGTCGGCGTCCAGCATCAGTATCCAGCCGCCGCCGGCGTAGCCGAGGGACTGGTTGCGGTGCTTGGCGAAGTCGCCCTCCCAGGGGTGGTGGAAGACGCGGGCGCCGAATCCCCGGGCTATCTCCACGGTGCGGTCGCTGGAGCCGGTGTCCACCAGCACGATTTCGTCCACNNNGGGCGCTGGCCAGGCAGGCGCCCAGGCGCCTCTCCTCGTTTTTGGCGATCATGCACAGGCTGATGGCGATGTCCGAGGTTTGGGCTGGCTGCGATTCCTCAGGGACCGCCATCTGTTGGGTTGCCTTGCTCAATATTGACCCACCCTGCCAGGCAATGGCGCCCGCATCCCAGGTTTGGCCGCATGGGACTGGAGCTATTGCGGGATGGCGTCAAACCCTCGCTCGCCGTCCTGCGGCCGGGCGGAGCGCTTGGAGTGGGATGAAGGTGGGGGCCAGCCGCGGGGCTAGCGCCAGGGGTCTATGTTCCACTCGAGTTCGTGGGCGCGGCGCTGGTCGGCGTAGGGGTCGTTGTCGGGGCTGTAATCAAGAGCGGCGCAGCCGGCCAACAGCGTGCCCAGGCCCAGTAAAACCAACAGCAATGCCAGCGTGACCTTTGCCCTCATGCTTATGCTCCTGACTTGGGTAAAGAGGCCCGGCCCTGCCCGGGGCCATGGGCCTAGGCGCATTGTAAATAGGCCGCGCGCCAATGTCACCAATTTATAGTCCCCTTGGTCCGCCGAACGTCTCCGGTGCCCCAAGTGCCTGCGACTAAGGGCCCGCGACTTGCCAAGTGGCCCATAAGGGGCTAAAGTTCTTGGTGCGGCAGGCG
The DNA here is from genome assembly GCA_016208115.1 of Desulfarculus sp. Lineage (GTDB taxonomy): Bacteria > Desulfobacterota > Desulfarculia > Desulfarculales > Desulfarculaceae > JACRDC01. The sequence goes on from JACQYR010000042.1 coordinate 19,037, forward strand.
GCCTTCGTCGGCCGCGGGCCGTCTAGCAAGCCAACGGCCTCTCGCAGGCCCGCAGCGGCGGCCAGGCGCACCCCTTGCCCGGCCCGGAGCGCCCGCGCGGGACCAGGACCTGGAGGCGTCCGCCAGCCCCAAGAGACATTCGCGCCAAACCACCCCGCCCGGCCGGAGCCATCGCCCCTGGGCGGGACGCCCGCGTAAAGGAGCCCACATGTCCAAGAGTTTCGACCGCTTCAACGGCACCGAGAAATACATCGTCTCCCCGGCCCTGCGCGACGTGGTCAACGTGGCCATCAGCCTGGGGCGCCCGCTCTTGGTCAAGGGCGAGCCCGGCACTGGCAAGACGCTGCTGGCCCACAACATCGCCCGCGCCCTGGGTAAGGACCTTTTGATCTGGAACGTCAAGTCCACCACCAAGGCCAAGGACGGGCTCTACGTCTACGACACCGTGCAGCGCCTCAACGACTCGCGCTTCGGCACCGGCGACGTCAGCGACATCAAGCGCTACATCCACCTGGGCCAGTTGGGGCGCTCCTTCACCACCGCCGAGCGGGTGGTGCTCTTGATAGACGAGGTGGACAAGGCCGACTTGGAGTTCCCCAACGACCTGTTGAACGAGCTCGACGAGATGAGCTTCTATATCCCCGAGACCGACGAGACCATCGAGGCGGCCCAGCGCCCCATCGTGGTCATCACCAGCAACTCCGAAAAAGAGCTGCCCGACGCCTTCCTGCGGCGCTGCGTGTTCCACTACATCGAGTTCCCCGACGCCGACCTGATGAAGGACATCGTGCACGTACACTTCCCCAACCTGGAGAAGAAGCTGCTCAAGGAGGTCCTGAACCGCTTCTATTGGCTCAGGCAGATAGACAACTTCCGCAAGAAGCCCTCCACCAGCGAGCTTCTGGACTGGATACAGGCGCTCATCGCCGGGGGCATCGAGCCCGAGAAGGTGGCCAAGGAGCTGCCCTTTGCCGGCGCGCTCATCAAGAAGGAGCAGGACGTGGAGGTCTTGCAGGCCGCCCTGGAGCGCTCGGGCAAGAGCGGGCCGCTGGGATTGCGCAGCCGGTTCTAGGAAGGCCCTCCCATGTTCATGGACTTCTTCTACACCCTGCGCCAACTCAAGGTCCCGGTCTCGGTGACCGAGTGGATGACCTTGATGGAGGCGCTCTCCAAGGGCCACGCCCAGAGTAGCCTCACCAGCTTTTACCACCTGGCGCGGGCGGTCTTGATCAAGTCCGAGACCTTCTACGACCAGTACGACCAGGCCTTTGCCCACGTCTTCCGCCAGGCCGCCCTGCCGCCCGACATCCGCCAGGAGATCCTGGACTGGCTGGCCGACCCGCTGAACCGCTTGGAACTATCTGACGAGGAGTTGGAGAAGCTGCAACGCTGGGACCTGGACAAGCTGCGCGAGGAGTTGGACAAGCGCCTAAAGGAGCAGGACGAGCGCCACGACGGCGGCGGCCGCTGGATCGGCACGGGAGGCACCAGCCCCTTTGGCCATTCCGGGGCACATCCGGCGGGCATACGCATCGGCGGCGAGGGCGGCGGCGGCCGGGCCATCCAGATCGCGGCGGCCCGGCGCTTCCGCAACTACCGCACCGACGTGGCCCTGGACGTGCGCCAGATCAAGGTGGCGCTCAAGAAGCTCAGGCAGTTCGCCAAGGAAGGCCCCGAGGACGAGCTGGACATTGACCTGACCATAGACAAGACCTGCCGCGAGGCCGGCGAGATCGAGCTGGTCTTCACCCGGGCGCGCAAGAACACGGTCAAGGTGCTCTTGCTCATGGACTCGGGCGGCTCCATGACCCCCTACAGCCGCCTGGTCAGCCGCCTGTTCTCGGCCGCCCACCAGATGACCCACTTCCGCGACCTCAAGGCCTTTTACTTTCACAACTGCGTCTACCAGGACCTGTACAAGGACATCTACAACAACGAGGCCGAGCCCACGCCTTCGGTGCTCAAGAACCTGGACGGCGACTACAAGGTGATCCTGGTGGGCGACGCCTACATGGCGCCCAGCGAGCTGATGAGCGTGGGCGGGGCCATTGACTACTACTACCACAACGAGACGCCGGGCCACGAATGGCTCAGCCGCATCGCCGACCACTTCCGCAACTGCGTGTGGCTAAACCCCCTGCCCCAGATGGCCTGGGTGCACCCCACCATCAAGGCCATCGGCCACGTCTTCCCCATGTACCCGCTGACTCTGGACGGCTTGGAAGAGGCGGTGAGGAAGCTGATCGTTAAGCACTGAGGCGGGGTTCATGGGGGATTTGAAGCTATGCCTACCTGGCTAACAGTAATTTTTGGCGTCATGGGATTGTGTATCAGTTGCGCCTCGGCATTTGTTGCTTTGCAGGTATATAAAATCCAAGCCTCAAAGCATAAGTTCGAGCTATATGACAGGAGGATAGAAGTTTTCTTTGCTGTCAAATCCTTTTTGTCTTCTATTTTTACTAAAGGTAAAGTTGACTCAGAGGAACTCGAAAAATATTGGAAAGGTATTAGGCAGGGCTATTTCCTGTTTGGTAAAGATTTGCGCGAAGTATTAGATGTTATTTATAAAAAATCGTTGATGGCTATGGCGTTGCGAGATCAGTTCGCAGACCTACCAGTAGGTGAAGAGCGAAAAATGGTGGTCAGGGAACATGGTAACATAATCAAAGAGCTTACCGATATGCTTATTACAATTAGCGGTAATTTCGAGCGTTATTTAGTGATAGACACTTGATAGTAACTGGTTGGCTTTACCAGCCGTGCTGTGGTTAGGATGCTTAACTAATTAAAATTGGCTACCTAAGTATATTCGCAATGGCGCCGCAGGTCCTTATAGTTAAGAGGTGCCAAACAAATTACGTTTAACTTCTCACCACCTCAACTCTCTCTTTAATTCCTCCAACGTAATATTCTCTCCACCTTCGGCCAGGGCCTTTTTGGCCTCCCGAAGGTCAATCGCGTCTTCCCTCGCTTCCAGGTATTGCGCGTCCTCCACGTGCACCAGGGCCAGCCAGGGCTTGCCCCGGCGGGTGACGATGATGCGGTGGCCGTCGCCCGACACCATGTTCCCCAACTCTGCAAACTTGCCGCGCAGTTCGCTCAGCGATACCTGCCACATACCCCCCTCCTGATGCATACGGCCTCCTTCCATCATTCCCCTTACTCCCCGGCCCCCGCGAACTCCACGCCATATTTTACCAGGATTTCCCGGTACTCCGGGGTCTGCTTAAACCGGGCCAGGGCCTGGGAGAATTCCTGGCAGAGGCCCTCCAGCTTCTTGTGCCGCGAGAAGCCCACGTAGAGCCGCTGGGTGTGTATGGGCGGCTCCAAAAAGCTCAAGCCCTCCAGCACGCCCATCTGGCGGGCCAGGCCGGTGATGACGGCCTGGTTCTCGGCGGCCAGATCGTTGCGGCCCGAGAGCACCTTCTTGATTAGCAGCTTGGCGTCGCTCACCTCCTCCTTGCGCAATCCCTGGGCCTGGTCAAAGGCTGGGCCATAGCTGAAGCCGGCGATCACGCCGATGGTGTGGCCCGCCAGCCCGGCATAGGTGCCATCAAAGGGTATGGATTTGCCGGCGGTGGTGAAGAACACGGTCCTAGAGATGCTGATGTGCTCGTCGGGGAAGAGGGTGTATTCCTGGCGCTCGCCGGTCTTGAGCAGGGAGATCAGGGCGTGGGCCTCGCCGCTCTTAAGCGCCGCCAGGCAGCGCTTCCAGGGGTACTGCACGAACTCGGCATCCAGGTTCATTTGCCTGGCCACGGCCTGGAATATCTCTATCTCAAAGCCGGCGGGCCTGCCCTGTTCCAGGTAGGTGTAGGGGAACCACTCGGTGAAGACCACGCGCAGCCTGGCCTCCTGGGCGGCGGCCTGGGGGGGCAGGGCCAGCAGGCAGGCGGCCAGGGTCAGCAGGACCAGCAGGTGCAGGGACAGGGGCAGGGCGCGCGGGGCTTTCATGACCATCCCCAGGATGATTATCACCTGTGAATAGTATGAGGCCCCGGCCCCGGCCCTGCCTAGAGCGTTATGTGGTTTAGACCTGCCCCACCAGGTAGACGCCCAGCACGATGGCCGCCAGGCCCAGGTATTGCGGCCAGGCCAGGGCCTCGCCGAAGATTAGGGCCGCGCCCAGCACCAGCACCAGGAAGTTGATGCCGTTGATGGCCGGATAGGCCACCGAGACCGGGGCCCGGTCCAAGGCCTTGGCCAGCAGGATGATGTTGAGCAGGTAGAAGGCGATGGCCCCCAGGAACCAGGGCGAGAAGACCAGGGAGACCAGGCCCGTGTCGCCGGGGTTGAGGCGGGACTTCTTGACCAAGAGATGCCCCACGGCGGCGCTGATGCCCGACAGGGAGATGTAGACCCAGCCCACTAGGTCCAGCGAAAGCGTTGCCATGCCTTGCCACCCCTTCCCCAGGCCGACGAGCTTGCCCGTGCGCCTTTAGCGCGGGACCGGCGTCATCTCACATAATGGCTTGCACGCTGGTCACGCCGGGCAGTTCCTCGCGCAGGGCCTTCTCGATGACGTTGTGCAGGGTGGCCCCGGCGCTCTTGCAGCCCGAGCAGGCGCCGATGAGGCGCACCAGCACCACGCCCTGCTCGTTGACGCCCAGGAGCTGCACGTTGCCGCCGTGCTTGACCAACTCGCCCCGGCACTTGTCCAGGGCGGCCTCGACCGCTTGGCGGGTGGGCGCGGCCATCACTTCACCTCCGGGGCCAGGCCCAGACGGGCGGCCACCTGGCGGGCCAGCTCTTGGTAGGCCTGGCCCGAGGCGGCGGTGGATTCCACGATGGGGGTACCCGCGTCCATGGCCTCGCGCACGGCCTTGTCCAGAGGTATCTCGCCCAGGAAGGGCACGCCCAGGCGCGCCGCCAGGGGCCTCACCGAACCGTGGCCGAAGATCTCGTGGCGGCTGTCGCAGTCGGGGCAGATGAAGTAGCTCATGTTCTCCACGATGCCCAGCACCGGCGCGCCCGTGTGGTTGAACATGTCCACGGCCTTGATGGCGTCCACCAGGGCCACGTCCTGGGGGGTGGTCACCACCACGGCGCCGGCGATGGGCACCTCCTGGGTCAGGGATATCTGGATGTCGCCGGTGCCGGGAGGCATGTCCAGCACCAGCACGTCCAGGGGCGCCCAGGCCACCTCGTGCAGCAGTTGCTTCACGGCCTTCATGAGGATGGGGCCGCGCCAGATCAAGGCCCGCTCGGCCCCCACCAAGAAGCCGATGGAGAGCACCTTGATGCCGTGGGCCACCACCGGGGCGATCTTGTTGCCCTCGGCGTCGCCGGGTTGGGCGCCCTGGAGCCCCAGCATCAGGGGTATGGAGGGGCCGTAGAGGTCCAGGTCCAAGAGACCCACCTTGAGCCCTTGCTGGGCCAGGCCCAGGGCCAGGTTGACGGCCACCGTGGATTTGCCCACTCCGCCCTTGCCCGAGGCCACGGGCACCACGGCCTTGACCCCCTCGATGGGGCGCGGGCCGGGACCCTTCTTGGGCTGGGGCGGCTCGGGCACGTCCAGCTCCAGCTCGGTCACGCCGGCCAGGCCGGAGATTACCCCGGCGATGTCGTTCTCCAACTGCTCGCGCACCTCGGGGGGGGCGGCCAGGGGCCTCAGGCGCACCACGGCCCTAGAGCCCTCCAGGCGGGCTTCCAGCACCAGGTCCATGCTCACGATGTCCGCGTCAAAACCGGGGTAGCGCACGTTCTTGAGCGCCTGGGCGAAGACCGGCGAGATAGCGGATTGGTCAGAATTGGGCGTCATGTCAGCTCCTAATACTGAATACGCAATCAAAGCCATCCATGGCTTTTATTGCTGATCGACCGGGCAAAAACGTAGTTTTGCCCGGCCTCCCGGGCGCTTACGCGCCCGGCGGGCCATCCATGGCCCGCATACCAAGTTGCGATAAAATAATTCGTTTGATCGCAACTTGGTACAAGAGGGGACGGGTGCGATCAACTGGCTAACTATAATCATCCGCCGGCGGATTGCCAGCAATTTGAGGGCGGAGAAGCAGTGGGCCAGCCAGGCCAGGTTGCTCAGGACAGCACCTCCAGGAAGGCCTCCAGGCGCAGGCGGGTGCGGGCGTCCACCGGCGCCACGCGGTCGCCCTCCAGGGTGAGCATGGGCAGGTCCAACCCCTGACGCAGGGCCAGGTCCTGCATCTGGCGGAAGCAGAAGGTCTGGGTGTAGTGGATCAGCCCATCCAGGCGGCGCAGTTCTATTTGTCGCTGGATGTCGGCCAGGCGGTGGAACACGTCGTAGGGATAGGTGTAGCGCAGGTACTGGGCCACCAGACTGGCGTCGCCGCCTTCTGGAGGCGGGAGCATGGCGAACTGGCGGGGCACCTCGTTGAAGACCACGGTCGCGCCCATGTCCTCCAGGGTTTCGTGCAGGCCGCTCATGATGGGCGGCACGCCCAATAGCCCCAGGCGGGGGCCGCCCGTACGGGGCGGGCGGACTTCAGCCTCCCGCAAAAAGGCGCGCAGGCGGGCGTGGAAGCCCTGGGCATCGCCCTCGAAGTCGCTGGCGCTGACCAGCCACAGGTGGTTCTCCCCGCCGCTGACCTGACCGGTCTGCCAGGTAAGTTCATCCAGGCGGGCCAGGTCGCGGCGTAAAGGCAGCAGGCCGCGGCGCGCCTGTTCGGCGGCCTCCAGGTTGGTGCCGAGTTGCTCCGCCAGGCCGGTCAGGTGGCGGGCCAGGTCTTGGGCACCCCGGCCGTGGGGATACTCGAAGGCCAGCACCCTGCGGCTGGCCAGGGTCAAGAGTTCCATGAGGGCGTGGGTGTTGGAGCAGTCGCCCTGGGTGACGCCCACGATGGTGGCCACCTCGGGGTGTTGCAGGCACCAGGCGTAGATGCCCTTGATCCAGGCGCAGAGGGTGGCGGGCAGGCCCAGCTCCTCGGCCTGGGCCACCAGGCCGGCGGGGAGGGGATCGCTGATGAAGCGGTTGTTCAGGTCCACGGGCTCGAAACCGGCCGCCAGGGCCACCTCCACCGGGATGGTGGTGGTCAGCCCCAGGAGGGGCCGGCTTGGCGCGGTTTTCCGGGACTGGTCCGCCATGGGGGAGCGCTCCTTTGCTGAATAGCAAGCATACCGCCTGTGGGCCGCCGGGCAAGGGCGCCTGGGCGGGGCCTTGTCTAGCGGGTCCGCCGGCTTTACACTAAATAACATAGTCCACATTTCAACCGGTCTGGCTGCCGAGGCCGAGGCTGCCCGCCCAGCCGGACCATGGGGGAGGCAAGACATGCGCAAGAAATGGTACCTTGGCAGGGCGCTGGCGTTGGTGCTGGTGGTGGCCATGCTCTCCGGGTGTTCCTGGATTCAGTCCGCGCCGCCCGAGGCCAAGGGCGGGGCCGTGGGCGGCGCCACCGGCGCCGTGGCCGGGGCGCTCATCAACGGCTGGAAGGGCGGCGTGATCGGCGGCGTCATCGGCGTGGTGGCCGGGGCCACCATAGCCCACATAGCCAGCCAGGCTTCCCGCGAGGCGGCCCATAATCGCAAGCCCGTGGCCTACACCAGCGACGGCGGCACCCATCGCGTGGAGGCCTATCCCGTGGCCAGCAAGGGCCGTTGCCACACCGTCAAGGAGAAGTACTACGAGGGCGGCCAGATGGTTAGGGAGGTCGAGCGGGAGGTCTGCGACTAGCCCAGGCGCCGCCGGCGCGGCGGTTGGGCAGGGGCCAGGGCCTTTGACATGACCGGCCTCCTGGGTTAGCCTGGATGGCGACCCCTGCCCGGGAGGTGACCATGAACGAGCAACTTAAGGCCTTGGCCGGCGCCCTGCGCCAGCGTCTGGCTGAGATACCGCCGGCCCTGCGCCAGGACGAGGTGGCGCGCCAGGCCATCTGACCTGGTGGGCGTGGAGCCCGACAGCCACCCGCCGGTGGTGCGCCTGGCCTTTGCCGTGCAGCCCCTGGTGGAACTGGCCCAGGTGCGGGCCCTGGAATGGGTGGACTGCCCCGACAAGGTCTTCGTGACCTATGCGGAGCGGGCCGACAAGGTCAAGCAGTCCACCTTCTTCCTGAGCCCCGGCTACCTGCACCTCAACCTGTACGACTAGCCTTCGCCAAGCCCAAAAGCCCGGACCGGCCAGAAGGCCGGTCCGGGCTTGGCTTTTCAAGGCGTAGGGCCCTAGCGCTTTTTGACGAAGTAGGCCACGTAGCCCGGCCGTTCCTCCTGGCCCAGGAACTCGTCGCCCGAGCGGTCGGTGAAGGCCGGCAGGTCGTTCTGGGTGCCCGGGTCGGTGCCGTGCACCTCCAGCACCTGGCCGGGCTTCATCTCCTTGAGCACCTTCTTTATCATCAGTATGGGCATGGGGCAGGTCACGCCCTTGGCGTCCAGCACCTGATCCACTTTCCATGGGGCCATGCCGCGCGCTCCCGCTTGATGGTTGTCATGGGGCCAAGCTTACCAGGTCCCTGGGAAATTTCTCAACCCTTGTACCCGCCCCTTTCTCAGTGCCCCCGGGGCTTGGGGGGCCGGGCGCTGACCCGGGCGTCCACGGCCATGGCCCCGCCGGGACCCACCAGCAGCGGGTTGATGTCCAGCTCCCACAACTGGGGCAAGCGGCTGATGAGGTTGGAAACCTGCATCACCGCGGCCACCAGGGCCGGGCGGCTGGCCGGGGGCCGGCCCCGGAAGCCCTTGAGCAGGGCCGCGCCCTTGAGCCCGTCCAGCATGGCCCCGGCCTCGCCGTCGGCCAGGGGCGCCAGACCCAGGCGCACGTCTTTCAGCACCTCGGCGGTGACCCCGCCCAGGCCCACCAGCACCACCGGCCCGAAGGAGGGGTCGCGCTTGGCCCCCACGATCACCTCCTGGCCGCCGCTTATCATGCTCATCACCACCAGGCGGTTGGGCTTGAGTTCCTTCATCATCTTGGCGGCGGCCTGTTCCACGGCCCCCGCGTCGCCCAGATTCAGCACCACGCCGCCTTGGTCGCTCTTGTGGCTTAAGCTGGCGCCCACGGCCTTCAAGGATACCGGAAAACCCAGGGCCTGGGCGGCCGCCAACCCGGCGGCGGTGATGAGGTGCAGGGCCTCGGGCAGCTCCAGGCCGCCGTCGGGGCCGGCGGTGGCCAGGATGCGCTCGGCGCGGGCCGTGTCAAAGGCCCCGGCGCAGCCCAGGCCCTGCTTGGCCTTTTTGCCGCCGGCCTTTTGCGCCATGGACAGGGCCTTGATGGCCTCCTCGGGGGCGTCGAAGATGGGCAGGGAGGATATCTGGCGGGCCTGGTCCATCTCCTCGGCGGTGGTCAAGAGCACCAGGGCCACGGGCTTGTCGTACTGGCGGGCCAGGTCGCCGGCCTGGCTGATGAACTGGCGGCTGGGCTTGACCTCCGGCCCCCGGTAGCCGTGCACCACCACCACGCCGTCCACGTTGTCCTGGGCCAAGGCCCCGCGCAGGATCTCCACGTACAGCTCGAAATGGAACAGGTCGCCCAGGTCCAGGGGGTTTTGCAGCTTGATGACCGAGGCCCTGAAGGCCTCCTGGATGGGCTCCAGGTAGGACTGGGGCAGGGGAGGCAGTTCCATGCCCTCGCGGAAGGCGGCGTCGGCGGCCACCACCGCGTGCCCGCCGGAGCGGGAGATCACCGCCAGGCGGCGGCCCTTGGGCCGGGGCATGCTTAGGCCCTTGAGGATGGTCAGGCAATCGTTGACCGTGTGGGCGCGCAAGGCCCCGCATTGGGCCAGGGCCTCTTCCACCACCAGGTCGTCGTTGGCCAGGGCGGCGGTGTGGCTCTGGGCGATGCCGTGGCTTAAATGCGCGATGTTGGACTTGTGCACCACCACCGGCTTGTCGCTGGCTCGGATGAGCTCGCACATGCGCCGGCCGTCCACGATGGACTCCAGGTAGAGCAGGACCATCTGGGTGTCGGGGTCCTCCAGGTAATAGGCCAGCAGGTCCTCCTCGTTGACGTTGGCCTTGTTGCCCACGGACGCGAACTTGGCGATACCCAGCCCCTCCATGGCCGCGCGGTGCAGGTAGGTCAGGCCGATGCCGCCGCTCTGGCAGATCAAGGACAGCCCGCCCTTGGGCACCGCCTGGCCCAGCATGGGGAAGGGCACGGCCAGACCGCTTTGGGCGCAGATGACGCCGATGCAGTTGGGACCGATGAAGCGCAAGCCATGGCGCTGGGCGGTGTCCTTTATCTGGGCCTCCAGTTGGCCGTGGCCCTGGTCCAGCTCCGAAAAGCCCCCGCTCTCGATGACCACCCGCTTGATGCCCTTTTGGCCGCAGGACTCCAGAATCTCGGGCACCGTGGCCGCCGGGGTGAGGATCACGGCCAGGTCGGGCACCTGGTCCAGCTCGCGCACGTCCTGGTGGATAGTCTGGCCCTTGTATTCGCCCCCCCGGGGGGAGACGTAGTACACCGGCCCGGTAAACCCGAAGGTTTCCAGGTTGGCCACGATGTTGCGGCCCAGGTTGCCCGCCCGGGGCGAGACGCCCACCACGGCCACGGACTGGGGATGGAAAAAGCCTCGCATCAACTACCTCGCTTCCACGGTTTGGTGACTTGCCCAGGAGCACCGGTATTCGCAGGCGTGTCCTAGGGACCGCTCAAGGCCCTAGGAGTGTGTCGGAGAAAGCCATCCCCGGGGTCCCCAGGCAAGCAGAGCTTGCCTGGGGTGGATCCCTGGCTTTCTCCTCTTGGCGCTTGCCAAAAGTAAATTTTGGCAAGCTTCCGAAATCGGGCCAATTGAGAATTTGGCCCGATTTCGGGCGGGCCGTCCATGGCCCGCTTAGGAGCCTGTCTGCGTGTTACTCCGACAGGCTCCTAGCCAACGGTGATGAAGGTCCTTTCCGGCAGCTTGACGCAGGTCAGCCCCAGGCCGAAGCCGGCGCCGGTGTCAATGCCGATGAGCCTGGGTTTTTGCAGGGGCTGGGCAAAGGGCGTGTGGCCGAAGACCACCGTCTTGCCGAAGTCCCACGAGCTGTAGATGAACTCGTCGCGTATCCACAGCAGGTCGCGTTCCTCTTGGCTGGCCAGGGGCACCCCCGGCCTCAGGCCCGCGTGCACGAAGATGTACTCGCTGGTTTCGTGCCACAGGGGCAGGCCGCGCAGGAAATCCAGATGAACGGCGGGCAGGCTGCCCATGGTTTCGGGAGTCAGCCCGTAGGAGGCCAGGGTCTCCATGCCGCCGTTGGCCAGGAACAGGGCCAGTTGCCGCCCCTCAAGGGCATCCAGGAGCATGCGCTCGTGGTTGCCCATCAAGAGCACCGTCTGGGGATGACTGGTCTTGAGGTCCAGCAGGGCCTCCACGGTGGCCTGGGAGTCGGGGCCGCGGTCAATGTAGTCGCCCAGAAAGACCAGGCTGGTGCCGGCGGGCTGGGCGGGTAGCACCTGCGTGAGGAGTTTGCGCAAGCGATCGTGGCGGCCGTGCAGGTCGCCCACGGCCAGGATTTCTTGGGCCTTGTCCATGCCTTTCAACTATTTCACCGCGCGGGCCGGGTGTCAAGCTGAATAGTGAATCAACATTCATGCGGGCCTGGGGGGATTTGCCCGCCAGACCGGTGCTGGTTTTGGCTACAGCCCCAGGTAGGCCTTGCAGACGTGGGGGTCACTCAAGAGCTCCTGGCTGGGACCCAAGAGGGCCACGGCGCCGTCCTCCAGTACGTAGCCGCGGTGGGAGATGCACAGGGCGTGGTGCACGTTCTGCTCGATGATCTGGAGCGAGGTGCCCTGCTGGCTGATCTTGTGGATGATCTCGAAGATGGTCTCCACCAATAGCGGCGACAGCCCCAGGGAGGGCTCGTCCAGCATCATCAGCTTGGGCAGGGACATCAGCCCCCGGCCGATGGCCAGCATCTGTTGCTCGCCGCCGGAGAGGGTGCCGGCCTTCTGCTCCAGGCGTTCCTTCAATCTGGGGAAGTAGTCGAAGACCTGCTCCATGGTCTGGGCGCCGCGCCGTATGGGTTCCGGGAATTGGGCGCCCATTTGCAGGTTCTCCAGCACCGTGAGCGAGGGGAAGACTTGGCGCCCCTCGGGCACATGGCTGATACCCAGCTCCACGATGGCCGAGGGCGAGAGCCGGGTGATGTCCCGGCCCAGGTAGTGGATGGAGCCCCGCCGGGGGTGCAAGAGGCCGGAGATGGCCTTAAGGGTGGTGGACTTGCCCATGCCGTTGCTGCCGATGACCGAGACCACCTCGCCCTCGCCCACCGTTAGGCTTACCCCGCGCAGGGCCTGCAAATCGCCGTAATAGACGTCCATGCCCTTGACCTCAAGCATGGCCGAGCCCCCGGCCCAGGTAGGCCGCGATGACCTCCTGGTTGCCCACCACCTCGGCCGGTGTGCCCTGGGCGATGAGCTGGCCGTAATTGATGACCAGCACCCGCTGGGCCAGGGCCATCACCCCGCGCATCACGTGCTCGATCAAGAGGATGCTCACGCCCCGCTGGTTGATGTCGCGTATGAGGGCGATCAGCTCGTCCACCTCGGTGGGGTTGAGCCCGGCCATGACCTCGTCCAGGAGCAGCACCCGGGGCCCGGTGGCCAGGGCCTTGGCCAGCTCCAGGCGCTTGCGCTGGGGCAGGGGCAGGCCGCCGGCCTCCTTGTGAGCCAGCCGGGCCAGCCCCATGAAGTCCAGTACCTTGAGCGCCTCCTCCCGGGCCTGGGCCACCGATTTATGGCGCAGAAAGGCTCCCACCATGACGTTGTCCAGCACCGAGATGTTGAGGAAGGGGCGCACGATCTGGAAGGTGCGCGCCAGGCCCAGACCGCAAATGCGGTGGGGCGAGAGCGCGCGCAGGGACTTGCCCTCCAGGAGCACCTGGCCCTGCTCGGGGTGCAAAAAGCCGCTCAGGCAGGCGAAGACCGTGGTCTTGCCGGCGCCGTTGGGGCCGATGAGCGCGAGTATCTCGCCTTGCTTCAGCTTGAAGGAAAGGTCCTTGACCGCGGTGAGCCCGCCGAAGTTCTTGCCCAGGTCCTGCACGCTAAGGATATTCACGGCGCCTAGTCTTCCAGCTTGAGCAAGGGCTTTAGTGCCCGCTTGATGTACACCAGGATGCCCTGGCGCATGAACAGCACCACCAGGATGGCCAGCACCCCGTAGAGCACCAGGTGCATGCCCTCCAGGCCGCCCTTGGCGAAATAGGCGCGCGAGACCTCCGAGAGCGGCGTGAGCACGAAGGAGCCGATGATGGGACCCAGCACGGTGCCCAGGCCGCCGATGATGGGGCGCAGGATCAGGTCTATGGACAGGCCCATGCCGAACATGGAGTTGGGGCTCAGGTAGTAGACGTAGTTGGCGTAGAAGGTGCCGGCCAGGCTGGTCATGAAGGCGCTGATGCCGATGGTGGTCATGCTGTACTTGAAGGTGTTGACCCCCAGCGCCAGGGCCGCCTGCTCGTCCTCGCGGATGGCCACCATCAGCCGCCCAGTGCGCGAACGGGCCAAAAGATGCACCGCCAGGGAGCCCAACACCATGAAGCCCAGGCTGATGTAGTAGTAGGGCAGGTTGCCCCGGAACTGGAAGTTGGCCAAGCCAGGCTTGAAGTCCAGGAAGATGCCCGAGAAGGAGCCCACGGCGTCAATGTGGCTGACCACCAGGCGGGCGATCTCGGCGCAGGAGATGGTCAGGATGACGAAGTACACCCCGCGCAGGCCAAAGCGGAAGCCCAGAAAGCCCAGGCTCAAGGCCACCAGCGTGGCCAGCACTCCCCCCGCCAGCATGCCCAGCCAGGGGCTAAGGCCGAATTTTTGGGCCAGGAAGGTGGAGACATAGGCCCCGATGCCCACGTACAGGGCATGCCCCAGGGAGATGTGCCCGGTGAAGCCGGTGAGCACGTTCCAGGACTGGCCCAGGTAGGCGTAGAAGAAGATCATCACGAAGATACCCAGGGCGTACTTGTCCAGCACCAGGGGCAAGAGCAAGAGCACCAGGAGCAACAGGCCCAGCAGCAGGTAGAGCCGCTTCATCGCCGGCCCCCGAAGAGGCCCTGGGGCCGGATGAGCATGATGACCACCAACAGGCCGAAGCTGACCACCTGCTTGAGCGTGGCCGGCAGCAGCAGGGTGGCCAGGGACTCGGTCACGCCCAGGATCAGGCCGCCCACCAGGGCGCCCAAGAGGTTGCCCATGCCCCCCAGGATCACCACCACGAAGGCCGTGGTGGTGAAGTCATGCCCCAGGTGGGGCGAGACGGGCATTAAGGGCAACAGCAGCGCCCCGGCCGCGCCGGTGGTGGCTGCGCCCAGGCCGAAGGCGATGTTGTTGATGCGGTTAACCTTGATGCCCACCAACTGGGCGCCCAGGCGGTTGTCGGCCGCCGCCCGGATGCGCTTGCCGATGGCGCTCTTTTTCAGGAACAGGAACAGGGCCACGGTGAAGGCGATGGCCAGGGAGAAGGCGATGAGACGCGAGACATCCACCGTGGCCGTGCCCAGGGTGAAGGTGGCCAGCCCCAGGGCCGTGGAGGGGCTGCGGTGGTCCGGCCCCCAGAACAACAGCGCCAGGTTCTCCAGGATCAGGCCCATGGCCACCAGAGGCAGCACCTGCATGGCCTCGGGGAAGTCCAGGATGCGGTTGACCACCGTGGACTGGATCACGTAGCCCAGGATGAAGATGGCCCCGGCGGCCAGGGGCAGCGAGAGGTAGGGGTCCAGGCCCACCAGCACCAGGATCCAGTAGGAGATGTACATGCCTATGACCATCATCTGGCCGTGGGCGAAGTTTATCACCCCCATGACCCCGAAAATGAGGGAGAGACCCACGGCGGTGAGGCCGTAGATCCCTCCCAGCAGTATGCCTTGGATCAGGAGCTGGAGGGCCAGGGCCAGGTTCATCAACCTCTGTCCCAGAGCTGGGGAGCGGGGAAGACTAACTTGGCCTGGGCGAACTTCTGGGGCAGCACCACCTTGACCCGCTTGAGGGGGTCGGCCTCGGGCAGCACCTGCACCATGGCCGTGGTGGCGTTCTTGTTGTCGCCGTTGGGAGCGAACTGCACGGCGTCGCCCACCATGGGGTGGTCCTTGAAGTTGGTGGCCTTGAAGGCGGCCACGATCTTGTCGGGGTCAATGGAGGCGGCGCGCTCCAGGGCGTCGGCGATGACCAGCACTCCCGTGTAGGCCCAGCCGGTGTTGGTGTCCAGGTAGGCCTTGTACTTCTGCTCGAAGAGCTTGTTGGCCTCCTGGTAGACCGGGCTGGCCGGGTTGATCCAGGGCACGTTGTCCATGACGTACAGGGCGAGCTTGTCCAGGTCGCGCACCACCGAGGGCTCGTACCAGCCCGGCGAGCCGGGGCTGATGATGCCCAAGAGCTCCACGCGCTGCTTGTACAGCTCGCGGGTCAGGATCATGCTGTCGCCGGGGCGGCAGATGGGGAACAACAGGTCGGGCTTGGCGGCCTTGATCTTGGCCACCTCGCCGGACAGGTCTGGTATGCCCAGGGGATAGCTGATCTCCTCCACGATCTCGATGCCCGTGTTCGCGGCCTTGAAGTGCTTGATGAAGAAGCCGCCCTGGGTCTTGCCGAAGGCGTCGCCCACGTAGGTGACCACCGCCCGCTTGGGCGAGAGCTTCTTGGCGGCCATAATCTCCTTGATGAAGTCGGTGCCGCGCTGGGCAAAGGCCGTGGAGGTGGGGAAGATGCGGAAGGTGTACTTGTAGCCCTTCTGGGTGATGTCGTCCAGGGTGGCCACGTCCACCAGGAAGGGCAGGCCCCGCTGCTCGGCCAGGGTGGCCACGGCCATGCCGGTGCCGCTCTCGAAGGCGCCCACCAGCACCACGGCGCCTTCTTTTATCAGGCGGTCGGCCTCGGAGCGCCCCACCTCGGACTTGGTCTCGCTGTCGCCCAGCACCAGCTCCAGCTTGGCCCCGCCCAGGGACTTGATGCCGCCCTTGGCGTTGATGAAGTCCACGGCCATTTGGTTGCCCCGGCGCTGGCCTTGGCCGATGACCGCCAGGGGGCCGGTGGCCGGCTGGATGGACCCGATCTTGATGGGTTTGGGCTGGGCTTTCAGCAGGGTGGGCACGCCGAAGCTGATGGCCATCGCCCCCAGGCCGGCCGCCCCGCAGGTCTTCAGGAAGGCTCGCCGACTGACCTCTTTACCCTCGGACTTTTTCTGCCCCATGGCCATCTCCCTTGCTTGGCGGGTTAAGGCGCCGGACCGGCCAGGCCCGGGTCAAAATCAAAGCCACCGGCTTTCGTTGCCGACCGGGTTTGAGTATAGCCAACCCCGCCCCCGCGGGTTAACGCAAAGGCTAGGTTTTATCTAGAACTTGGCGGTCAGATGGCGCTGCTGCCGGATTCCCATAGCCGCTGGTTGGTCTGGAGCCGGGCCGGGGGTGAGGCCCCCAGCACCACTTGCCGCAGGTTTTCGGCGGCAAAGGGCAGTGCCCCCGCCGCCGCCGCGCCGGCCAAGAGGGCCAGGTTGGCGCCCTTGGCCGCGCCGGCGGCCCGGGCCAGGCCGGTGGCGTCCAGGCAGACCAAGCGCGCCCCATGGGCGGCCAGGGCTTCCTGGGC
>JACQYR010000043.1 GCA_016208115.1 Desulfarculus sp.
ACGGCCTTGTAGGCCACGGCCAGGGGCGCCCCGCCCAGGGCCAGGTAGAACAGGGGCGCCACCACCCCGTCGTTGAAATTCTCGGCCATGGTCTCGATCAAGGCCCGGGCCACCCCCTGGGCGTCCAGGTTGGCGGTGTCGCGCCCCACGATCAAGGCCAGGCGCCGGCGGGCCTCGGGCAGGTCGCCCTGCCCCAGGGGCTGGGCCACGGCGCGGGCCTCCCGCCAGAGCTGGCCGGCGGCCAGGCACTGGAAGGCCAGCAGGCTGGCCAGCAGGAGGCCCAGTACCCTCCACAGGCCCGTGGCCAACCCCAGCGCCAAGGCGGCCGCCAGCCAGGCACCGCCCACCACCAGGATGACCAGGATCACCCCGGCCAGGCGCAGCTCGGCCGGCGAGAAGTAGCGCCGCCTCAGCCAGTCCTCCAGGCCCTCGATGGCCTGGCCCAGCCAGCGCACCAGATGGGGCCAGGTGGGCGGGTCGCCCAGCAGGGCGTCGGCCAACACGGCCAGCAAGAAGGGCAGCGCGCCTCGCATGGTGGTGACCGCCTGCTCGGGTTTACCTGAAAAGCTCGATCTTCTGGAAAGGCCCCCCCGGCTGGCCGGGCCGGAAGCGGTGCAGCCACATGCTTAAGCCACCGCCCTCCACTCGGGCCACCAGATAATTGTACTCCTCCTGGCGGGGGCCTCCCTGCCAGTAGAGCTCCCGGGGGTAGCCGGACGGGGGCGTGTCGGCCTGGAGCACCTGGGGCGCCCCGCCGCCGCCCAGGAGCAGGTAGCGGATGCCGTCCACCTGGTACAACTCGGTGGTGTGCACGTGGCCGTTGAAGACCGTGATGCTCACGCGTTGGGCAAAGGGCTTCAGATAGGGGTGGGGGTTGTGTCCGGCCGGCAGGGGCCCGTGGCCGGAGATGCAAAAGCTGGGCTTGTGATAGATCACGAAGACCTGGCGCATCTTCTGGTCAGCGGCCTCTTGCAGCCAAGCGGTCAGGGCCTGCATCTGCCGGGCGAAATCCGGGCTCTGGCTGTACCAGCCCTCGCCGGCCCCCACCTTGTAGTCGCCGCTGTCCAGGAAGATGAAGCGGCAGCCGGCGAAGTCCAGGGCGTAGATGCGCCGGTCCTTGCTCAGGCCGTAGGCGCCCAGATAGGGCAGGGTGGTCAGGGTGCCCTTGATCTCCGGGTCGCCCCAGGTCTCGTGATTGCCCAGGGCGGGGAAGAACAGGCCCCCGCGGCCGGCTTGGGGCCGGGGCAGCCCCACCAGGAAGTTGTCGTAAAAATCCTGCCAGCCGGGGCTTTGGTCCAGGCCCAGGCCCTGCTGCCCCCACAGCTCTATATCGCCGGTGTGCAGGGCCAGGCTGGCGCCCTGGGCGGGGCCGGCGGCACCGCGCTGCAATTCGGCGATGACCCGGCGGTAGACCCAGGCCCGGCCCTCGCGGCGCATTATCACCTGGCCGTCCCGGGTGACCAGCCAAGGCCAGCCGTCGCGGTAATAATAGGTAGTGTCCGGCTGGCCGGGCCGGCCGGGAATCACCACGCTCTCCAGTTGGCCGCTCTGGGCGGAGAAGCGCAGGTCGCCCCTTTGCTGCTGAAAGCGCTCCTGCAAAACTTTCTGAATGGCCTCGGCCTGGGCTTCACCCCCCGGCAGATAGGGCTCGCCGCGAGTGTCGCCAAAAACCACGAAGGAGAAGTTATCCGGCTGGTTTTGGGCGGCCCCGGAGGCCGCCCCGGCCCATGCCAGGCATAGCAACAACAGCCAGAGCAATAGGGGGACGAGCAGACGGCGGTGGCGTCTGGCCAAGGCTGGCTGGGGCATGGCGCTACTCCTGGGGTTGGTTTAATTTTATTAAATATAGCATGAACATTGCCGGCTTCCCAGGCTGATGCATAAAAATCCACGCGCATAACACCATGATTAAACATTAAAAATAGCCATGGCCCCGAATGCGGGGCGGTTATTTTCACCGCTTGCTCATACCCTTGGCCGGCGGTTTGGGCCAGGGGCGAGGGCACGCTGAGAGTGTTTTTGGGAGGAATAGGTGAGTATGGCGGCGCCGTCAAGATAGAGTGGGCTAACGAGCTAAGCAGGGGTTTCCACCACTCCTGAAACCGGCGCGGGCTGTAATTGGGTGGGGGATTAACGCTTGCCCATTCCCTGTCAGTGCCAGGTTGTTGCACGGTGCTCGGCCATCGCTCAGCAGATCAAGCAGGCCATGGTGGATACCGGCGAAATCAAGCAGGCCAGCCGCAAGAAAGCCGCCGAGAAAAAGACCCCCTACCAGGTCACGGCCACCGGCCGGCTCACCATCTCCGATTTCAGCGAATTGACCGGCGCCAAGGAGGGTGAAACCTACGTGCTGGAAAGCCCCCGTGGCCGTTCCAAGGCCTGGCGTTTAGTGCCCTTGGGCTCCTGATTTTCGCTGGCTGGCCCAGGGGGCAAGGGGCGGTGGCCTGACCCGGGCCATCCCGCTAATGGCTGTCGCTCGCCCAAGGCTTGCCCTTATGATCCAAGGCCGATCCTCATGATTGGGGTCGGCCTTGGATGTTTTGGCGGTATGCACCATGCCCCCGCATAATCCCGACCGCCGGCCTCCTGGCGGCATGGCCCTGCGCCTGCTGGTAACCCTGGGGGTGGGCCTGTTGCCCGGCCCCCAGGGCACCTATGCCTCGCTGCTAATGGCGGCGCTGGCCTGGGCCTGGCTGGCCCAGGGCGGCGCGCCCCTGGCCGGCCCCTGGTACGGCCTCTTGTGTCTGGCCCTGGCCGTCCTGGCCGTGGCCAGCTCCCAGGCGGCCCTGAACCGCCGCCTGCTGGGCGAGGACCGTGACCCCGGGGCCATCGTCATTGACGAGGCCGCCGGCATGCTCCTGGCCCTGTACGGCCTGGCCGCCCCGGGCTGGCCCCTGCTGGCGGCCTTGGCGGCCTTCCGCCTCTTCGACATCGCCAAGCCCTGGCCGGTGGGCTGGTCGCAACGCCTGCCCGGCGGCTGGGGCGTGGTGGCCGACGACCTCCTGGCCGGGCTCTACGCCCTGGGCGTGGTCAGGCTGCTGGGGTTATGGCTGGGCTAGCGAAAACCGCGAGACAAGAGTGATGTGATTCCGGGCGGGGGCCGCTCAACGACCCTTGGACTGGCAGGCCGGGCAGGTGCCGTTGACCTCCAGCTTGTGCCCCTCCACGCGGAAGCCCAGTTCCTGGGCCAGGCGGGCCTCCACCTCTTGGAGCACCGGCTCGGCAAATTCCACCACCTGGCCGCAGGCCTGGCAGCGCAGGTGGCAGTGGTGCTCGTGGCCGTAGGTGTGCTCGTAGAGGGTCTGGCCGTTCTCCTGGAAGACCTGGCCCACCAGGCCGGCGCTGATGAGCAGGGGCAGGGTGCGGTAGATGCTGGCCCGGCTGATGCGCTGCTTCTTCTGGCGCAGGCCCAGGTACAAATCCTCCACGCTGAAGTGATCGTGGCGGGCGAAAATCTCGCGCACGATGGCTTCGCGTTCCGGGGTGTAGCGCATTTCGCGCCGGGCCAAATACTCGCGCAGGATGTCCAGTTCCGAGCCCAAGCAATCCCTCCCGAAACCAGCAAAGAAGCAATAAATGAAACCCTAGGGCCTGGCGGCCTGGCTGTCAAGCTCCCCTTGGCCGGCTGGGGTGAGCAACTGGCTCACGGGCACCAATTCCACCTCCTGCTTGAGGCGCGGGGCCAGGCTGGTGAGCACGGCGATGGTGCTGGCGTGGGGGTGGCCGATGGCGATGGCCCGGCCCTGGGCCTTGGCCAGCTTGAGCAGGCGGTGCACCTGCTGGGTGATGGCCGCCGCCGTGGGGTCGTGGTCCAAGAAGACGTCGCGCTGGCCGTGGGCCAGGCCCATGCGTCGGGCCAGGTCGCGGGCCTGTGAGCGCGGCGAGGTGACGCTGTCCAAAAAGAACAGGCCCTCCTGGCGCAGCACCTCCAGCACTGGCTGCAAGGCGGCCGCTTCCTCGGTCAGGCGCGAGCCCATGTGGTTGTTGGCGCCGGCGGCGCCGGGCACCTGGCGCAGGGCCTGGCGGGTGGCCTGGCGCAGGGCCTCGGGGTCCATGCTCACCAACAACCCCCCTGGTCCGGGCTTGAGGGCCGGATAGGTGCGGGGCTCCATGGGCAGGTGGACCATGACCAAGGCCCCCTGGCTCCGGGCCAGCTCGGCGGTCTCGCGGGCCTGGGGGGCGAAGGGCAGGATGGACAGGGTCAGGCGCAGGTCCAGGGCCAGCAGGCGGCGGGCCTGCTCCACCTGATAGCCCATGTCGTCAATGACGATGGCCACCCGGGGACGCGCCCCCGGAGGCAGGGGCGTGGGGGGCTCCGGGGGCGGGGCCTTGGGCGCCGGGGTGGTGAGCAGGCTGACGCGGTGAGTCAGTTCCTGGCCCAGGGAGACGCTGAGCATCTGGCCGCCGGCCTGGGGTTGCCAGGCGCCCCGGGCCTGGGCGCGCCTGAGGCCCTGGTCCAGGGCGCGGGCCACGGCCTTCTGGTCCTGGCCGGGCCTTAGCCTGGCCTCCAGCAGGGTCACTTCGCCCTGGGGGCCGCCGTTCACCTGGATGCGTATCTGCGCGGGCTCCAGGCCGCCCTGGCGCAGGGCCGCGAACAGGGCCTCGTCCAGGGCCTGCAGCCGCGCCTGGCTGGCGGAATCGTCCGCCTGGGGCTCCTCAAAGGGCGGCGGCTCGGGCATGGGCAGGGTCTGGCGCCTTTGGGCCGGTGGCGCGGCGGTGCTGCTGGTGGTCGTGGTGGTGCTGCTGGTAGTCGTGGTGGAAGTGGTGCTGGTGCTGGGCAGGGTGGCGGGGGTGGCCATGGGCCTAGGCGGCGCCGGTGCCTCGGCCTTGGCCAGCGGCGGTGCCGGCGGCTGT
Organism: Desulfarculus sp.; assembly: GCA_016208115.1. Taxonomy (GTDB): domain Bacteria; phylum Desulfobacterota; class Desulfarculia; order Desulfarculales; family Desulfarculaceae; genus JACRDC01. The sequence goes on from JACQYR010000043.1 coordinate 4,855, forward strand.
GGCGGTACAGGGGGCATGGGGACCGGAGCAACGGCCTTGGGGACCGGCGGGGCTGGGGGCTGAGGCCGAGGCACCGGCGCCGCCGAGCGGG
>JACQYR010000044.1 GCA_016208115.1 Desulfarculus sp.
CAGATCCCGGCCGGCAAGGCCAACCCCAGCCCGCCGGTGGGTCCGGCCTTGAGCCCCCACGGCGCCAACATCATGGAGTTCTGCAAGGCCTTCAACGCCCGCACCCAGGGCATCGGCGATACCATCATCCCGGTGGTCATCACCGTCTACGCCGACCGCAGTTTTAGCTTCATCACCAAGACCCCGCCGGCGGCGGTGTTGTTGCGCAAGGCCGCGGGCGTGGACAAGGGCTCGGGCGTGCCCAACCGCGACAAGGTGGGCAAGATCTCCATGGCCCAGATCAAGGAGATCGCCCAGGAGAAGATGAACGACATGAACACCCGCAACCTGGACCAGGCCATGCGCACCATCGCGGGCACCGCCCGGTCCATGGGGCTGGAGGTCGTCTAAAGGCAGACGCCCCCGGGGCGCCCGCCGGCTGGGCCGGGGCAGGGGTGCGGGGGCCTAAACAAACAGAGGCCCGTGGAGGCCTGGCCAGGCCGCCAACACACGGGGCTCCGAGCAAAACGGAGACAACGATCATGGCCAAGCATGGCAAGAAATTCTTCGAGGCCCGCCAGAAGGTCAACCGCGGCCTGCGCCACTCCTTCGAGGAGGGCCTGACCGCGGCCGTGGGCGCGGCCTATGGCAAGTTCGACGAGTCGGTGGACGTGGCCGTGCGCCTGGGCGTGGACCCCCGCCACGCCGACCAGATGGTGCGTGGCACGGTGGTGCTGCCCCACGGCACCGGCAAGACCGTGCGCGTGGCTGTCTTCGCCAAGGGCGAGAAGGAAAAGGAAGCCCTGGACGCCGGCGCCGACTTCGTGGGCTCCGACGATCTGGTGGAGAAGATCCAGGGCGGCTGGACCGACTTCGACCGCGCGGTGGCCACCCCGGACATGATGGGCACCGTGGGCAAGCTGGGCCGCATCCTGGGTCCCCGGGGCCTGATGCCCAACACCAAGAGCGGCACCGTGACCTTTGATCTGGCCAAGGCGGTCAAGGAGATCAAGGCCGGCAAGATCGAGTTCCGCGTGGACAAGGGCGGCGTGGTGCACGCGCCGGTGGGCAAGATGAGCTTCGGCGTGCCCAAGCTCAAGGACAACCTGGACGCCCTGATGGAGACCTTGATCCGCCTCAAGCCGGCCACGGCCAAGGGCACCTATGTCAAGGGCATCACCGTCTCCACCACCATGGGACCGGGCGTGCGCCTGGACACCGCCGAGATCAAGCTGGCGGCCAAGGCCTAGCATTTGGTTTCTAGCGGACGCCGGCATCGGAGGGCGTCCGCTGCACATAAAGGGGGGAGGGAAGCGGTTTAGCGGCCCTCGCCCCGATGCCCCGCAGGACGCGGGGCCGGGCGCGGCAGCGCCCGGGAGGCTGGGCGAAACCCAGTTTTGCCCAGCCGAGGAGCAAAAAGTACAGGACGTACTTTTTGCGGTCAGAAATAGACACTGGAACTGCGCTTCGTGTCAGAGACAGCGGGCGGCCTTGGAGTAACAAGGCCATAATGACCGGCCAGCCGGTCACCCGCCGAGAGCGAAAGAGGCAGGTGTGGCGATAAGGGATCGTGCTCACCTCCTTGGTATCTGACGGCAGGGCAAGGGTCCAGGCGAGGAAGAAGGAGGTAGCCTAACGTGAACCGTAGCGAGAAACAGGCCGTGGTGGATGCCATGGCCGAGCGTCTCGGTCGCGCCAAGGCGTTGGTCCTGACCAACTTCAACGGGCTCAAGGTCGAGCAGATCACCGAGCTGCGCCAGCAGCTGCGGGAAAAAGACCTGGAGTACGTGGTGGTCAAGAACACGCTCTTGAAGCGCGCCGCCGAGGGCTCACCAGCCGCCGTGCTCTCCGATCAGCTTATGGGTCCCAACGGGTTGGCCATCAGCTATGGCGACCCGGTGGCCTTGGCCAAGTCGCTCGTGGATTTTGCCAAGACCAACCCCAAGCTGGAGGTGCGGGGCGGGCTCTTGGAGGGCAAGCCCATGAGCGCCCTGCAGGTGGCCGACTTGGCCAAGCTGCCCGGGCGCGAAGTGCTTCTGGCCATGCTCCTGGGCGCCATGAACGGCGTGCCGCGCAACCTAGTCAGCGTGCTGGCGGCGGTGCCGCGCTCGCTGATGAACGTGCTCAAGGCCATCGAGGAGCAGAAGGCCGGCCAGGCCTAGCTTAGGTTTAGACGATCCCTCATCGCAAATTGGCCGGGCGCCCAAAGACGCGCCGCCGGCCCCGGAAAGGAAGAAATTATCATGGCGATCACCAAGGTTGAGGTTATCGAGTTCATCAAAAACATGAGCGTGCTGGAGCTCTCCGAGCTGGTCAAGGAGCTGGAGGAAACCTTCGGCGTGACCGCGGCCGCCCCCATGGCCATGGCCGCCATGCCCGCCGGCGGCGGCGAGGCCGCGGCGGTGGAGGAGCAGACCGAGTTCGACGTGATCCTGGAGTCGGCTGGCGACAAGAAGATCCAGGTCATCAAGGTCGTGCGGGCCATCACCGGCCTGGGCCTCAAGGAGGCCAAGGACCTGGTGGACGGCGCTCCCAAGCCCGTGAAGGAAGCCGTCAGCAAGGAAGAGGCCGAGGGCATCAAGAATCAGTTGGAAGAGGCCGGCGGCGTGGTGCAGGTGAAGTAAGCCAGCCCCTGGACCGCCTTAGTGCGATATCCCACCCGCGGCCGAAAGCAACTTACGGCGCTTTCGGCCGCGGGCGAGCCAAAAAAATCATCGCCCCCCGGCAGGACCGGGCCGCTTCAGTGGGTGAGCGGGCCAGGTGCCGCCGGGTGCCCGTGTTTGTTGACGCCAGCGCCGGGGCCTGAGGGCCTTAAGGCGACGTCATCCCTTCTCTGAAGGAGAATCCATGAGCCAGGCGACCGAGATCAGGATGCGGGTCCGCAAGAACTTCGGCAAGATCGCCAAAATCATTGACATCCCCAACCTCATAGACATGCAGAAGCAGTCCTACGAGCGCTTTCTGCAGAAGGAGGTGCCGCCCGAGGACCGCCAGGACACCGGCCTGCAAGGGGTGTTCAAGAGCGTGTTTCCCATCCGCGACTTCTCGGGCACCTCGTCCCTGGAGTTCGTAAGCTATTCCTTCGGCGAGGTCAAGTACGACGTTGAGGAGTGCCTGGCCCGGGGCATGACCTTCGAGGCCCCGGTGAAGCTCACCGTGCGCCTGGTGGTCTACGACCTGGACAAGGAAAGCGGCGTGCAGTCCATCCGCGACATCAAGGAGCAGGAGATCTACTTCGGCACCCTGCCCCTGATGACCGCCCGCGGCACCTTTATCGTCAACGGCACCGAGCGCGTGGTGGTCAGCCAGCTCCACCGCTCGCCGGGCATCTTCTTCGACCACGACAAGGGGCGCACCCACAGTAGCGGCAAGCTCCTCTACAGCGCCCGCGTCATCCCCCTGCGCGGCTCCTGGATTGACCTGGAGTTCGACCCCAAGGACATCCTCTACGTGCGCATTGACCGCCGGCGCAAGTTCCCGGTGACGCTGTTGCTGAAAGCCCTGGGCTACTCGGCCCAGGCCCTCCTGGACATGATGTACCAGAAGGAGCTGTTCAAGCTGGAGGGCGAGAAGATACTGCGCAAGGTGGACGCCGGCCAGCTCATGGGCCGCGAGATGGGCCGCGACGTGCTGGACCCCGAGACCAACAAGCCCATGGTCAAGGCCGGCAAGAAGATGACCCGCCGGGCCCTGAACCGCCTGGCCGAGTTGGGCGCCGAGTATTTCCCCGTGGACGCCGACGACCTGTTGGGCCGCTTTGCGGCCGCCGACCTGGCCGACCCCGGCACCGGCGAGGTGCTGGTGGCCCTCAACCAGCCCATCGGCCACGAGGCGCTTCTTAAGCTGCGCGCCGCCGGCGTGTCCGAGGTGCCCACCCTGTTCATTGACGGCCTGCACGTCTCCAGTAGCTTCCGGGACACCCTGGAGCTGGACAAGGTGGAGGGTGGCGACGACGCCATCGTGGACATCTACCGCAAGCTGCGGCCCAGCAATCCGCCCACCCTGGAGGTGGCCCGCACCTTCTTCCACAACCTGTTCTTCTCGGCCGAGCACTACGACCTCTCGGCCGTGGGCCGTTTGAAGCTCAACCTGCGGCTTGGCCTGGACGCGCCCGAGGACCTGCGCACCCTGCGCCGCGAGGACATCCTCAAGGCCGTGCGCCTCTTGATCGAGCTGAAGGACAGCGAGGGCCAGGTGGACGACATTGACCACCTGGGCAACCGCCGGGTGCGCGCCGTGGGCGAGCTGCTGGAGAACCAGTACCGCATCGGCCTGGTGCGCATGGAGCGGGCCATCAAGGAGCGCATGAGCCTGCAGGAGATCGAGGCCTTGATGCCCCACGATCTCATCAACAGCAAGCCGGTCAGCGCCGTGGTCAAGGAGTTCTTCGGCACCAGCCAGCTCAGCCAGTTCATGGACAAGACCCACCCCTTGAGCGAGGTGACGCACAAGCGCCGCCTCTCCGCCCTGGGACCTGGCGGTCTGACCCGCGAGCGCGCCGGCTTCGAGGTGCGCGACGTGCACAGCACCCACTACGGCCGCATCTGCCCCATCGAGACCCCGGAAGGTCCCAACATCGGGCTGATCGTCAGCCTGTCCACCTACGCCCGGGTCAACGACTACGGCTTCATCGAGACGCCCTACCGCCTGGCCGGCGAGGGCCGGGTCAGCACCCAGGTCAACTTCCTCTCGGCCCTGGAGGAGAGCGACCACGCCATCGCCCAGGCCAACGCGCCCATGGATGAAAAAGGCAAGTTCCAGATGGACATCGTCAGCGTGCGCCGCGCCGGCGAGTTCATGATGGTCAGCCCCGAGGAAGTGGAGTTCATGGACGTCAGCCCCAACCAGTTGGTTTCGGTGGCGGCCTCCCTGGTGCCCTTCCTGGAGAACGACGACGCCAACCGCGCCCTCATGGGCTCCAACATGCAGCGGCAGGCCGTGCCTCTGCTGCGCACCGACGCGCCCCTGGTGGGCACCGGCATCGAGAGCGTGGTGGCCCGCGACTCGGGCGTGTGCGTGGTGGCCGAGGCCGACGGCCTGATTAACGACGTGGACGCCGGGCGCATCGTGGTGCGCTACGACAAGCCCTTGACCCACGAGGCCCACTCCCAGGTCAAGATCTACAAGCTCATCAAGTTCCAGCGCAGTAACCAGAACACCTGCACCAGCCAGAAGCCCATCGTGGTGCGCGGCCAGAAGGTCAAGAAGGGCCAGATCCTGGCCGACGGGCCGGCGGTGCACGACGGCGACCTGGCGCTGGGCCGCAACGTGATGGTGGCCTTCATGAGCTGGGGCGGCTACAACTACGAGGACTCCATCCTGGTCAGCGAGCGCATCGTGAAAGACGACGTCTTCACCTCGCTGCACATCGAGGAGTTCGAGACCGTGGCCCGCGACACCAAGCTGGGCAAGGAAGAGATCACCCGCGACATCCCCAACGTGGGCGAGGAGGCCTTGCGCAACCTGGACGAGGCCGGCATCATCCGCGTGGGCGCCGAGATCAAGGCCGGCGACATCCTGGTGGGCAAGATCACCCCCAAGGGCGAGACCCAGCTCAGCCCCGAGGAGAAGCTCCTCAGGGCCATCTTCGGCGAAAAGGCCGGCGACGTAAAAGACACCTCCTTGCGCGTGCCCCCCGGCGTGGAGGGCATCGTCATAGACGCCCGCGTGTTTTCCCGCAAGGGCATCGAGAAGGACGAGCGCGCCCAGTCCATCGAGGACGAGGAGGTGGGGCGCCTCTTGAAGGACCAGAAGGACGAGATCAGCATCATCCGGCGCAACGCCATGGACCAGTTGGAGATGCATCTGCTGGGCAAAAGCCTGGCCCAGCCCCTGAAGGACGACCGCGGCAAAGTGGTGGTGCCCAAGAAGGCTCCCATCACCCACGAGCACCTGAAGGACCTGCCGGTGCGGCTCATGCGCGAGATGGAGCTGGCCGGCGGCGACGAGAAGGGGCAGATGGAGCTGGAGCGGCTGGTGGACGGCTACCTGGAGCAGGTGGAGATGATCCGCGCCGCCTTCGACAACAAGATCGGCAAGCTGAAAAAAGGCGACGAGCTGCCCCCGGGCGTCATCAAGATGGTCAAGGTCTACGTGGCCATGAAGCGCAAGCTCTCGGTGGGCGACAAGATGGCCGGCCGCCACGGCAACAAGGGCGTGGTCAGCCGCATCCTGCCCGAGGAGGACCTGCCCTACTTCAGCGACGGCACGCCGGTGGACATCGTCTTGAACCCGCTCGGCGTACCCAGCCGCATGAACGTGGGCCAGGTGCTGGAGACCCACCTGGGCTGGGCCAGCCGCGAGCTGGGCTATCGCGTCGGCCGCATGCTGGACGCCATCGCCGAGGCCAAGGTCAAGGCCACGCAGAAAACCAAGATCAAGGAGCTGAAGTCCTACATGGCCGAGGTCTACTCCCCGTCCGAGATGGAGGAGGCCTTCGGCGGCCTCAAGGACGAGGACCTGCCCGGGGTGGCCGAGCAACTGCGCCGCGGCGTGCCCCTGGCCACGCCGGTCTTTGACGGCGCCTCGGAGCTGGAGATCAGAAGCCTCCTGGAGTTGGCCGGCGTCTCCCCCACCGGCCAGGCCCGGCTCACCGACGGCCGCACCGGCGACTCCTTCGACCGCGACGTCACCGTGGGCGCCATGTACATGCTCAAGCTCCACCACCTGGTGGACGACAAGATTCACGCCCGCTCCATCGGCCCCTACTCCCTGGTCACCCAGCAGCCGCTGGGCGGCAAGGCCCAGTTCGGCGGTCAGCGCCTGGGCGAGATGGAGGTCTGGGCCATGGAGGCCTACGGCGCCGCCTACTCCTTGCAGGAATTCCTCACGGTCAAGAGCGACGACGTGGCCGGGCGCACCCGGATGTACGAAAAGATAGTCAAGGGCGAAAACAACCTGGAGGCCGGCCTGCCCGAGAGCTTCAACGTCCTGGTCAAGGAACTGCAAGCCCTGTGCCTGGACGTGGAGATGATCGAGCACCGCGGCGATCTGGCCGCCGCCTCCGAATAAAGGAGAAGTCCCTTGGAAGATCTCTATAGCTATTTCGCCAAACCCAAGGACCCCCTGTCCTTTGACGCCGTAAAAATATCCCTGGCCAGCCCCGAGAAGATCAAGGCCTGGTCCTTCGGCGAGGTCAAGAAGCCCGAGACCATCAACTACCGCACCTTCAAGCCCGAGCGCGACGGCCTGTTCTGCGCCAAGATATTCGGCCCCACCAAGGACTACGAGTGCAACTGCGGCAAGTACAAGCGCATGAAGCACCGGGGCGTGGTCTGCGAGAAATGCGGCGTGGAGGTCATCCAGTCCAAGGTGCGCCGCGAGCGCATGGGGCACATTGACCTGGCCACGCCCGTGGCCCACATCTGGTTTTTGAAGTCCCTGCCCTCCAAGGTGGGCAACCTCCTGGACCTGACCCTCAAGGAGCTGGAGAAGGTACTGTACTTCGAGAGCTACATCATCCTGGAGCCCGGCGACACCCCGCTGACCAAGGGCACCCTGGTGGTGGAGGAGCGCTACCGCCAGCTCAAGGAGGAGTACGGCAACCACTTCAAGGCCGGCATCGGCGCCGAGGCCATCCAGCAGATGCTCTCCGAGGTGCAACTGGGCACCATGTGGGAGGAGCTGCGGGCCGAGATGGTGACCACCACCAGCGAGGCCAAGCGCAAGAAGCTGGCCAAACGGCTGAAGGTCATTGACGCCTTCCGCGAGAGCGGCAACGAGCCCCAGTGGATGATAATGAACATCATCCCGGTGCTGCCGCCGGACCTGCGCCCCCTGGTGCCCCTGGACGGCGGCCGCTTCGCCACCAGCGACCTGAACGACCTCTACCGCCGGGTCATCAACCGCAACAACCGCCTGCGCCGCCTGCACGAGCTCTCCGCGCCGGACATCATCATCCGCAACGAAAAACGCATGCTCCAGGAGGCCGTGGACGTATTGTTCGACAACGGCCGCCGGGGCAAGACCATCACCGGCCCCAACAAGCGTCCGCTGAAATCGCTCTCCGACATGCTCAAGGGCAAGCAGGGCCGCTTCCGCCAGAACCTGTTGGGCAAGCGCGTGGACTACTCGGGCCGCTCGGTCATCGTCATCGGCCCGGACCTGCGCTTGCACCAGTGCGGCCTGCCCAAGAAGATGGCCTTGGAGCTGTTCAAGCCCTTCATTTATAACCGACTCGAAGCCAAGGGCCTGGTGACTACCATAAAGGGCGCCAAGAAGCTCGTGGAGCGCGAGTCTCCCGAGGTGTGGGACACCCTTAGCGAGGTGGTGCGCGAGTACCCGGTGATGCTCAACCGCGCCCCCACCCTGCACCGCCTGGGCATCCAGGCCTTCGAGCCCCTGCTGGTTGAGGGCAAGGCCATCCAACTGCACCCCCTGGTCTGCCAGGCCTACAACGCCGACTTCGACGGCGACCAGATGGCCGTGCACGTGCCGCTGTCCATCGAGGCCCAGATCGAGGCCCGGGTGCTCATGATGAGCACCAACAACATCCTGTCGCCCGCCAACGGCGAGCCCATCATCGTGCCCAACCAGGACATCGTGCTGGGGCTGTACTACCTGACCCGCGAGCGCCGCGTGCTCCTCTACGACGTGCTGCCCAAGGAGATGGAGTTCGACCAGATCAACCAGGTCATGGACAAGAAGGCGCTCAAAACCCTGGTGGGGCGCTGCTACCGCATGGCCGGCACCAAGGCCACGGTGCTTTTGGCCGACCGCCTCAAGGACATGGGCTACTACAACTCCACCCGCAGCGGCCTAAGCATCTGTGTCAAGGACATGGTCATCCCCGCCCGCAAGCCCGAGATCATTGACCAGGCCATGGCCGAGGTGCGGCTTATCGAGAAGCAGTACAAGGACGGCATCATCACCGACGGCGAAAAGTACAACAAGGCCGTGGACATCTGGGCCAAGGCCACCGAGGACGTGGCCAAGGAGATGATGGACGAGATCAGCATGGAGACGGTCAAGGGCTCCGACGGCACCGCGATCACCACCACCAGCATGAACCCCATCTTCATGATGGCCGACTCCGGGGCCCGTGGCTCCAAGGACCAGATGAAGCAGTTGGCCGGCATGCGCGGTCTGATGGCCAAGCCCTCGGGCGAGATCATCGAGACCCCCATCACCGCCAACTTCCGCGAGGGCCTGACGGTGCTGCAGTACTTCATCAGCACCCACGGCGCCCGCAAGGGCTTGGCCGACACGGCGCTCAAAACCGCCAACTCCGGCTACCTCACCCGCCGCCTGGTGGACGTCAGCCAGGACGCCATCGTCACCGAGATTGACTGCGGCACCATCAACGGCATCGAGGTGGAGGCCCTGCGCGAGGGCGGCGAGGTGATCCAGCACGTGGGCGAGCGCGTGCTGGGCCGCACGGCCCTGAAGGACATCCGCGACCCCTTGACCGGCGAGGTGCTCATCCCCGCCAACGACGAGATAGACGAAGAAGGCGTGGCCAAGCTGGAAGAGGCCGGCGTGGAGCACGTGGACATCCGCTCGGTGCTTACCTGCGAGTGCAAGCGGGGCGTCTGCTCCAAGTGCTACGGCCGCGACCTGGCCCACTCCAAGCCCGTGGACGTGGGCGAGGCCATCGGCATCATCGCCGCCCAGAGTATCGGCGAGCCCGGCACTCAGCTTACCATGCGCACCTTCCACATCGGTGGCGCGGCGGCCCGGCGCGCCGAGCAGAGCCGGGTGGAGGCCCGCTACAACGGCCAACTCAAGTACATCAACTTGGTCACCGTGCTCTCCAGCGAGGGCCACCCGGTGGTCATGAACCGCAACGGCGAACTGGCCATCATGGGCGAGGGCGGCCGCGAGCGCGAGCGCTACAAGATACCCTACGGCGCCCACCTCTTGTTCCAGGAAGGCGACCAGGTGCAGGCCGGCGGCGAGGTGGCCCAGTGGGACCCCTACACCAGCCCCATCCTCACCGACGTGGACGGCGAGGTGAAGTTCGGCGACATCATCGAGAGCGCGACCATGCAGGAGCGCCTGGACCCCGTGACCGGCCGCTCCACCAAGGTCACCGTGGAATCCAAGAACCCCGATCTGCGGCCGCGCATCTCCATCAAGGACGCCGGCACCACCAAGACCGCCAAGCTGCCCGGCGGACGCGGCGAGGCCCGCTACCTGTTGCCCGTGGGCGCCATCATCATGGTGAGCGAGGGCGACCCGGTCAAGGCCGGCGACGTGCTGGCGCGCATCCCCCGCGAGACTACCAAGACCAAGGACATCACCGGTGGTCTGCCCCGGGTGGCCGAGCTGTTCGAGGTGCGCAAGCCCAAGGAGACGGCGGTCATCAGCGAGATTGACGGCCTGGTGGCCTTCGGCAAGCAGACCAAGGGCAAGCGCAAGATCGTGGTCACCCCCGACATCGGCGAGCCTCGCGAATACCTCATCCCCAAGGGCAAGCACGTCACCGTGCACGAGGGCGACTTCGTGCGCGCCGGCGAGCCCCTGATGGACGGCAGCATCAACCCCCACGACATCCTTAGGAGCCGTGAGGTCAAGGACCTGGCCCGCTACCTGGTGGACGAGGTGCAGGAGGTCTACCGCCTGCAGGGCGTGAAGATCAACGACAAGCACATCGAGGTGATCGTGCGCCAGATGCTTCGGCGCGTGCGGGTCAAGGACGCCGGCGACAGCGACTTCCTCATGGGCGAGCAGGTGGAGAAGTGGCGCTTCGACGAGGAGAACGCCCGCATGGACCGCGAGGGCCTCAAGTACGCCTCGGCCGAGCCGCTTCTCTTGGGCATCACCAAGGCCAGCCTCTCCACCGACTCCTTCATCTCGGCGGCCTCCTTCCAGGAGACCACCAAGGTGCTCACCGAGGCGGCCATCGCCGGCAAGGTGGACGACCTGAAGGGGCTCAAGGAGAATGTCATCATGGGCCGGCTCATCCCCGCCGGCACCGGGCTGACCCGTTACCGCGACCTGCACATCCCCCACGCCGAGGCGCCGGCCGACTACCGCCAGTCGGTGCGCTACACCGACGCCGAGTTGGAGACCTCGCTCGCCGAGGAGACCAGCGAGACCCGCCTGGAGCCCGGACTTCTGACCGAGCGCGACAGCGTGGACAGCGAGGCGGCGGTCTAACAGAGAGCTTGCCTAAAAGGCTAGCCATTATAGTAATATAACCAACCGGGCCCGCCGCGCCCCCCTGGAGGGACGGCGGGCCCGGCCCCTTTGAGGATGCGGGCCATGGATTCACCCCAAGCAAACCGCGTTTGCTTGGGGACCCCGAGGATGGCCCGCCGGGCGCGAAAGCGCCCGGGCGGCCGGGCAAAACCCCGTTTTTGCCCGGCCGATGAGGAATCAAAGCCATGGATGGCTTTGATTCCTCACGGAAGACCACTTGCCAAAAGGCCGGGGATGCTCTATATTTCCACGGTCTAGGCCTTGCCGGGGCGCCAAGGGCACGGGCGGCGGATGCCGCCGGGTCCTCCCGGTCATGGGCCCGCCAGGCGAGGGACCTCGGTCTCGGCCTGGGCTGCCAGGGCAGACCCCAATAAGCCCTTGACAGTAATGTGGCGGCGGGGTACAAATAGCAATTCCACGGACCGTTCGCGTCTGGATTGCTCCCAGGGGGGCAAGGGGGGCGAACGTGCTTTCGCTGGAAACGCGGCCTGGGTTAGGGCCATCTGACTTGTGAATAGTTAGCGCCGGACATCAGATAGTTAGCCGTCCGGGCCCGACTGAACGTGACAGGAGGCTTTTCGTTGCCGACCATCAACCAGCTAGTGCGCAAAGGCCGCGAGCAACAGCGCAAGAAGAAGGCCACCCCGGCCTTGCAGAGTTCGCCCCAGAAGCGTGGCGTTTGCATCCGCGTGTACACCACCACGCCCAAGAAGCCCAACTCGGCCTTGCGCAAGGTGGCCAGGGTGCGGCTGACCAACGGCATCGAGGTTACCAGCTACATCCCCGGCGTGGGTCACAACCTGCAGGAGCACTCGGTGGTGCTTATCCGCGGCGGCCGCGTGAAGGACCTCCCCGGCGTGCGCTACCACATCATCCGCGGCACACTGGACGCGGTGGGCGTGCAGGATCGCCGGCAGAGTCGCTCCAAGTACGGGACCAAGCGCCCCAAATAAGCTAGACGGAAAGAGAAAATGCCCAGGAGACGCGAAGTACCCAAGCGGGAGATCATCCCGGACGCCAAGCTCCGCAGCCGGGTGTTGGCCAAGTTCGCCAACAAGCTGATGTACGACGGCAAGAAGTCCACCTCCGAGCAGATACTCTACGGGGCCATGGACCGCATCCGCGAGCGCACCAACGAGGACCCCCTGCGTGTCTTCGAGAAAGCCCTGGAGAACGTGCGGCCCATGATCGAGGTCAAGAGCCGCCGGGTGGGCGGTTCCACCTACCAGGTGCCGGTGGAGATTAGGCCCGACCGCCGCCAGGCCCTGGCCATGCGCTGGATCATCAGCTACGCCCGCGGTCGCGGCGAGAAGACCATGGCCGAGCGTCTGGCCGCCGAGTTGATGGACGCTGCCGCCGGCCGTGGTAGCGCGGTCAAGAAGAAGGAAGACACGCACCGCATGGCCGAGGCGAACAAGGCGTTTGCCCACTATCGCTGGTAGCCTGACTCCCGACCCGAATAGGTTGGAACGCTCGCCCGGAGATTGGTCCGGGCGAGCGTTTGTCGCATCTGGCACGCAAGTTGACTTGGATGGGGCTGCTGTACTCTCATGCCCCCTCCAAACCGATGAGCGCTGTAATGTCGATCAGCATGGCTAACGTCCGCCTGCCCAAGCCCAAGTCCGACCTGATCTTCAAGACGTTGGCCGACGGAGGGTTGATCTTCTCGCCCGCGCTCGAGGTCTATTTCTCAGTCAACGCGGTGGGTTCGCGCGTCTGGAACCTCCTGCCGCCGGTCACCGACACGCTGGACGCCCTCGTCGCGACGCTGTCGGCGGAGTACACCGACGTCACGGCAGACGTCATTCGAGCCGACGTCGAAGAGCTGCTCGCGGAGTTCGCGTCGCAGGGGTTGGTGGACCCCGCGCTGTGATCCTCGCGCGGCCGTGCGCAGGCACGCCGCGCTCCTGACACGCATCGCGCAGTGACTGCCCTCGCCGCACTCTGCGGTGCGCCGCATTCCGGCGGCAACGATGCGGTGACGCAGATGCTCGCGTCACTCGCGCTTCGCGGCGATCGCCCCACCATCGTTCGCCCTGCCGACGGCTGCTGCATG
>JACQYR010000142.1 GCA_016208115.1 Desulfarculus sp.
TCACCAAGCCCTTCAACGTCCTGCAACTCGACGCCGACATGGCAAACGTGGTCAACGTCATCGCCATCACCGTCGCACAGGCCCAGGACATGGAAAGAAAGAACCGCCAGAACGACCGCTGAGGCTCCCTCTGGTCAATGCCACGGGCCGCAGGAGGTTATTCCGGCGGCCCCTGTCTTTTTCAGCGCCCAGACGTGGGAGCGCTTGCTAGGCTACGCCATCCAGGAAGTCCAGGATAGCCCGGTCGCGGGCGGGGTTGGGCTGGAAGACCAGCGAGAAGTGGTCGCTGTCCGGCAGGTCCACCACTCGGGCTTGAGGCATGGCCTTGAGCATGTTTTCGAGGGCGTCGCCGGGCAGGAGCAATTCGTCGTCGCCCAGCATGCCTTTGGCGGCGCGCAGGATCAAAACTGGGCATTTCACCAAAGGATGTAGCTGCGACGGTGATACCTTCGCCAGGTTGACCCGTTCCTCGGCGACGTTCTCGGGGTTGACCCGCGAGCGCACTCCGCCCGGCACCACCTGGGCGTCATAACGGAAATAGCTTTCCAGGCCCTGGTTCCAGGGCCTGCTGTAGGGGGCTCGGCGGGCCAGGTCCAGGTAGGCCTCCAGGGAGGGCAGGACCTTGCCCAGCCTGTCCACCGAAGCCTGAATGCCCGCCGCCACCTTGACCCACTGGGGAGGCGAAAGCTCGGCGCCGCCATCCAGGAGTATCAGCCCGGCCGTCTTGTCGGGATACCAGGCGGCAAAGGCCAGGCCGATGTAGGCCCCAAGGGAATGCCCCATGACTACGGCCTTGGGCAATCCCAGGCCGTCCAGCACCGCCTTGATGTCGCGGCAGTGGTGCTCCAGGGAGTAGCCCGTGGCGGGCTTGTCGGAGAGACCCCGGCCTCTCAAATCCATGGCCAGCAGGCGGTGGTGGCCATCTAGGCCAGAGGCGATGTACTCGTAGCAGCGCAGGTTGGCGGTGAGTCCGTGCAGGCCCAGTATGGTCTGGGCGTCGCCAGGCCACTCGCCTATCTGGATGGCCACCTCGCCGGTCAGCACGCTGAAGGTGCGGACTGGTTCCATGTCTTTCCTCTCAGGTTTGTTGCTTGGCGGGAGGGATGATCTCGGCCCGTCCGCTCAGCACCGTCAGCCCCTCTTGGTTGAGAACAGTGGTGTCCAGGCGCACCCGGTTGCGTTGGGCCATGATCTCCAGCACCGCCAGCGAGATGGTCAGTAGATCGCCAGCGAAGACCGGCTTGACGAATTTGAGTTCCTGCGAAACGTAGATGGTGCCCAGACCGGGAAACTCGGTGCCCAAGGCGCGTCCGATGAGGCTGGCGGTGAGCATACCCGGCGCCACCATGCGCCCGAAGAAGGAGCGTTTGGCCATCTCCGGGTCCTGGTGGAAGGACTGGTGGTCGCCCAGCGAGCGCGTGAAGGCTATCATCATCTCCTGGCTCACCATCACCCGCATCTGGTGGGTCTGGCCTGGCCAGAGCTGGTCTATGCTGAGCGAGGCTGGCATGACGGTCTTTCCGTATATAGGCATGGCCTTGTCGTTGCCAGGCGGAATGCGGTCAAATCGGCGACCGCCCCGACGAGGACGCTGGTTGGCCAGTGGCCGGTCATGGACGGCCCAGGCGGCGCAGGCGGCGGACCTCGGCCCGGTCGCGCAAGGTGCCGACCACTCCCTTGGGGAAGAACAGCACCGACAATATATAGAGGATGCCGAAGAGCAGTATCCAGCGCTCGGCTAGCCGTTGCATGAATTCCACCTTGGGCCACAGGCTCAGGGCCAGCTTTTGCAGGTCAGGCAGCCAGGTCTCGGCGATCTTGATGAAGGCCGCGCCCAGGATGCCGCCGTAGACCGTGCCCAGGCCGCCGATTATCACCATGAGCAGGATGTTGAGCATCAGGGGCGTGCCCAGCACGGTGTCGGGATTGACGTAGCTCAGCCACATGGCGAACAGGGCGCCGCACAGGGACGACACCAGCGAGCCGAAGACCGTGGAGAGCACGCGGTAACGGAAAACTCGGTAGCCCAGGGCGGTAGCGCGCTGTTCGTTGTCGCGGATGGCCTTGAGCACCCGCCCCACCGGCGAGCGCACGAAGCGCACCAGCCCCACGAACAAAAGCACCGCGACCACCAGGATGAGATAGTACACCAGCAGCCGGCCGTTGATCTGGGTGCCCCACAGGCTGCCGCCCGACCAGTCGGCGTTGAAGACGCCCGGCAGCTTGAAGGACACGCCGTCCTCGCCCTTGGTCAGGCTGGACCACTGGTAGCCCAGGATGTGGCAGAACTCGGCCACGGCCAGGGTGACCATGGCGAAGAAAATGGCCTTGACCCTAAGCGACAGGGCCGAGATCACCACCGCCACCACCGCGCTTATCAGCGCCGCCAGCAGCCCGGCCAGCAATAGGTGATGGTACTGCACCGGCTGGGAGTAGTGGCAGATCAAGGCCACGCTGTAGGCCCCCAGGCCGAAGAACATGCCGTGGGCAAAGGAGATGATGCCGGTATAGCCCAGGATGATGTCAAAGGAGGCCACGGCCACGGCGAAGATCATGATCTTGGCCACCAGGTCCATGACCCGGAAGGAGGGCATGAGCATGGGGCCGGCCACCAGGCAGGCCAGGAGGGCCAACTGGATGAGAAACCCCGGCCGGGTGTAGCGGCGGGCGCGCTGGCGCTGGCGCTCCATCTGCACGGGCGTGGGGGCCTGGCCGGTCATGTCACTGCTCCCGGCCCATCAGGCCCCAGGGTTTTATCAACAGGATAATGACCATGATGAGGATGTTGGCCCCCAAGGCCAGCTTGGGCACCAGGTAGGCCACGTAGTTGAAGGCCAGCCCCACCATGCAGGCGCCCAGGAAGGAGCCGGTCACCGAGCCCATGCCGCCGATGATGACCACGATCAGGGCGAAGATGAGGTTCTCGTCGCCCATGGCCGGGGTGATCTGCTCGCGGAAGATGCCCCACATGGAGCCCCCCACGGCGGCCAGGGCCGCCCCGGCCATGAACACCCCCGTGAAGATGCGGTTGATGTTGTAGCCGAGCGTCTGCACCACCTCGCGGTTCTCCACGCCCGCGCGAATGATGATGCCCAGCTTGGTCTTTTGCATCACGGCCATCACGCCGGCGTACACCGCCAGGCCCACCACGATGGCCACCACGCGGAATTTGTTGATGACCACGTCCATGACGTCGTAGCTGCCGGTGAAGCTCAGGGGCACCAGCACGGTCTGGTTGTTGGGGCTCCACAGCACCTTTATCACCTCGGCCAGCACCATGGAGGCGCCCATGGTGATGAGTATCTGCTTGAGGTGGTCGCCGTAGACCCGCTGGATGATGACCCGCTCCAGGAAAAGGCCCAGCACCCCGCCGATGGCCAAGGCCGCCAGCAGCGCCAGCAGCACGCTCAATATGCCCTGGCCCAGGGTGCCGGTCTCAACCCAGCCCAGGCCGTTCAGGGCGTTCAGCACCGCGAAGCCGGCGTAGGCTCCCCAGGCGAAGAAGGCTCCATGGGCCAGGTTGAGCACGTCCATCAGGCCGAAGACTGCTTGAGCCCCTCGTCGTCCACCAGGGCCTTCATTAGCCCCGAGTGGACCACGCGGCCGTCGTCCAGGATGAAATAGTCGCTGCCCACCTGGCTGGCCAGGTGGAAATTTTGCTCCACCAGGATGATCGTGGTGTGCTGCTTGAGCTGGTTGAGCGAGGCGATGAGGTGATCCACGACGATGGGGGCCAGGCCCTTGGAGGGCTCGTCAATTAATAAAAGCTTGTGGTCGCCCACGAAGGCCCGGGCGATGGCCAGCATCTGCTTCTGCCCCCCGGAGAGCACTCCGGCCTTGGCGCGCCAAAATTTCTTGAGGTCGGCGAAAAGCTCGAAGATGGTATCCAGCTTGGCCCAGGCCTCTGGGCTCTCCTGAAGCATGGCCAGGCGGAAGTTCTCCTCCACGGTGAGCCCGCGCAGCACGGCCTGGTCCTCGGGCACGAAGCCCACCCCGGCCCTAGCCACCGCGTAGGGTCTGGCCTTTTCGATGGCTCGCCCATCGAAGACGACGCTGCCGGCCGAGGCCGGGGTCAGGCCCATGACCGTGCGGAGAGTGGTGGACTTGCCTGCGCCGTTGCGCCCCAGGAGCACCGTGGCCCGTCCCCGCGCCGCCTCCAGGCTCACGCCTTGCAGGATGTGGTGCTGGCCCAGGTGGGTATGCACGCCGGCCAGGGAGAGAATGGCTTCAGGCATTCTTCACCCCCCCGCCCAGGTAGGCCTCCTGCACCACGGGGTTGGCGGCCACGGCCCGCGGCGTGTCGTCGCAAATGAGGCGGCCCTCCTTGAGCACCGCGATGGAATCCGACAGGGCCATTATCATGTCGAACTTGTGCTCCACCAAGAGGATGGTGCGTTGGCCCGTGGCCTTGATCTGGCGGATCAGCTCCAGGATGGCCGGCACCTCCTCCAGGCTCATGCCGGCGGTGGGCTCGTCCAACAAGAGCAGCTCCGGCTCCAGGGCCAGGAGGATGGCGATCTCCAGCTTGCGCTGCTCGCCGTGGGTGAGGGTGGAGGCCGGCACGGCCCAGCGTGGGGCCATCAGCACCATCTCCAGAAAATGATAGGCCTGGTCCTCCAGGTGGGAGAGGCTACCGTAGTGGCGCCAGAAGTTCAGCCCAATCTTCTCCCTGGATTGCAGGGCCAGGCGCACGTTCTCCAGCACGGTCAGCGAGGGGAAGATGTTGGTGAGCTGGAAGGAGCGGCCGATGCCCAGGGCCGTGCGGCCGGGCGGGTCCAGGGCGGTGATGTCTTGACCCTTGAAGAAGATGCCCCCGCCGCTGGGCCGGTACTGCCCGCTTATCAGGTTGAACAGGGTGGTCTTGCCGGCGCCATTGGGGCCGATGATGGATTTGAGGGTGAAGGGCTCAACCACCAAGTTGACTCGGTCCACGGCGGTGTGGCCGCCGAAGCGCACGCAGAGGT
Organism: Desulfarculus sp.; assembly: GCA_016208115.1. Lineage (GTDB taxonomy): Bacteria > Desulfobacterota > Desulfarculia > Desulfarculales > Desulfarculaceae > JACRDC01. The sequence continues at coordinate 4,965 of JACQYR010000142.1, forward strand.
CCTTGGTCTCCATCAGTGGGGTGGCGGTCACACTCAAATCCATGCCTGCGGTAGTCTTGAAAAGCGCCCATCATTCATCGCGTTCGGCGGAGCGAGGGCCAGCGCAGGGCCGGCCCTCGCCCGGCGTTCCTTAGCGGTTGCGGATGGGCACCTTCAGGTCCTTCCAAGTCAGCTCGCGGGTCATCTCGGGGATGCCCCAGGCTATCTCGGGTTTGGCGTTGATCTTGAAGGCGTACATGGATTGCAGGGCCTGGTGGTCCTCGGCGCGGAAGACCATCTCGCCCTTGGGGGTCATAAAGTGCATGCCCTCCATGGCCTTGATGAGCGCCTCGCTGTCGGTGGTGCCGGCCTTCTTCAGCGCCTCCACCACGGCGATGCCCGCGCACATGCCCCCGCAGGTGAAGAAGTCGGGCGGGGCGTTGAAGCGCTTGTGGTGCTCGGCCACCAGCCAGTCGTTGATGGGGTTCTTGGGGATCTCGTAGTAGTAGTAGGTGGCGCCCTCCATGCCCACAAGCGGCTTGTAGAGCTTGAGCGCGTCCAGGATGTTACCGCCCGAGGTGAGCTTGATGCCATTCTTCTCGGTCAGCTTCATGGCGTGCAGCTTGCCCAGGGGGTTGCCTCCGCCGGCCCAGATCACGAAGAGGTACTTGTCGCCCTTGAGCCCCTCCATGGCCTTGATGATGCGCTGGGCCGGGGCCGTGAAGTCGGTGGCGTTCATGGGCACGTATTCCTCGTGGGCCACCTTGGCGCCCAGGCCCTCGGCCGCCTCCTTGTAGGAGGCCACGCCGTCGCGGCCAAAGGCGTAGTCCTGGGCCAGGGTGGCGATGAACACCCCGGGCCTCGCGATGGCCATGGCATTGCTGATGGCGTCCTGGGAGGAGTTGCGCCCGGTGCGGAAGACGTAGCGGTTCCAGTCCTTGCCGGTGATGGAGTCGGCCACGGCCGGTTCCACCAGGAGTATCTTCTTGAACTCCAAGGCCACGGGCAGGCAGGCCAGGGCCACCGCCGAGGAGACCGGCCCCACGGCCAGGTCCACCTTGTCATCCTTGTAGGCCTCGGTCAATAGTTGCTTGCCCAGGTCGGGCTTGAGCTGGGTGTCCTTGACGATGATCTCTATGGGCCGGCCCAGCACCTGGAAGCTGCCGCCGGTGGCGTACTCGATGCCCAGCTTGAAGCCGGCCACCGACTGCTTGGCGTAGGCTTCCAAGGCGCCGGTCATGCCGGCCAATTGGGCGATCTTGATGGGCTGGGGCTGATCGGCGGCCATGGCCGGCCCCGCCCAGAGCGCCATCGCCAGGGCCGCCACCAGGACCATGCCCATGCACCTAGTTTTCATGCCTCCCCTCCTTGCCATTTGTGTGGGCCATGAAACAACCCGGCCGCGGTTGGCCGGCGGGGCCGGCCCGGGCGGCGTTCAGGCGTAACGTTCCTTCAAGGCGTTCTTGAGTACCTTGCCGGCGGCGTTGCGCGGCAGGGCCTCGATGAAGACCACGCTCTTGGGTATCTTGTACTTGGCCAGGCGCCCGGCCAAGTGGACCAGCAACTCCTCCTGATCGAGGGCCAGACCGGGCTTGACCTTGACCAGGGCCTTGCCCACCTCGCCCCATTTGGCGTCGGCCACGCCGATCACCGCCGCCTCGGCCACGGCCGGCAGCTCGTAGATGGCGTCCTCCACCTCGGCGGGATAGACGTTCTCGCCGCCGGAGATGAACATGTCTTTCTTGCGGTCCACGATGTAGAGATCGCCGTCGCTGTCCATGCGCGCCAAATCGCCGGTGTGGAACCAGCCGCCGCTGAAGGCCTCGGCCGTGGCCTGGGGCCGGTTCCAGTAGCCCTGCATCAGGTTGGGTCCGCGTATGGCCAGCTCGCCCACCTGCTCCGGACCCAGGGGCCGGCCCTGGGGGTCCACGATGCGGGCCTCGACGTGGAACAGGGCGCGGCCGATTGCGCCGGCCTTGGTCAAGGCCTGGTCCTTGCCCAGGGTGGCTATGGAGGGGGCAGCCTCGCTCATGCCGAAGCCCTGCTGCAACACGATGCCCGCCTGGTGGTACTGCCTGACCAGGCTGACCGGCAGGGGCGCGCCGCCGCTCATCACCACCCGCACCCCCGCGAAGGCCTCGGCGCGGAACTGGGGGTGCTGGATGAGCATCAGGAAGATGGCCGGCACCGCGAAGAACAGGGAGATGTCCTCGGCCTCCAGGAGGCGCAGGCACTCCAGGGGGTCGAAGGTGTGTTGGATCACCACCGTGCCGCCCACGTAGAGCATGGGCAGGGTGAAAAGCCCGATGCCGCCGATGTGAAACATGGGCAGCACCAGCAGGTCCCGGTCGCCGGTGCTGAACCCCATGTCCAGGTGCAGGTTGAGCGCGTTGTAAAAGCTGGCGCCCTGGCTCAGGACCGCGCCCTTGGGCTTGCCGGTGGTGCCGGCGGTGTACATGATGATGTGGGGGGTATCCAGGTCTGGCGGCTGGGCCGGCTGGGGGTCGTCGGGAGCCTGGCCGGCTAGGAGCGTCTCGTAGGGCAGGGCGCCCGGCAGGGCCTGGGAGCCCAGGACCAGCACGGTCTCCAGGGTCGCGGAGGCCCTGATTTCGCCGGCCAGCTTCTCAAGCTGGGGATCAAAAACCAGCGCCCTGGTGCCGCTGTCACCCAGGATGAAGCCCAGCTCGGCGGCGGTCAGGCGCCAGTTCAAGGGCACCAGCACCAGGCCCAGCTTGGCCGTGGCCATGATGACTTCCACGAACTCCAGGCAGTTATAGGCCAGCATGCCCAGGCGCTGGCCGCGTTCCAGGCCCAGACCGGACAAGGCCCCGCACAGCCGGTTGACCCGCTGGTTGAGTTGGCCGTAGGTCAGGCGGCGCGGGCCGTCCACCAGGGCCTCCTTGGCCGGGCACAGGACCTGCCGCTTTTCCAGCCAGTATCCGATTCCCCGCACGCGCTCTCTCCCCGTCAGGCCCTCAGGCGTAAATTTTGGCCATGACCTTGGCCAGGTTGTCGGCGAAGTTGGCCACGTGGGTCATGCCCTCGCTGTCGGCCATGGCATCGTGGGCCCCACCGGCCCCGGCCATGCCCACGGTCCAGTAGGTGGAGCCGGGCACGGTGATGCCGTTGATGAAGAACCACAAGAGCAGTTGCGCAAAGGCCAGGTTGTGCCCGGCTCGCCGGGCCACGGTGATAGGGCCGCCCACCTTGCCGGCCAGGAATTTGCCGTTCCAGTGGGCCACGAAGGTGGCCCGCGCCAGGAGGCTCATCATCTGGGGCACCACCGAGGAGAGATGCACCGGCGAGCCCAGCACGATGCCCTGGGCCGCCTCCATTTTGGCCAGGACGGCGGCGAAGTCGTCGTCGTCCTGGGCGCAGCGGCGCTCCTTGACGCAGGCGTAGCAGCCCAGGCAGGGCTTGACGACCATCTCGCGCAGCGAGAGCATCTCGGTCTCCAGGCCCCGGTCCTCCAGAACCCCCAGGCAACGCTTCATGTACTCCAGGGTGTTGCTCTGGGGGCGGGGGCTGGCGCTGATGCCCAAGACCTTCATGACGCGGTTTCCTCCAGCAGGCGGGCCTGGTCCTCGGTGGTGGTCAGGACGCCGGAGCGCAGTTGCTCCACCATGAGCCGGCGAAAAAAGTCGTTGTCATGGCATTGGCTGAACAGCTCGGCCTCGCGGGACAGGCCCTCGGGCAGCGGCGAATTCTGCGCCGCCTTGACGGCGCGCTTGGCCAGCGAGACGGCGTGGGCGGGGTTGCGCAGCATGGGCGCCAGCAGTTCGCCCACGGCCTGGCGCAGTCCTGCTTCCGGGGACACGCGGTGCACCAGACCCAGACGCGCGGCCTGCTCGCCGTCGTAAAGCTTACCGCTTAAGATCATCTCCATGGCCAGGCCGGAGCCCACCAGGCGCGGCAGGCGCTGGGTGCCGCCGCCGCCGGGGATCAGCCCCACCTTGACTTCGGGCAGGCCGATGCGGCTGGCGGTGGTGGCCACGCGCAGGTCGCAGGCCAGGGCCAACTCGAAGCCGCCGCCAAAGCACAGGCCGTTGATGGCCGCCACGGTGATGAGCGGGCTGGCCTCCAGGCGGTCAAGGATATCCTGGAAGCGCCGCGAGAAGGCATGCGCCCCCGTGCGGTCCAGGCGCATCATCACTATGCCGTCCGCTCCGCCAATGAAGTGGGTGGGGCCGGCGCCAGTGAAGACCACGGCGCGCGGGCCGCCCTCCTCCAGGTCGTGGAGTAGCCCCGCGAGCTGGGACATGAGAGGGGTATTGATGGAGTTGCGGTCCTGGGCGCGGTCTATGGTCACCCAGCAGACCTGGCCGTCGTGCTCCAGCCGCAGATGGGGGAACTTGTTGATCATGGAAGCTCGCTAGGGTTTGGCGGTCATGCCCCGGGCCGAGGGGGAGGATAAGCAGCGGGAGCGCCCGGGGCTGAGCATTAATTTTAAATGAATCACCTGTCATAATTAAGCCACGAGCCATGTCCGGCTGTCAAGGGGAAATTGCGGGGCAGGGGAAGTCTAGGCGGGGTCCAGGCCCCACAGCACCAGGCTCACGGCGTCGGCTAGCACTTGGCGGGGCACCTCGGGATTGGCGGCAAAGTTCCACACCAGCCAGCGCAGGCCCAGCATGTGGTTGAGTCCCATGAGGGAAGGGACCAGGAAATCCACGGGCAGGGAGCGTACCTCTTTGGCCTTCATGCCGGCACGTAAGGAGCGGGTGTAGCCATCGGCCAGGCGGCTGTAGTAATAGCGGGCCGATGAGGGCACGATGGTCTCGGATTCGGCCACGATGCGGTAAATCTGCGAATGCCGGCGCAGGAAGTTGAAGAAGGTCAGCATGCCCTCGCGTTCCTTGTCGCGGCGGTCGCGGACCTGGTCGGTGATCCGCCGGAGTTCGCGGCGCAGCTCGTGGCTCAGGAAGCGCACCACGCCGTCCATCAGCTCTTCCTTGCTGGCGAAGTGCACGTAGAAGGTGCCTTGGGCCACACCGGCCTGCCGGGTGATCTCGGAGATGTTGGCCCGGCCGTAGCCGTATTGGCCCAGCACCTGCTCGGCGGCCTGGAAGATGGCTCGCTTGGTCTTCTGCCCTGGGGTGTGGTCGGCCTGCCAGGATAGCTGCTCTTCCTGGCGCGGGGCCAGGGCGGAGGCGGCCAGGTCGCGGGGGGCGCGCCAGGGCTTGGGGCCGCTGATGCCCCGGCGCAGAAGGTCGCTGGTGGCCTGGGCCAGGTGGGCGTCGTCGTGGGTCTGGCCGTCGTCATCCATGCGCATCTGCTGGAAGATGGCCATGCCGATGACGGCGTAGGCCACCACGTTGGGGTCCAGGGGACGGGTTTGGCCCTGGCTGGCGGCCAGGCGGAAGAAATCCCGCAAAAACCTGGCCAGGGCGTCGTAGTAGCCGATAGTCAGCCCCTCGATGAGGTCGTGCTCGTTGAGCACCCGGTGCAGGCCGGCGTTCTGCCGGCAATGCTCCACCACCAGCAGCAGGACTTGGCGCAGACCGGTGGCGTAGTCCATCCCCTCCAGGGGGAGTGCCTGGCCCTGGCGCCAGAAATCGGCCAGCACCGCGTCGGCCAGCTCGCGGAAGACCTGCTCCTTGTTGCTGAAGTATTGGTAGAAGGTGCCTTGGCTGACCCCGCAGAGCCGGCCGATTTGGCTCACGCTGGCCTGGAAATAACCCTGGTCCTCGAAGACCCGGCGGGCCGCCGCCAAAAGGGCCTGGCGGGTGCGCTGGCCCTTGGGGGTCAGGGAGCGCCGGCCGCCGTCCGGGGGGGAGATGCGGGAAGGCGGGATGTTTATATCTTGTGAATCATGTCTCATAAAATAAATTATATACAACAACCGTGGGAGTTGGTCCAGAGGACAAATGGCGGGCGACGCTGGAATTGCGGCGGAAAGAAAAGAGCGCGGGGCCACCACAGGCGGCCCCGCGCAAAAAGGGTACGGCAAGGTTATCAGGCGGCCTGCACCCGGCAGGGCACGTAGCGGTGCAGGGGCGTGCCCAGGGGGTCGCGGTGGGCGCTCTTGGTCAGCCGGTTGACGTTTAGGCCATACACCTGGCCGCCATGGTTGAGGCCGAAGCCGTGGGGGATGAGTACCATGCCCTGGCGTACCTGGCCGGAGACCTGAAGCTCGCCCTCTTCACTGCCCGCCTCCGTGGTCACCTTGACCCGTTGGCCGTCCGCCAGGCCCAGCATCTGGGCGTCGGCCGGGCTCATGGCCACGGTGCAAGCCCTCTTGCCCTGATTCCACTCCGGGTTGCGCATGAGGGTGTTGGCGTTGCAGTCCATATGCCGGCCGGCATTGAGGATCAGGGGATAACCGCTGGGCAGGCTCAAACTCCGGGCCTCGCTGGCGGCATCCAGGGCCTGGACCTCTTGGGCCAGTTCGGGGATGACCACCTCGATCTTGCCCGAGGGGGTCTTGACGCCCTCCATGGGGTTGCCGGCGTCGGCCCGGCCCACCCAGCAGCCCTGGGGCTGGTCCAAGAGGGCCTGGAAGATGCGGTCGCCCTGGTCTGGGCCCGGGGCGAACCCCGCCCGGGCGGCGTTTTGGCGAAAGGCCTCGGGAGCGGTCATCAAAAGGCCCCACAGGGCCGCCTTGGCCGCGCTGTCCCACTCTTGGCCCAGGGTCTTGGCCAGCACGAAGGGCATGGCCTTGAGCACCCTCGGCTCCTTGCGCGCCCAGCCCATGAGCAACATGCCAAAGGCGAGCCTGCCGGCCCGGGCCGCCTGGGACACCTGGGGAGGGATGTCTGGTATCAAACCAAGCCGCTCGGCCAGCATGGTGTGGATTTGCGCGGCCTCCCGGCATTGGGGCGGCGGGTCCACGAGGGGACGGCGCAGTTGGAAATAGACCTCGGGGTAGGTGTTGGGGAAGAAGCACCCGTCCCAGGCCTCGTAGAAGGTGCGGCAGGGCAGCACGTAATGGGCCAGGCGGGCGGTCTCGCTCATCACGATGTCGTTGACCACCAACAGGTCTAGCTTGGCGAAGGCCTGCTCAAAGGCCGTGGTGTCCGGGTAGGCCCGCAGGGGATTGCAGGCGCTGACCAGGACCGCGCGCAGGCGCTCTGGATGATCGCTCAGAATCTCCTCGGGCATGGCGGCCGGCGGGAAGGAGCCGGCGGCCACCGGCGGCAGGTCGCTGGCCACGGTGCGCCAGGTCTTGGGGTTGCGCTCGTCGGCGTGAAAGCCCAAGGGCATGACGAAGCCGGGAATGACATTGCCCCCCCGCGCGCCCAGTCTGCCGCAGGCCGCGGCCAGCAGGTGCAGCAAATAGGAGCTGAGGGTGCTGTGCCGGCCCATGTAGAGGCCCAGGTCCGGGTGTACGCACCAGCGCTTGCTGGCCATGAGGCGGCACAGCTCCAAAACCTGGCCGTACTCCAGTTGGCAGACCTCCAGGGCCGCGCCCACGTCAACGCCCCGGAACCAGGGGCTGACCTGGTCCCAGCCCGCCACGTGGTCCTGGAGGTATTTCTTGTTCTCCCAGCCCTCGTCCAGGATGATGGCCAGCATGGCCTTCATGAGCAGGGCGTCGCAGCCCGGGCGCACCGGCAGGTGCAGGTTGGCGATGGCGGCGGTCTCGCTCCGGCGGGGGTCAATGGCCACCAAAAGGCGGTCAGGATCTTTGCTGATCTCCTTGAGCACCTTGCGGGCCTGGGGCATCTGGTGGCTCATCATGCCGTTCCAGCCCCAGGCCACCAGCATCTCCGTGGCCTGTTCGTAGGGGATGGCTATGCCGTACTGCTTGCCCAGCACCCGGCCGGTGACCCACCAGTGGCCGCTGAACTCCTGGCCGGCCGAGGAATAATAATACTGGGACCCCAGGGAGCGGATCAGGGTCAGGCCGAAGGCGGCCTCCAGTTGGCCCCCCTGGGCCGCGCCGCCCATGTAGGCCAGGCAGCGGGGGCCGTGTTCATCCACCAGCCCGCGCAGCTTGTGGGCGATCTCCTCCACCGCCTGCTCCCAGCTTATGGGCTCGAAGCCTTGGCCCACTCGCTTGAGGGGCTGGGTCAGGCGGTCCTGGGGGTATTGGTGATAGATGGCGTTCAGCCCCTTGCGGCAGACGTACCCCTGGCTGCGGGGGTTGTCCTTGTCGGGCCGCACGCGGCTGAGGCGGCCCTCCTCCACCAGGATCTCCAGCCCGCAGTTCTGGGCGCAGAGCACGCAGCCGGTCTTCTGCCACTGAGCCATGGTCCTTACCTCCCTGGGGTCGGGGTTGCTCGGGAGCGGCAGGCCCAGGCCTTACAGGTTCTGGTGCCGGGCCAGCTTGTCGGCCAGGGCCTGGCGGGTCTTGGCGCGCAGGACCATGGCCTCGCTGACCGTGCGGGGCACCTGGGGCTGCTCGGCCTTGCGCTCCAGGCTTAAGGCCTCACCGGCGCAGGTGCTTATGCACAGCCCGCAGCCGATGCAGCGCTTGGTGTCCAGCATTGCCTTGTCGTCTTCCATGCTGAAGGCCCCCATCTGGCAGCGGTCCAGGCAGACCTCGCAGCCGATGCAGGCCTCGCCGTCCAGCTTGGCCACGAAGGGGCTGACCACCACCTGGGCCGGCACGGGGTGACGCTTGAGGTGCTTAAGCGCCTGGCAGCAGTCGCCGCAGCACAGGCAGATGTTCACGATGTCCTGGCTGTTGCTGGGCTGCACCACCAGGCCCTCTTCCTCGGCCTTGGCCAGGATGCCAAGGGCCTCATCCTGGGTGATGAAGCGGCCCAAGCTGTTGCGGTCGTAATACTCGGCGCCCCAGCCGAAGACCAGGCAGGCCTCCTCCAGCTTGCCGCAGCCGCCGCCCTTGATCTGGTGCTCCTTGCGGCAAATGCAAGGCGCCACCAGTATCTTCTCCTGCTGGCGGATCAGGGCCTCGGCAGACTCATAGGCCAGCACCTCGGGCGCCGCGCTCAGGCTCTTGCCCACGGGGATGGTGCGCAACTGGGGCAGCACCCCAAAGGCCGCCTGGGACAGATGCGGCATGTAGGCCTCCACGTCGGCCACGAACTGGGGGGTCATCCGGTTGAGGTTGTACTCCCAGATTCCCACCACGAACTGGGAAGCCATGTACACCGGCGGCCGCTCGGGCGACTCGATGCTGAAGATCAGCCCCTGGCGCGACATTTCCTGGAGGCGTTTGGCCGCTTCTTCCACCGGCAGGCCGGCGCGCTGGGCGATGGCCTCGGCCTTTTCCAGCTTGAGCCCCAGGTGCACGGCCAGGGCGGCCTGCTCCGGGGTGAAGAGCTGGCTCAGTATGCGCAGCTCCACGCCATCCTCGGTGGCCGGGAAACCGGCGGGCAGCGAGTCAAGATGCTGGGCCAACTTCTTGTACACGTCCGCGCTCATGATAGCCTCCTTGTCGAAAAAATGTCTCGCATACCAACTAATTGCCCAAAAAAAATTAGCGCAGGTCCTTGAGCAGGCGCTTGAGCAGCACCTTCTCTTCCAGGCTAAGGTTCTTCATGAATTCTTGATTGCTGCCCACCCGCACCCCATGCAGCATGGGGGCCAACTCCTGGGCCTTGGGCGTGAGGCTGATGCGCACCACGCGCCGGTCACTGGAGTCGGTTTCCTTGCTGATCCAGCCGTTTTCGGCCATGCGGTCCAGGGTGCCCGAGAGGGTGGCGCTGTCCAGCACCAGCTTTTGCCCTATCTCGCCGGCGCTTTGGCCGTCCTGCATGGACAGGGCCCCCAGGATGAGGTGCTGTACCGCCGTCAGGCCATAGGGCCTGAGCTGCTCCTTGTGGATGGCGTGGGCCCGCTGATAGGCCTTGGCCAATAGGAAGATGATGCAGTCCTCGTAGGATTCCATGTGCTACGCCCCGATCCAGACAATACTTAGTATGCAAGATATCACCCCTGAGCGGGGACGTCAAGCGGGGAAAGGCCGGGCCGGCGCCCGTCTCAGGCCAGGCGGTTTTCTTCCAGCAGCAGGAACTTGCGCACCTTGCCCAGGGGGGTGCGGGGGAACTGGCGGCAGAAGGTGACGCGTCCCGGCACCTTGAAGGCGGCCAGGTGCTGTCGGCAGTAATCGCGGATATCCTCGGCGCTGGGCTCCTGGCCGGGGCGGGGGATGACGAAGGCGTGCCCCGCCTCGCCCCAGGTCTCGTGGGGCTCGCCCACCACCGCCGACTCCTCCACCTGGGGGTGGGCGTTAAGCACCCGCTCCACCTCGGCGGGGTAGACGTTCTCGCCGCCGGAGATGTACATGTCGCGGAAGCGCCCCACCAGGTAATAGTAGCCGTCGGCGTCGCGGCGGGCCAGGTCGCCGGTGTGCAGCCAGCCGCCCTTGAGGGCGCGCTCGGTGCGCGCCGGGTCGCGCCAGTATTCCTTCATCACCACCGGCCCCCGGGCCACGATCTCGCCCACCTGGCCGGGCTGGTTGACCGGGCGGCCGTCCTCGCCCAGGAGCCGCACCTCGGCGTGGAACACCGGCCGGCCCACGCTGCCGGGCCGCTGGAGGCTCTCCTCCTCCGAGGCCCACAGCAGGATGGATGTCTCGGTCTGGCCCATGATCTGGCGGGCGGTGAAGCCGGCCTGGCGGCAGGCCAGCAAGAGCTCGGGCGTGACCTGCTCGCCGCCGATGGCGCAGACCTTGAGCGAGGACAGGCCCTGGCGCTGGGAGTCGGGCAGGGCCAGCAGGGCCCGGTAGACCGTGGGAACCCCCAGGAACTTGCTCACCCCCAGGCGGGCGATGTCGCGGCAGGCCAGGCGGGCGTCGAAGCGCGGGTGCAAGGAGGCTGTTGAAGAAGCTCTTCTGGTAGGTGAGCACCGCGCCCTTGGGGTGGCCGGTAGTGCCCGAGGTGTACATGATGACCTGGGGCTCCTCGGGGTCGGCCGGGGCCAGGGAGGAGGTGAGAAAGGGCTTCTGCCCGGCGCAGGCCGCCACGCTCGCGCTGTAGGAGAGGAACTCACCGCTCTCCACGGGTTGGCCCACCACGGCGGCCAGTAGGGGGGGCTGGTGGTTCCTGAGCGCCAGGGGGGCGACCTTGTGGGTCAGGGTCTCCTTGAAGACAAAGAGCCGGGGCCGGCAGTTGCCCAGGAGGTAGTGTATCTCCGGCGCGGCCAGGCGGAAGTTGAAGGGCACGAAGACCGCCCCCAGGCGGGCGCAGGCCAGGTACAGCTCGATGAACTCCAGGCAGTTGTCCAGGAGCACCGCCACGCGGTCGCCTTTCTCGATGCCCACGCCTTGCAGCCAACTGGCCACGGCCTCACAGCGGGCGTGCAGCTCGGCGTAGCTCACCTGGCCGTGCTCGTAGTGGATGGCCGTCTTGGCCGGGTTCAGCTCGGCCCAGCGCTGCACCCACCAGGCCACGTTCATGGATTTAATCATGGCTATTCCCCGTCCTAAAACCCCGCCAGCCTGGGTAGAATCTATGTTAGGTTCTAGCCATCGTCAAGACGGGAGCGCGCGTCATGGATTTTCAGGCCTGGTCCAAGCCCGAGCTTATCAATTACTTGGAGTTTTTGCTGCACGACTACCGGGTCATGGACGCCTTCTGGTTCATCAACATCGAGAAGGCCCATGGCCTCGACGAGGCCTGCCGCATCAACGAGCAGGTCTGGGGCAAGGTCTCGGGGCTGGCGGCCCGCGACCTCAAGCAGCGTTTCGGCCTGGACCAGGGCGGGCTCCAGGGCTTCGCGCGGGCCATGCGCCTGTTCCCCTGGTCCCTGCTGGTGGGCTATGAGTATATCGAGCAGGAGGACCAGTTGCTAATCCAGGTGCCCTCCTGCCCGGCCCAGCAGGGGCGGCTCACCAGGGGCTTAAGCGAGTACCCCTGCCAGGCCATGCACCGCGCCGAGTTTGAGGGCTTCGCCCGCGAGATAGACCCGCGCATTCAGGTGGAGTGCCTGTTTGCCCCGCCCGACCCCCATCCGGCGGATATGCACTGCCGCTGGCGCTTCACCCTGGCCCGTGACTGACGGCGGGCCGCCGTTCATGAAGCTCGACCTCACGGTTCTGATCAAGGGCGCTGGCGAGATGGCCAGCGGCGTGGCCTTTTGTCTGCACCAGGCCCATCTGCGGGTGGCCCTCAGCGAGACGCGAGAGCCCCTGGCCGTGCGTCGGGCCGTGAGCTTCTGCGAGGCCGTGCACCTGGGCCGCATGACCGTGGAGGGCGTGACCGCCGTGCTGGTCAAGGGCCTTGAGGAACTGGGGCCGGCCTGGGCCGCCGGCCAGATACCCTTGCTGGTGGACCCCGCGCTGACCTGTTTGCCGGCGCTGCAACCCCAGGTGCTGGTGGAGGCCACCCTGAACAAGCAGGGCCTGGACCTGGACATCAGCCAGGCGCCCCTGGTCATCGCCCTGGGGCCGGGCTTCGAGGCCGGCGTCCACGCCCACCTGGTGGTGGAAACCAACCGGGGCCATGATCTTGGCCGGCTCTACGCCCAGGGCCAGGCCCAGGCCAACACGGGGGTGCCCGGCCAGATCGGGGGCCTTACCTGGCAGCGGGTTTTACGCGCCCCGGCGGCGGGGGTTTTTAAGCCGGCCCTGGAACTGGGCGCCCGGGTGGCGCCAGGCCAGGAGGTGGCCCGGGTGGCCGGCCAGCCCCTCCTGGCCGGCACCGGCGGGCTTTTGCGGGGGCTGTTGCGCCCCGGCACCACGGTGCACCCCGGCCAGAAGGTGGGCGACATAGACCCCCGGGACGACCCTTCCTACCTGCGCACCATCAGCGAGAAGGCCCGCGCCCTGGGCGGGGCGGTGCTCCTGGCCATCATGCAAAGGTACAACCGCTAGGGCGGTGGCGTGCCCGCCACTGGGCGGTGGCGTGCCCGCCAATGGGCGGTGGCGGGCCCGCCACTGGGCGTATACGGGTCGGGGGGCGCTCTTCCCCTGACGGGCCTCTTCGGCTCCCGTACAGACCTTGTTCAACATACAAGGGGCGGGGTTTATCCCCGCCCGTCTTTTGCTCCGGGCTGAAACCCCCGCCCCACCCTATCTGGGCGCAGGCTGGCATTGCGGGCAAAAATGGGTGGAACGCCCCGCCAGCACGATCCTCTCCACCGGCTGGCCGCAGGCCGGGCAGGGCTGGCCGGTGCGCTTGTAGACCCGGTGGGCGTGCTGGAAGGTGCCCGGCCTTCCCTGGGCGTCCACGAAGTTCTTGACCGAGGAGCCGCCCCGGGCCAGGGACTCGGCCAGGGTCTGTTGCAGCGCCTCATGCAGGCGCAGCAGATCGGCCCGGCCCAAATCGGCGGTGCGCGCGCACGGCGAGAGCCCGGCCCGGTGCAGGGCCTCGTCGGCGTAGATGTTGCCCACCCCGGCCAGCACCCGCTGGTCCAATAGCAAGCTCTTGAGCGGCACCTTGCGCCCACTCAGCCGCTCCACGAAAAGGGCGCTGGCCAGGCCCAGGGCGTCGGGACCCATCTTGGCCAGCGGTCCGGCCAACAGCGCCGCGCGGTCGGGGCAAAAGGCCAGGAACCCGAAGCGGCGCACGTCGCGGTAGTAGAGGCTCTCGCCGCCGTCCTCGAAGCCGATAACCACGTGCAGGTGGTCGGCTTGGGGACGGTGAAGGGCCATGATGAGTTGGCCGGTCATGCCCAGGTGCACGGCCAGATAGGCCCCGCCCTCCAGGCCCAGCATCAGGAGCTTGCCCCGGCGTTCCGAGCCTAGCACCAGGCGTCCGGTCAGCCCCTTGCGGAAGGCCTTGAGGCTGGGCCGGATCAGCTTGCCCTCCCGGGCCTCCACCTTGGCGATGCGCCGTCCCTGGATGCGGGGCATCAGGGTGCGGCGCACGCTCTCCACCTCGGGCAGTTCGGGCATGTGGCGCTACCTTCCGGGGACCGGCCCCGCCGGGGGCCGTCTCAAGGCCCCCGTGGGGGTCAACCCCATCATTCGGTGGTTGACACTAACTTTAAACCTATATACAGTATCTTCGACGATCAAGAAAGATTTGGCCCGCGCTTTTCACAGGGCACCAGCAAGAGAGGGACCCTTGCCCGACTTTGAGAAGATGAAAAAGGGCTGCCCCAATCTCCAGGCCAACCAGGCCTCCTGCACCTGCACCTATTCCTCTTGCGACAAGCAGGGCCTGTGCTGTCAGTGCGTGGCCTATCACCGCAGAATGCGACAGATCCCCGGGTGCTTCTTCAGTCCCGCGGGCGAACGCTCCTACGACCGGTCCTATGCCAAGTTCTGCGGCGACTGCTCTTAATCTGCACCCCCCCGCGGACCTGGGGTCCATGGACCAACGTCACGAACTGACCGACGCCATCAACCTGCTGGCCGACCTCACGGAGGCCTTCACGGCGGCGCTTTTTTTGCGCGAGCGCGGGGGCGAGTCCCTCAAGGCCGTGTCCTGGCACACGCTCAGCCGCTCCTTCCGGGCCGAGGCCGCCATCGGCCCCGGCGAGGGCCTGGTGGGCTACGTCTTCAAGTCCGGGCGCATCGTGGACGTGGATCGCTACCAGCAGGGCTCCAGCGCCACCCGTCTCTACGACGAGGACGAGGGCGTCAAGGCCTTCTTGGCCATGCCCGTGGGCGAGGTGGGCGTCTTGGTGGTGGACACCAAGAACCGCCAGGTCTTCGGCGAGCGCGAAAAAAAGGTCGTGCGCGACTTCGCCAAGTTCTTCAACCACCTGGTCATGCACCAGGAGACGTCCAGCCGCGAGGCCATGTATGGGCGCATCCTGGATCTGCTCTACGACATCGAGAACGCCGCCATGGCCTTCGGCGACCCCCGCGACTACTTCGCCGAGGTCCTGGACGCCGGGCGGCGCTACAGCGGCCTGTCCATGGGGTTTCTGTGCCTGTTGCACCCCGGGCGCAAACAGTACACCGTGGCGGCGGTGGAGGGGCCGGGCCTGAGCACCCTGCGCGGGCGCTCCTTCCCGGTGAGCCAGGGCCTGGTGGGCTGGGTCTTCAGGGAAATGCGCCCCCTGGCCCATTCGCGCTTCAACCCCCTCAAGGGAAAATCCTATCTAATCTCGCCAGAGGAGCCCATGCGGGGGTACAATGCCTTCGTAGGGGTGCCTCTGCTGGCCTGGCGCAGCCTCACCGGGGTGTGGGCCTTTGCCGGCCGCAGCGAAAGGCACATCGAGGAGGAAGAGGGGCGGGCCCTGCAATTGGCCGGCAACCGGGTGGCCTCCACCATAGATCACTACCGCCTGAACTCCGGCAAGGGAGTTTGACGGCGCTGGCATAGGCGAAAGGGCAAGCGCATGTTCTTCAGCAAGCTCTTAGGTCTGTTTGGCAAGGACATGGCCATGGACCTAGGCACGGCCAACACCCTGATCTACATCAAGGGCAAGGGCGTGGTGCTCAACGAGCCCTCGGTGGTGGCCATCCAGCGCGACAGCGGCAAGACCATCGCCGTGGGGCACGCGGCCAAGGAGTACCTGGGCCGCGCCAATCCCACCATCCTGGCCAGCCGCCCCCTCAAGGACGGCGTCATCGCCGACTTCGACCTTACCCGCCTGATGATAAAGGAGTTCATCCACAAGGTGCGCTCGGCCGCCGGGGTGGTCAAGCCGCGTATGCTCATTGGCGTGCCCTCGGGCGTGACCCAGGTGGAGAAGCGCGCGGTGATCGAGAGCGCCGAGCAGGCCGGGGCCCGGGAGATCTACCTCATCGAGGAGCCCATGGCCGCGGCCATCGGCGCGGGCCTGCCCGTGGACCGCCCCCGGGGCTGCATGATCGTGGACATCGGCGGCGGCACCACCGAGGTGGCGGTCATCTCGCTGTTCTCCACGGCCTACTCCGAGTCGGTGCGCGTGGCCGGCGACGAGGGCAACGAGGCCATCATGCGCTACATCCAGCGCAAGTACCAGATGCTGGTGGGCGAGAACTCGGCCGAGAACGTCAAGATACAGATCGGCTCCGCCTATCCCCTGGACGAACACCTGACCATGGACATCAGCGGCAAGGACCTGGTCAACGGCATCCCCCGCACCGTCACCCTCACCGACGACGAGGTGCGCGAGGCCATGGCCGAGCCGGTTTCGGTGATCGTGGAGAGCGTGCGCCGGGCCTTTGAGAAGACCCCCCCCGAGTTGGCCGCCGACGTGGCCGAGGAGGGGCTGACCCTGGCCGGCGGCGGGGCCTTGATCCGGGGCCTGGACAAGCTCATCCAGGAGGAGATGCACATCAAGGTGCGCATCGCCGAGGACCCGCTCACCTGCGTGGTCATGGGGGCCGGCCTGGCCCTGCACGATATTCGCGAGTTTCGCCGGGTATTTATAAATTAAGCCCCCGTTTGGGGGCGTCTTGGCTGGCGCATTTGGTCTTTGGTCATTACAATTTGGGTGAGGCGACCTAAATATCAACGCCCGCCGCGGCCCTGGTTGGCCGGCGGGCGCCAACCTAGCGAGGAGCCACTTGGCCAGACGTCTGCAAGTCCATGACCTGGAAGACCGCATAGACTGCTTCGGCGAGTTCGAGCGGGGAGACGCGGTGTGCATGCTGCACTGCAGCCTGAACTTCGAGTGCGCCGCCGCCCGCCAGCGCCTGGCGGACCTGCAACTGCACGACGAGTCCCTGGAGTACCTGGGCTGCCCCCACAGCGCCTAGGACGGGGAGGTTTATCTAGTAGCTAACCGAAATTGTAGGATTTCGCAGGGCGGGGTTCATCCCCGCCCGTCTTTTTCCTGGTGGGTGTCAGCGCCAGCCCCGCCCTCCGGCCCCGCCGCCTGCTCGCCGCCATCGGCTCCCCGCCCGAATACCCTGAAACGCGGCCTTGGTCCCGGCGGCCAGCGCCGGCGCATGTCCTGCACCCCGCCGTGCTCGCCGCCATCGGCCATGGCCGCCATGCGGACCTTGTGCGCCCGCCTGCGCAGCACCAGCCCCACGGCGGCCACCAGCGATATGAGCACCCAGACGGTGCCCCCGGCGGTGATGACCGTCAGCCAGGAGAAGCGGCTAGTCATCTCCTCCTTGAAGTCCCGCTCCAGGGCGTAGAGCCCCTGGCCGGTGGCCTCGCGCAGGGCGGCGGTCAGGGGCTTGCCCCGGGCCAACTCGGCGATGATTTTGGCCAAGACGTCCTGGCCGTGGTGGTTCAGCAGAAAGGAGACCAGGTAGTAGGACTGGGCGTAGGCCAGGGCGGCGCCTTCCTGGTCGCCGGGGAAGGAGTTCTCCATCTCGGCCAGGGGCAAGAGCCGCCCTTGCAGCACGCCCTTGGCCTCTGGCCCCGGTTCTTTTTGCGTCCCGCGTTCCCTGGCAATTTATAAGGAGAAAGGCGCTATCAGGACCCCCTCACCCCGGCCCTCTCCCCCATGGGAATGGGGGAGAGGGGGCAAGAAGGCCTCCCGCGTTGCTGCCCAAAAACCCTCGCCAATACCCCAACGGCAAATCCGGAGGCGAAACAACTTCGTAAAATGGTGCCTTTTGCCCCTGCTGGCCCTGCTGCTCTGCCTGGCCGCCGCGCCGCTCTGGGCCGCCGCCAGCCCGGCCATGCCTCCGCCGCCGGCCCTGACCGTGCAGGCCGCCACGCCCCAGCTTGAGGCCCACGTGCGCCAGATCGTGCAGGAGACCGCCCCCCGCCTGGCGGCCTGGGTGGGGGCCAGCCCACCCCGCATCCAGGTGGTAGTGGCCACCAGCGAGGACGACTTCAAGGAGCGGGTGGCCCAACTGGACGGCCCCCGCTGGGCCGCCGGCCTGGCGGTACCCGGCCAGGGGCTGATTCTCTTGCGCTCGCCCCGCCAGCTCATCGAGCCCGAGCAGTTCCGCCAGCTCCTGGCCCACGAGCTGACCCACCTGTACCTCTCGGCGGCCCTGCGCCAGCGGGAGCATCCCCTGTGGCTGGAGGAGGGCCTGGCCATGTACGCCTCGGG